>NZ_CP031416.1:1568992-1881865 GCF_003367375.1 Gallaecimonas mangrovi
GCGCTGGATATGATGCTAACCGGCAAACAGCTTCGCCCCAAGCAGGCACTGAAAGCAGGGCTGGTTGATGATGTGGTGCCTAAGTCGGTGCTTTTAGAGGTTGCCGCTGCGTTGGCTCAAAAAGGCAAACCCAGCCATAACGCTAAAAAGTCATTGAAAGACAAACTCTTGGAAGATAACGGTGTTGGCCGTAATGTGGTGTTCGACCAAGCTCATAAAACCGTTATGCGCAAAACTGGCGGCCATTACCCGGCGCCGCTGAAAATACTTGAGTGCGTGCGTGTTGGGATGACCGACGGGATGGATGCCGGGCTGACGCTAGAGGCCAAAAGCTTTGGCGAGTTAGTGAAAACGCCCCAGAGCAAACAGCTGCGTGGCCTCTTTTTTGCCACTACCCAAATGAAGAAAGAGACAGGGGCCGACGGTGTTAAACCCAAGAAGGTGCATAAAGCTGCCGTGCTTGGTGGTGGATTGATGGGGGGCGGCATCGCCAATGTAACGGCGATAAAAGCGGGCATTCCTACTCGCATCAAAGATATTGGTGACCAAGGTATTAGCCACGCTCTTAAATACAGCTACGACCTTTTGATGAAGAAGGTTAAGCGCCGGCATCTGACCAAAGCTCAAGCCCAAAAGCAGATGATGATGCTAAGCGGTGATACCCAATATCGCGGCTTTCATGACGTGGATATTGTTGTTGAAGCCGTATTTGAGGATTTAAATCTTAAGCATCAAATGGTTAAGGATGTTGAGGCAAATTGCAGCCCCGACACTATTTTTGCGTCTAACACCTCATCATTACCCATTGCGCAGATCGCACAAGCTGCAGAGCGCCCGGAAAATGTTATTGGTCTGCATTACTTTTCGCCCGTGGACAAAATGCCGCTGGCCGAAGTGATTGCTCACGATAAGACCTCTGCACAAACCATTGCTACCACTGTTGCCTTTGCCCGTCGGCAGGGTAAAACCCCGATAGTGGTGAAAGACGGCGCTGGTTTTTATGTAAACCGCATTCTGTGCCTTTATATGAGTGAGGCCGCTTATCTATTGATGGAAGGTGAGCCGGTTGAAAAACTGGATAAGGCCCTCAAAGATTTTGGTATGCCGGTTGGCCCCATGACGCTGTTAGACGAAGTGGGGATTGATGTTGGTGCTAAAATCGCCCCAATCTTAGAAAAGGAGCTGGGTGAGCGGTTTAAAACACCTGAAGCCTTTGACAAACTGCTTGCAGATGGCCGTAAGGGCAAGAAATCTCAAAAAGGTTTTTATCTGTATACCAATCAGCCTAAGTCTTGGAATCCGTTTAAGAAAGCGCCTAAAAAGCCGGTAGACGAGTCTGTTTACAAGGTGCTTGGGGTGACGCCTGCCAGCAAACTAGCTGCCGATGCCATGGTTGAGCGGACCATAATGCAAATGCTCAACGAGGCGGCTCGGTGCTTGGATGAAGGCATTATCAATAATGCCCGTGATGGTGATATCGGTGCCATTTTTGGCATTGGTTTCCCTCCCTTCCTTGGTGGCCCTTTCCGTTATATGGATAGGCTGGGGGCCAAAGCTGTTGTTGGCAAGCTTAAAGCATTGGAAGAACGCTTTGGTGCCCGCTTTGCGCCCAGCCCGTTGTTGGTGCGGATGGCAGATGAGGGGACCGGCTTTTATCAAGACTAAAAAAAGGGGCTTCGAGCCCCTTTTTTGTTCATAAAATCGACACTATGGTATGCTAGACACCTCGTTTGGGAGACGCCTGATGCCATTCTTGTTGTTACCTTTTATATCTTTGTCTTTTGCCTTTTTGTTTTATGTTGATGCCATTAAAGGCGGCTTGGAGCCTAAACAATGGGCACTGGCAGGACTGCTATTGGGGCCTATCGCCTGGCCACTGTTGCAGGTTAAAAAGCAAATTTGGTTTCGGCAGGTTTGCGGTTATTCAGGCGTGTGGTTAAAAGCTTAAAAGAAAGGCGCTTAATTAAGCGCCTTTTTACTACTACGACCACCACCTATTTGCTGGTGTAACAACAATCGGTAGTGTCTCAAGTCCCTTTGGTAAGTGAACGTGCCGTTTTTTATTAAAGCCCCAAATGGCCCTTAATAACCTTTTTTTTAGACGTTCTTCACTGCGAGATGCGGTCATCAATCAGAATGACAGCAGTGCTATCGGTGGTTGTGGTAGTGGCACTGGTCGTTGTAGTCGCAGTGGTGGGGGACAGAATATTGAGAACGGTGGTCAGTAAAGCAACACTAAACATGTATGTCTCCAAAATCAGTTGTTTATTGGCAGATGTCTAACTTCTTTGCTAAAGCAGATATCGTGCCAATGTCTTAACGTTTTAGGTCCACTACATCAGCTGGTCCCAGTAGGCCACCTCTGTTATTGAGCTTTTGCTCAAATTCATCGGCAGGCATAGGTTTACCAAATAAGAAGCCTTGACAGGTAGGGCATTGCAAGGCCTTCAGCTCCGTTAATTGCTCTATGGTTTCCACCCCTTCAGCAACCACGTGTAAGCCCAGTGTTCTGGCAAGATGGATGATACCCTCTGTTAAACTTCTAGCACTTTCATCAGTCGTCAAATCCTTGACAAAAATGCGGTCAATTTTGATACAGGTGACGGGAAATTGGCGGAGGTTTGAAAGGGAAGAATAGCCAGTTCCAAAATCATCCATTGCCAACGTAATGCCTCGCTCTCGCATGCGGTTCATCGTAGCGATAGCTCGCTTGGGGTCCTCCATCATGGCGCCTTCAGTGATTTCAAGCTCCAAAATATGAGTGGGTAGGCCAGTACGAACCAATACATCGTCAATCACACTAATAAGATCGCTATGCCTAAATTGCCTGGCCGAGAGATTAATGGCTATGCGGCCTGGAAACATGCCTTGGTCATACCATTTTTTCACTTGCTGGCAACTGGCTTCCATAACCCAATTTCCCACTTCGATAATCAGACCGCTTTCTTCTGCTACGGGGATAAATTCAACGGGAGAGATATAACCACCCTTGCCATCGGGTAGTCGTAACAGCGCTTCAGCACCATTACAGCGACTGGTTTGAGTATCTACTTTCGGCTGATAGTAAACCTCAAACAAGTTTTCCCTAAGTGCCTTTCTGATGCGATTCTCAATGGCTAAGCGGGCATTAGCTTGCTCGTTCATTGACGATGAGAAAAATTGACAGCTTTTATTATCTTCATGCTTAGCGTGATACATGGCCGCATCCGCGTTGCGAAGCAGATACTCTGGTGTAGCGCCGTCATCAGGGTAAATCACAGCCCCAATAGCGCATGACATGTTTAGCTCCTCCCCTTCGATATGAATGGGTTGTGAGAGCTGCTGGTGCATGTCGATCGCAAGTCGCGTTACTTCATCAAGCTTGGTTGCATTTTCAATGAGCACGGCAAACTCGTCTCCACCCAATCGATAGAGGGTATGATAGCTTTGCATGGATTTATTTAATCTGGCAGAGGCCTCTATCAGTAGTCTGTCGCCAAATTGATGGCCCAGTGAATCGTTTATTTGTTTAAAGTTATTAAGATCTAAAACCAATAGTGCAAAAGGTTGGGCTTTTCTTACCAAGCTTGCCAGTGTGCTCATGAACAGGCTACGGTTCGGCAGACTAGTTAGGGTATCGGTATTTGTTAATCGCTCAAGTTCTCTTTCCTTTTCTTTTCGTTCTGAAATGTCAGAAAAAACAGCAACGTAGTTAAAGTCATCCTTTTCTTCATCAAAGACCTTATCGATGGTGATATCGATAGGATAGATTTCACCATTTTGGCGCTGAGCCTCTATTTCATCATGCCAGCGGCCATAGCGATCTAAAGTTAATTTTACTTGTTCTAAAAAACTACTGTTATAAAGTGAAAAATACCAAGGCTTTCCGATAGCTTGCTCTTTTCCAATTCCCGTTATCTGTACAAAAGAGTCATTTACTTCTTGAATAATGAAATCAGGTGTCACTATACAAATTGCATCTGATATATTGGTAAAGCAACGCGCTAAAAGTTTCAACATCTCTTCTGTTTTCTTTAAATGAGAGATGTTTTTTAACGTGCCTGTTATACGCAGTGGCAAGCCATTGTCGTCGTATTCGACCACACGGCCGCGGTCAAGGATCCAGAGCCAGTGCCCATTTTTGTCCTGGACGCGATAAGCAACCTCAAACTCTTCTTGATTGCCTTCAAGGCAAGCTTCTAACGCTGATTTTACCCTTGGTAAGTCATTTTTATAGATATTGTTTCTTTCGTCTTTACCACGAAAACCATCATTGGGTAGTAGCAGTGTATTCCATATATTGGAACGGTAAATATTACCAGACTTGATATCCCAGTCCCAAAGTTCATCACCACTTCCCCAAAGGGCTAGCTTAAGACGTTCTTCACTTTCTAATATTTTTGCATGTTGTTTCCTTCTATTATTTATATTGGAGGCAATCAACATGAAAACTGACAGTAAAAATAAAGAGTAAATAAAAAATGCAGTAGTACTTTGCCACCAGGGAGGTAAAATATTTATTTTGTAAACAGGGGAGTTAGCAACGACAACGTTATTATCCAATGCCCGAAATTTAAGGTAATGAACTCCCGACTCTAAGTTGCTTAAAGTAAGTGAGTTAAAACCATCAAAGTGATACCAGTCTTGACCATAACTAGATAAATTGTATTGAATTTTTACTTTGTCTGGATAAGGGTAATTTAAAAGGGCGATGCTAAATGTAAAAGGATATTGATAACGTTCTAACTGTAGATGATGCTTCTTATTTAATACGCTGAGTAATGACGGATTATCTTTATTGTATATCTTTAGATTTGATACTAATAAATGGCCGCCATCTATACTTTTATTCAGTTTTTTTAAACTGATTTTTGATATGCCTTTTATTCCACCAAAATAAACATTGTCTTTTGAGTCATCTGTGACAGAGTTTGCAACATATTCTTTTAGTAACGGATATCGGGAGTCAAAGAACTTGATTGCCTTAAATTTATTCCCATCTTTTAAGTAAACTCTTAATCCTTTGGATGTCGATGTAAATAAATAAGTATCTTTTTCTGAATGTATTGATGTTAAAGCATAAAGATCTTCACTATCATTTAAATCCAGGGAGCTAATTTTTTTACCATTTGAATTTATTACTGAACCGCGCTTGGAGAAGAAAATTAAATTATTTTTTATCAATGCATATTCTTTGACAAGTTCATTTGATAGTTTTTCTGGGTTGTTTCCATGTATATCAAATCTACAAAGTCCATTTTCACCGCCTATAAATATTTTTTTTGAAAAAAACTTTATAAAGTTGACGAAGCCAAAATCGCATGAGCTAGACAGGTGGAGTTTTTCTATTCTTCCACTTTCTATTTCGAATAGCTGCCTTTTTTCATCGATGAATTTCCAATTATCACTCCAGTCAGCATCAATTATATAGTTTTTAAAATGATAAGTTTCGCTTGAGTGACTCTCGTTTAATAGTTGAATTTCATTTTGTTTCGAAATTAAAATGCTGCTTTCATTTGAAAAAACAGAAAAAAAGTCATGGGATTTAGATTTTTCTATCTGCCGCGTTTTAAGGTTATATTTGTAAAGGTAATTTTCATTATCAATAATATACAGTGTATTATTCAGCTTGGCGAGATAAGTAATATAAACTTGTTTTCCTAGGTTGGGTAGTAATATATTTTTCAATGAAGCTGGGTATTTATGGTATTCTTTCAATCCTTCAGCATGGGTAGCAATAAAAAAATAGTTGTTTATAGATAATAATGCCCATACTTTACCATCAAAAACCTTTGATTCATTATGATTTTTTTCTTTTTCAAAAAGACCTTTGTTTTTTGCGATTATTAAATTTCCGTCTTTTAAGAAAAAATCATTTACACTACCTGATGATAATTTTTTCACTAATAAAAGTTCGGGAGTTAGTTTGAAAAGCCCTTCATCTGATGCTATATAAATATAGTTATTGTATTTTTTTATTTTATTTATCTTTTTCCCGAACTCTTCTGTTGATTTAACTACATGATAATCTAGTGTTTCTTCGATAAGACCATTGCGAAAACTTCCTAAAAGGATAGATTTTTCACCTGTATATATTGATTTTATTTGATTTTTATCTGACTTTAGGGTCTTTGTTTTATCTTTTTCGTTATATAGCCAAAGACCACTGTCTGTAGAGATAAGAACATAACCTTTACCTAAAGAATGAATCGACCAGATAGTTTCATTGCGAAAGCTGTTTACAATTGAGAATGTCGATTCATTTATAGTTTTTGATATCAATCCACGTTGGGTGCCTGCCCAGATGGTACCTGCTTCATCAACGGATATATTCCTGATGTAATGTGATACGTCGTCATTACTGCGGTATAAATCAAACTTTTTTAATGAGACCCCATCAAAACGATACAAGCCACCGGCTGTTGCCAGCCAATAATACCCTTGTTGATCCTTCTTGATATCGAATACTGATAGCTGAGATAAGCCATTGCTTTTGTTGATGGTCTTGTAGAGGTAGTAGTCGGAAGCGGGTGCATCGTCAGCGAAGGCTTTGACGCAGGGAAGGGCGGTAAGCAAAAGCAAATAGCATACGCTGGCAAGTAACGAGGCGATGCGTAACATTCTAGGTTCCGATGCAAGGCATTTTTTTAGTTTAGAAGACCTTTATAACTCTTTACATCAAAGAGTTAAATGCGCTTTGTCGACATTTTCCTACATATCTCGTTGGCTCCACGCTTAGTGCATGTTTTTCGCGGTGGAGCCGACGAGTTAACTGTTACTTGCCAGCGGCCAGTGGTAGCGCCGTGACTCGCTTTTGAAGGCGCCTACATCGCTGATAAAGGTGCCTTCATCAAGCACTTGCAGATGCCGATGCTGTTGGCCAACAGAGGCAAGCAAGAGTCTATCCGCCTGCTTGGCTCTCAGCCTTTTCATCATGAAGCGAATAAAATCGGCTTTTTGAAAACGGTGTACTTCTTCGGCAAGACGCTGGCGCCAATCAAAAGTGAGGTCGCCTTGACCAATGGCGTGCCACAAACGACTAGAACGGTCAGCCAACGCACTATCGGGTTGCATCAATTGGTGGAGTAGCGCCATTTTGGTGTTGTGCCATTGGCTTTCACTCAAGCCCAATAGCAACAGAGAAAAGTCGCTGATGAAGTCATCAATGGCATCCAACAGCTGTACCGGCCCCGCCACAGGACTTTGAATATAAAACAGCAAACCGGGCAGACGCTGCATGGGAAAAAAGCTAACACCCAGCATATAGCCCAGTTGCTGTTTGTTTCTCAGTTCATCAAAGTACGTGGCACTCATTACCTGTTGCGCCAGCATAAAGAACACATGTTCGCGCACCGAGGCGCTGCGTCCTTGATAAAAAACCAAAATCGCAGAATCAGGGTGCTCAACTGCATAGGTGCGCTGCAGCGGCCCGCGTTGGTAAAGACTAAGCACCTTGCGAACCGGTTCTTGGCCACTGGCGCGTGACATGACTTCGTCGAGCCAGGGTGTTACTTCTTCTCGCGGCGCACTGCCGTGCACTAAACCCTCAACAAATAGTGAGTTGATCACCTGTTGCTGGTGTTCAACCAAGTCTTGATAGCTTATGGCCGTCATTTCTTTGGCTAAGCGTTCATAGCCGGGGTGCGAGGGTTGTAATAGCCGCGTTAGTTCGGCAAGTAGTTGCTGAACGGGCTTTTGCTGTTTGAGCGACTGGTATTGACGAATTAAGGCTCGCCTACACATTTCCATTACTGGCTCGGGCGGGTTTTGGTCCAATAACCGTTCGGTAATATGGCTAAAAAGGCGGTGTTGGCGGCCCAGAATGCCACCTAGCTGCAGCGTAATGCCTGCTTGCTGGGGATAAAGTTGCCAACTAAGTCCTGCCAGCTCTGCATCATAAAGCTCGCCGGTTAGCGATTCTGAAACCATGTCTAACCACAAGCGGGTCATGGCGATGTGTTTGGGGGTAGCCATGGCGTGCGGGCTTTCCATCGCCAGATACAAATGCCCCTTTGGCAGCCTGAAATCGGGGTCCTGCCAATGCCACAGCCTGACATGGGGGCCTTCTTTTACCTTTTCTGGGCGTTCTGTTAAATGGCCGATAGGCGCCGGATCAGGCGCTTCGCCTAGGAAAGGATTCGGGCTTGGCAGTGTCAATGCTGCCAAGACCTTTGGTGCGTGCCAGCGGCAAAGCCATTCTTTGCTAATCGGCCGGGTAAAAAAGGGCGTGTGGTACCAAGGGGCTTCGGTTTCGCCTTCAACATCAGGGGAAACCAGCGCTAAGCGAAGATTATCTGGGGTCAGAAATTCCAGCCAGTAACGAATACGTTCTGGCTTGAATTCGCTCATCACAAAATCGCCATAGAGCACATCATCCGGCGGATATTGCAAAAGGTTAACGGCCAGATGGCTGCTGTAATCCATCGGTTCGGTGACTTCCATCAACCGAAATGACTGCTCGGCAAGGCGTTGGCGTTCGACAAAACGCCAATCTTCCAAGCCTTGGGTTTTTACCAGCTCCAGCATCGCAAATAGCGCTTCGACTATTTCCATTTGATGCTGTTCACCGTCTTGGGTGAGCAGAAACTGCACTGTGTATTCACGAAAGCCGCTGCCACTGATGCCGCCACCTGCTGAAAGCGCTTCTACCCAGCCTTGCTCTTTTAAATAGGCCAGCAGGCTGCCGTCACCCTCGTGGCCCAGCAAGTGGCTGATAAAGGTCAGTGGTTTTTGTCGATATTCGTTTTCTACCGACGGCAGTGGAAAATTAACCGCCAATCGGCGCTGCTCTTTTAGCGGTTTCGCCGATACTTGGAAGGGCAGGTTTTGATAAAGACGGGTGCCTTCCCAAAACGCGGGAACCTTATCCCCTTGGGCAATGTCGGAGAAATAGCTATGGGCCCAAGACGACAGCTCAGCAACAGATTGTGGCCCATAGAGCACTAAGGTCATGTTGCCTGCGTGGTAGTGCCGGTTAAACAGCTCCCTGGCTTCAGCCGCGAGTGCGGTTGGGTCGCCCGCCAGCGTTTCTAAGTTGCCTACCGAGAACTTACTGAAAGGATGCTCCGGATTCACCACGGCTTTATGCACTTGATAAAGTCGGCGGGTGTCGTCTTGCAGTTTCAGGCGATATTCCGCGTCTATGGCGTGCCGTTCGTTGTCAACGGACTCCGGAAGCAGCAGCGGGCAAACAAAAAAGCGGGAAAAGCGCCACAGCGCATCTGCAAATTGCTCGGGCTGAACATCGAAGAAATAGCTCGACTGTTCGGTACCGGTCCAAGCGTTATGGTTGCCGCCCGCTTGCTGAATAAAATTTTGATACTCCCCGGCGCCCGGGTGCGTATCTGTACCTAGAAACAGTAAATGTTCGACGAAATGCGCAAGGCCCTCCCGGTGAGGAGGATCGAAAAAATGCCCGACACGCACCGCGACAGCCGCAGCTGCCTTATGGCTCTTAGCGTCTTCCACCACCAGTACCGGCAGGCCATTGGCCAGGGTGATATGTCGATAAGTACGGTGATCAAAAGGACTTTTATGCACGTCGGCCCCTGTTGCAAGGTGAAGTACTCATTATGACCATCCTTTGTAAGATTGGAAACGCCAGCGCCATTCTGTACACTGCGCGACCAGATTTTTTTGGAGTTTCAGCATGCAGATCCTGGTAATGCGCCACGGCGAAGCCGAGCCGCAGCATACCCATGATGCCGAGCGCCGTTTAACCGCTTTCGGTAAACAGCAGGCGACCGCGCAAGGCCAATGGCTAAAAAGCCAGGGTTGGCAGCCCGATGCATTGTGGGTTAGTACCTACCTACGTGCCCAGCAAACCGCAGACGCGGTGGTAAGAGCCCTAGATGCTAGCCCCAAGCGCTTGGTACTGAACGAACTCATCCCTGACGGTGATGTAGAGGCGGTAGCCGATTTAGTGGCTGGCTCCAACGACATTGAGCGACTGCTGATTGTTTCGCACATGCCGCTAGTCTCTTATTTGGTGGAAAAACTGGTCCCGGGGGCAGTGCCTTTGGCTTTTGCTACCGCCCAAATTGTTGTTATCGATATCAATGAGGGCAAGGCCGAGGTCAGCCTGCGTCAGTTATCGTCAGTGGACTGAATCGACCAGCATTAACAAGGCGCCTTGGCCGCCGTATTCTCTGGGCGCCGAATGCATAGCCAGCACCTTTGGGTGCTGCGCTAACCAGCTCGGTACCTGTTTTTTAAGGGTGCCAGTACCAATACCGTGCAGCACACATAGGCAGAACACCTGATCTTTCACGGCTCTGTCAATCAATGCCACCAATTCAAGCTTGGCCTCTTCACGGTTCATGCCGTGCAGGTCTAAGGTCATTTCCGGGGCATAGTCGCCGCGGCGCAGCTTTTTTAACTCTCCTGCCGACACCCCTTCTCGCACATAATTTGGCCAGTTGTCGCCAAAGTGCGGTTGGTAGCTGTCAGAAAAATAAAAACTGGCCTCGCGGGCGGTCTTTTGATCCTGCATTTGCTGGCGTTTAGGGCGTCGCGGGCGCTCATGGCCTATGGTATCCTGCGCCAGCGGCCGAGTACCGGCCATGGCTTCACGGAAAACCGCCAGTTCATCGTCGTCGATAGGTGTCTTTTTCATGGGGCCATAGTGTAGCCCAGCACGGTGCCGGGCTGAAATGGGAGGCAGAATTGGACAAGATTTTTTTAGATGAAGCCGTTGCTGAGCTTCATAGCATCCAGGACATGATCCGTTGGGCTGTCAGTCGCTTTAGTGCCGCGAATATGTATTTCGGCCACGGCACTGATAACCCCTGGGACGAAGCGGTCGCCCTGGTGTTGGCCACCCTGTATCTGCCCATGGACATTGACAACGACACCCGTCATGCCCGCCTAACGGTGTCGGAGCGCCAGCGTATCGTTGAGCGCATTATGGTGCGTATTCAAGAGCGCAAACCGGTGCCTTATATCACCAACCAAGCCTGGTTTTGCCACATGCCTTTTTACGTGGACGAGCGGGTACTTATTCCGCGCTCGCCCATTGGTGAGCTAATTGAAAACCATTTCTCACCTTGGCTGGACGGGCGTCCGGTTACCCGCATTCTTGACCTATGCACCGGTTCTGGTTGCATTGGTATTGCCTGTGCCCATTATTTCCCCGAAGCGGAAGTGGACATCACCGACCTTTCCAAAGATGCCTTAGCGGTGGCCGAGCGCAATATCGAAGAGCACGGCATGTTGCATCAGGTTACGCCTATTCATTCCGACCTGTTTCGCAGTATTCCCGAAGGCGAAAAGTACGACCTAATCGTCACTAACCCGCCTTATGTTGATGCCGAAGATATGTCGGATCTGCCTGACGAGTACCAGCACGAACCCGCTGTTGCCCTAGCCGCTGGCACCGACGGCCTCAAATTGGTGAATCGTATCCTCGCTGATGCCGGTAAATACCTTAAAGAAGGCGGTATCTTGGTGTGCGAAGTGGGCAATAGCGAAGTGCACATGAATCACCAATACCCAGAATTGCCGCTGGTGTGGCTGGAATTTGAACGTGGCGGTAGCGGCGTCTTCTTGATCACCAAGGAAGACTTGGACCAACACGCCGAATTGTTCAGTCTTTACAAGGAGTAACCATGGCCGGTAATACCTTTGGCAGCATTTTTACCGTGACCACCTTTGGTGAGAGTCATGGCTTGGCACTGGGCGCCATTGTTGACGGTTGCCCGCCGGGGCTGGCATTAACCGAGGCCGATCTCCAGCACGACTTAGACCGTCGCCGCCCCGGCAGCTCGCGCTACACCACGCCGCGCCAAGAAGCCGACCAGGTCAAAATTCTTTCCGGTACCTTTGAAGGCAAAACCACCGGCACGCCCATCGGTTTGGTTATTGAAAACACCGACCAACGTTCAAAAGATTATTCTGACATTGCCCGCCAGTTTCGCCCTGGCCACGCCGACTATGGCTACCACCACAAATATGGTCTGCGTGACTATCGCGGTGGTGGCCGTTCCAGTGCCCGCGAAACCGCCATGCGGGTTGCCGCCGGTGCTATCGCCAAAAAATGGCTGGCCGAACAAGGGGTCAGTATTCGCGGCGCCTTGGTGGCCATGGGCAATGTTGATTGCCCGGTTACCGACTGGAGCCAAGTGGAGCAGAACCCGTTTTTCTGTGGTGACGCCGCCAAGTTAGAAGACCTAGACGAACTGCTGCGCGCCATTAAAAAGGAAGGCGACTCCATTGGCGCCAAGGTCATGGTTGAAGCCAGTGGCGTGCCGGTGGGCCTGGGTGAGCCGGTGTTTGACCGCCTCGATGCCGATATTGCCAAGGCGATGATGTGCATCAATGCCGTTAAAGGCGTAGAAATTGGCGACGGTTTTGAAGCTGCCCGCCAACGCGGCTCTGAGCATCGAGACGAAATCACCCCCGAAGACGGCTTTTTAACCAATCACGCCGGCGGCGTTTTGGGTGGCATCAGTACCGGCCAAACCATTAGCGTTAATATTGCGTTAAAGCCTACCTCCAGCATTAAAGTGCCGGGGCGCAGCATTGATGTAGACGGCAACGCGGTAGAAGTGGTTACCAAGGGCCGCCATGACCCTTGTGTTGGTATTCGGGCGGTACCCATTGCCGAGGCGATGCTGGCCCTGACCTTAATGGACCACTGGCTGCGCCACCGGGGACAAACCGGAAGGCTGTGAGCGGTATGCACCAATATTCTGACCTCGTGATGCTGTTTAACGACTGCTTTTTGGCCAGCCATAATACCGAGCTGGTCAAAGGCGATGTTGAACCTATCTATTTGCCAGCAGATAACGCGCATCCGCATCACCGCATTGTCTTTGCCCATGGTTATTACGCATCGGGCATGCATGAAATAGCCCATTGGTGCTTGGCAGGACAAAAACGTCGAGAGCTGGTGGATTACGGCTACTGGTATTGCCCAGACGGCCGTAACACGGCCCAGCAACAGGCCTTTGAAGCCGTCGAAATTAAACCCCAAGCCATTGAGTGGGGGCTTTGTGCTGCGGCCGGTTTTCGTTTTAACGTCAGTACCGACAACCTCAACGGCAGCGCTGAGCCTGACCGAGCCGGCTTTCAGCGCAAGGTTTATCACCAAGTTATGGCCTACCTTGACTCCGGCTTTCCGGCTCGAGCCGCGCAATTTATGGCGGTGCTAGCAAACTTTTACCAGCGCCAGCCGGTCACTGCCGCCGACTTTACCTTGCCGGAGGCGCGATGAAGCTTGGGCTCATTATTAATCCTGTCGCCGGTGTTGGCGGCAGCGTCGCCCTTAAAGGCAGTGACGGGGTGGTAGAAGAAGCCTTGGCGCGCGGGGCGGTAAAACAAGCGGGCCAGCGCACGCGCATGGCGCTAGAGCCGCTTTTGGCATTAAAAGATAAATTATCTTTTGTGACCGCCTCGGGTGAGATGGGGGCCGAGCTATTGGCCGACATGGGCTTTGGCTATGAGGTGGCGTATCAAGCAGCCTCAAAAACCACCGCTGACGACACTAAAGCTGCCGTTAACGCGTTACTGGCCGCCCAGGTCGAGTTACTGCTTTTTGCTGGCGGCGACGGCACTGCCCGCGATATTTGTGCGGTGGTTGGTGAGCAACTGCCGGTGCTGGGAGTGCCTGCCGGCTGCAAAATCCATTCAGGGGTTTATGCGGTTACGCCAAAAGCGGCAGGGGAGCTTATCGCTTCCTTGCACCGCGGTGAGCTATTGAGCCTGATGGATGCCGACGTCATGGACATTGACGAAGCGCAGTTTCGCCAAGGTGTGGTCAGAGCCAAACGCTTTGGTGAAATGCGTATTCCGAGCTCGCTCCAATATGTGCAAGCGGTTAAGCAGGGCGGTAAGGAATCGGACGAACTGGTGCTGCACGACATCGCCAGTGAGGTGATTAGCCGCATGGAACCGGGCATGCGTTTTGTGATGGGGTCGGGCTCTACCGTCGCCTTTATCATGGAAGAGCTGGGGCTTGATAACACGCTGCTGGGGGTTGACCTTATCGAAGATGAGCGGCTTATCGGCAGTGATTTGACCGAAGCAGAGCTGTTCGAGGCCATTTCGCCCAACACCCAACTGGTGATCACCCTCATTGGCGGCCAGGGTCACCTCTTTGGCCGCGGTAACCAGCAGCTGAGCCCGCGGGTTATCCGCAAAATCGGCCGCGAAAACATACTGGTGGTGGCCACCAAACGCAAACTTCAGGCCCTTGATGGCCGCCCGCTTATCATTGATACCGGCGATGCCGAGCTTGACCGCCAATTAACCGGTATTTACCCCATTATTACCGGCTACCGGGACAGCGTAATGTACCGGGCCGCCAACCCGACGGACTGATATGTACCAGCAGTTTCTAGACCATATTCAACAGCAATTAGATAACCTTGTGGTGACCGGCTCTGACGACGAGCTGTTCGCTGGCGGTTACCTGCAAGGGCATGTCAGCCTCACCGCTGGCCAATACGAGTTAGAAGAAAGCGCCCCTGAGCTTGGCGAGTTGAAAAGCCGCATTCAGGCAAGCCTTGATAAAGCTATTGCCGCTGGGGAATTAAATCCCCACGACGAGGCGCTGGTGGTTGGCCTTTGGCAGCAACTGAGCCAATAAAGACCCAGCAATAAAAAAGGCCTGAAGGTTTGCCTTCAGGCCTTTTTTATGTGTTTTTTTGCAGTCGTTAAAGCGGTTGGCCTTTTTTTAAGCGTCGCACCCAAAACCGGTTTGGCATTATGGCGTCCAAAACCGCAACCGGCAGCGGCTGCGGCTCTGCAAACATCTGCGATACCAAAACATCGGCGCACAAAAGCCCGGAAGTCACGCCGCGGGCGCCCAGCCCGGCGAGTAACCACAGGCCTTGCTGGTCGGTGGCATCAATGCTTTCAACGCTACGGCCCTGGTAACCAGCCGGGTCGGGCAGGGCACCAACCAGCGGCAGGTGGTCGCGCAGCACCACCCGGGTACCGGCATTGCCGCCAACCACCTCTTTTGGCAGCCACGGTTGTTCACCAAAACTTTGCTGCATTTTCGCCACGTTTTCTTGGTGTTCGCTATCGCGAAGCTCGCTGCCCAGATCTTGGCGCACAAAGCTGGCGCCAATGCAAAGCGTGCCCGCTTCAGGTGGCGTCATATAGCCGTTGTGGCAAAGCACCGTTTTAAGGTTGGCGCTTTGGCCATCAGCTTGCAGCTGACTGATTTGCCCGCGCACCGCTGTTAAGGGCAGTTGGTCGGTAAGGGCGATATTGCCAGCGCCAGCGGCGAAAATTACCGTGTCAAAAACGCCCAATACCCGCTCTTTTGCCAACAGTTGCCAGCCGCTACCGGCACGAACAACCTCGGTGACTTCGGTGCCCAGCTCGACATTTTGCCCTTCAAGCAGCCACTCAACCAGCGCCGGCGGTTTTAGCCAGCCAGCTTTAGCAAAATACAGCGCCGGGTAGGGCAGGCTAACGCCGGCAATGCTACTGGCCTTTTCGGCTGCAATGTATTGGCAAAGGGCTGGAAACTGCTGGCCTAAGCGCTGGTAGCGTTTGGTGAGTTTGTCATCCAGTGCCAGTTGCAACAGGCCGTTTAGCCCTTGTGGTACCGCGCTTTTTTCAATCAAGCGGCGGCTGTAACCAAAGGCGCTGGCAAAGAGCTGGCTCAGCGCATCATGGTCGCTATTGAGTAGTGGGTAAAGCGCGCCTTGGGGGTTACCCGAGGCGCCGCAGGCGACTTTTTCGTCTTTACAAAAAAGCTGAGCATTAATGCCGCGCCGCTTTAATTGCCAGGCGCAGCCGCTACCGGCAAGCCCGGCGCCAATTATGGCAACCTTACCTAGCGTCTTGGCGCTGCGGCGCTGATAAACCGGCGGCGAAGCGGCAGCTACCGGCGCGGTTAATACCCCGGCTAGCATTTCGCGCTTGCTGCCAAACCCCGGCACTTTTTTAGCGTTAAAACCGCTAGCGTTAAGGCCGCGGCGCACAAAACCGGCGGCGGTAAAGGTGGCAAAGCTGCCGCCGAGCTTTGCCAGGCGCGCCATCTCGTCAAATAAGCTTTGCTGCCACATCTCGGGGTTTTTGGCCGGGGCAAAACCATCTAGAAACCAAGCATCAACCAAGCCTTCTTGCGGGCAATGCCACTGTGGCAATGTGGATTTAATGTCGCCAAGCCACAGATCCAGCGTCACTTTGTCGAATAGCATTCGATGACAGCCTTCAATGGCGTCGGGGTACTGGGCAATCAGTTGCTTAGCGAGACCGGCAAGCTCAGGCCAGGCGGCAAGGGCGGCGGTTAAATCGGCCCGGCTTAAGGGAAATTTTTCTGTGGAAATAAAATGTAGCCGGGCAGAAGGGCCTGCGTGTTCATTAAAAGCGTGCCAGGCAGCCAAAAAATTTAAGCCGGTACCAAAGCCGGTTTCGGCGATGACAAAGGCCCCTTGCTGATGAATAAAGCGGGCCGGCAAGTCATTATTTTTTAAAAATACGAAGCGACTTTCTTCCAAACCCGAGGCGTTGGAGAAGTAAACGTCGTCAAAGTCCTCGGCTACCGGGGTACCTTGTTCATTGAAATGTATGGTCGCTTGTCGCATTGTTGTCATCCCTAAGCCTTAGGGTGGCGTATTCTACCCTTGGCAGCAGTGTTGAGCCATGGGGAAAGCCGACCACTTACTCAAGCTGCATTGCGTACCATAGGGTTAATGAAATTTAATTAAGTGAGGCATGATGAAGCGCGTCGTGATCACCGGTCTGGGCGTTGTGTCCAGCATCGGCAACAACGCAGAGGAAGTGCTGGCGTCCCTGAAAGCCGGTAAAAGTGGTATCACCCGTTCTGAGCAGTTTGCAGAGCAGGGGCTGCGGTCCCAGGTTTGGGGTGATGTCAAACTGGATATCAGCGAGCACATTGACCGTAAAGCCCTGCGCTTTATGGGTGAAGCTGCCGGTTACGCTTACATTGCCATGGAGCAGGCCATCCAAGATTCAGGCCTCAGTGAAGACCAGGTTTCCAATATCCGTACCGGTATTGTGGCGGGCTCCGGTGGTGCTTCTAGCAAGAACCAGTGCCTGGCTATAGACACCCTGCGTGAAAAAGGCGTGAAGCGTGTTGGCCCTTATATGGTACCGCGTACCATGTCTTCTACCGTTTCTGCCTGCCTGGCAACGCCTTTTAAAATTAAGGGCGTGAACTATTCCATCAGCTCCGCCTGCTCCACCTCTGCCCACTGTATTGGTCATGCGGCCGAACTTATCCAACTGGGTAAGCAAGATGTGGTATTTGCCGGTGGCGGTGAAGAAGTTGACTGGACCCTGGCCATGATGTTTGACGGCATGGGCGCCTTGTCTACCAAGTACAACGACACCCCCGACAAAGCCTCCCGCACCTATGATGCTGACCGTGACGGTTTTGTTATCTCCGGTGGCGGCGGCATGGTGGTGGTTGAAGAGCTGGAACATGCGCTGGCACGTGGTGCCACCATCTACGCTGAAATCGTTGGCTATGGTGCCACCTCTGACGGCTACGACATGGTAGCCCCTTCTGGCGAAGGCGCACTGCGCTGCATGCAAATGGCGATGCACGGTGTGGAGGGTAACATTGACTACATCAATACCCACGGCACTTCAACGCCGGTAGGGGACGTTAAAGAGCTGGAAGCCATTCAAACCCTGTTTGGTGACAAAGCGCCCGCTATCTCGGCTACCAAAGCCATGACCGGCCACGCCCTAGGCGCCGCCGGTGTGCACGAAGCCATTTATTCCATGCTGATGATGAAGCATGACTTTGTGGCGCCGTCGGTCAACATCGAAAACCTCGATGAAAAAGCCACTGGTCTGCCGGTAGTGCGTGAAGCGAAAGCGGCCAAGCTTGATTTGGTGATGTCCAACAGCTTTGGCTTTGGCGGCACCAACGCCTCTTTGGTACTGAAACGCTACCAAGGTTAAGCCTTTTAAAAAGACCGGTTTGGGGTAGACTCACCTCAAACCGGTTTTTTTGTGTCTTAACCATGCTAAATATCCTTGCCGACGGCCTGATGCCGTTGGTTGAAGAACTCTTCTTAGAATTCGGTAACATCCAGCGTTTTGATGGCCGCACGCCAACTGCCGAGCAATTGGCTTGTGCCGACGTACTGCTGGTGCGCTCTGTTACCGCTGTTAACGCTGCGCTTTTAGAGCAAGCCCCACACTTGCGTTTTGTCGGTTCTGCCACCATCGGCACCGACCATCTTGATATCGAAGCCCTTGAGCAGCGCGGTATTTTCTGGACCGCGGCTCCCGGTTGTAACGCCGATGCAGTAGCCGATTATGTGTTGTCTGCCGTGCTGAACTGGCAGCAGGCCAAAGGCCATGTTTTGGCTGATTTGACGGTGGGCGTGGTCGGCGTTGGCAATATTGGCTCCCGGCTGTCTAGACGGCTAAATGCGCTGGGTGTTAAGGTGCTGTGCTGCGATCCGCCAAGACATGAGCCAGACTTTGTTTCGTTAGCGCAAATGCTGCCCCAGGTCGATGTGTTGACCTTGCATGTGCCGGGGGGTAAAACCACCGAAAAGATGCTCAACGCCGAGACCCTGGCGGCCATGAAACCCGGGGCTTTGCTGATTAACAGCTGCCGCGGCAAAGTGGTGGATAACAGCGCCTTGGTTGCCTGGCTTGAACAAGGAGCCGGTGAAGCGGTACTGGATGTTTATGAGACCGAGCCTGATTTTGATAAAAGATTACTGCCCCTAGCAAGGTGGTTAACGCCGCACATTGCCGGCCATAGCATTGAAGGCAAGCGCCGTGGCACCTGGATGCTTTACCAGGCGCTTTGCCAGCAACAAGGGCTAACGGCCAGTGGCCACTTTGAACAGTGGCTACCGTTACCGGCAGTAACACGGGTTAATGGCAACCAGTTAGACGTGCGTAAAGTAGGGAACTTGGTGTATGACGTGCGTGATGACGACGCCTGGTTCCGGGAAGGCTTAAAAGCCGGAAAAAGTTTTGATGTACTGCGCCGCAGTTATCCGAAAAGGCGAGAGTGGCAAAGTCTTGACTGTGAATTTTTAGAAGACGGCACCAAGGTTTGGGCCCTGGTGTCTCATTGACGAGGTAACAATGACAATCAACGTGGCTATTCTGGGCGCTTCTGGCGCTGTTGGCGATACCCTGCTGGAGCTCTTGGAAGAGCGCAAATTTCCGGTCGGTGAGCTGTTTTTGCTGGCATCGAGCCGTTCTGCTGGCCAGACTCGTCAATTCAAGGGTAAGACGCTCATTATTGAAGACGTTGAACAGTTTGACTGGACCCAGGTTGAGTTAGCGTTTTTCTCCGCTGGCGGCAGTGTGTCACGCCAATGGGCACCTATTGCTGCTGATGCCGGGGTGCTGGTGGTCGATAACACCTCTGAATTTCGTTACCAGCCAGAGATCCCCTTGGTGGTGCCGGAAGTTAACCCTGAAGCCATTGCTGATTATCGCAACCGCAATATCATTGCCAACCCTAACTGTTCGACCATTCAGATGCTGGTGGCGCTAAAACCTATTCACGACCGCTATCAGATCTCGCGCATTAATGTGTCTACCTACCAGGCAACATCTGGCGCTGGCCGCAGTGCCATGGAAGAGTTAGCCAAGCAAAGTGCTGACGTGTTAAGTGGCCGCCCAGCGCAAACCAATAAATTCCCCAAACAAATCGCATTTAACTGTTTGCCGCAAATCGATGTGTTCCAAGACAACGGTTTCACCAAAGAAGAAATGAAAATGCACTGGGAAACCCAGAAGATTTTTGGTGATGAATCCGTTGCCGTAAATGCCACCTGTGTACGCGTGCCCGCTTTTTATGGCCACGCCGAAGCGGTGCATTTGGAAACACTGCAACCGGTTGATGTGGACGAAGTGAAAGAGTTATTGGCCCAAGCGCCGGGGGTTGAACTGGTGCCTGACGCCGATTATCCCACCCAAGTGACGCACGCCTCAGGTAAAGACACTGTCTTTGTCAGCCGTGTTCGCGCTGACTTTACCCACCCTAACGGCTTAAATCTTTGGGTCGTTGCCGACAACGTTCGAAAGGGTGCTGCAACCAACAGTGTGCAGATTGCCGAATATTGGTTAGCCCACTATCGTTAAAGAAAACCGCCCTTTAGGGCGGTTTTTAGTTACTGGCGACATTGAATTGCCTTGTTTATGATAGCTTCAGGATACTAATACAAAGGACGGGCTCTTGAGGGCCCCGGGGATTGGCATGAAATTATCAAGGATACTTGCCTTGGTCCTGACTGCTGGTATCAGCTTTCAGGCGCTTGCACTGGAATTGGGTGAGCTGAAAGTCAGCTCAGCATTGAATCAACCTTTTTCTGCGAGGCTAGAACTTGTTGGCCCAGAGCCGATAGACCCGTCCCGGGTAAATATTCAACTGTCTGCCCGTCAGGCGTTTGATCCCAAAGGACAGCACCTTAACTTACGTGTGGCCGACGTGGTGACCGAAAATGGCCGTCGCTACTTAGTACTGCGCTCCAATGAAGCCATCAGTGCGCCTTTTGTGTCTCTCCAGGTACAAGTGGGCGGTTTGCCAAATGGCGCCATTGGTAATGACTACGATTTGCTGCTGGACGAAAAACCGAGTAGCAACATGGCGGTTATGCCGCAAGATGAGAACGCCATTGCCTCTAACCGCCCTCAACCGCAGCCACGCTCTGTCGGCGGCCCCGCCACGGCCAGCCAGTTAACCAGAGGGCAGGCCATTACGCCGCCTAAACCGCGCCCGGAACCACCTAAATCAACGCCAACAGCAGAACCGGCCGCGCCTAAAGGCAAAGTCTATGGACCCATTTCACCCAGTGACACCTTATGGAGCATTGCCAATAAGGTTCGCCCCAGTACCCAGGTGTCGTTGTATCAGGTGATGATTGCCATTGAGCGCAAAAACCCGGAAGCCTTTGTTAACGGCGATATCAACCGCTTGGTGAAAGGCGCTATTTTGCGTGTGCCAACCCTGGATGAAATTCGCGCCGTCGATGAACAAACCGCCAAGGCGCGTTTTGATAAGGGTACTCGTGGCAATAGTGCGAGCACAGTGGCACCCGTACCGGCTAAAAAGCCTGCCAAGCCGGTCGTTAAAATGTCGCCACCGCCTAAGCCACAAGCAAAACCGGTGGTAAAGGCCGAGCCCAAGGCAGAAGTCAAAGCCGATGATGCGGCCAAATTGGCGGAAGTTGAAAAACTGCGCCAAGAGGTATCGTCCACCACCGACAACCTTGAGCAGGTGTTGGCCGAAAACAAGCAGCTTAAACTTCGCATCAACCAAATGATGGAAGAGCTTAAGAGTCTGCAACAGCAGTTGTCTGATGAAACCAAGATGCAGGATGAGCTGCGTCAGGTGATCAACAAACAAAATAGCGAGCTGAATAAGCCGAAACCGGTCGAGAAAAGCGCGCTGCAACATCTGCTGGGCTCGCCTGTGGGGTGGGGCTTGATTGCCGCCGTGGTGCTGTTGGCGCTGGCGGTGGTGTTCCTGCTGCTGCGGCGTAAAAAGCAAGACGATAATGCTGCTAGCCCTGAGCAAAACTTTGCCAGCCGTAATCCCACGCCGGAACCACCGGATGCTGAAATTGCCGCGGCGGCGGCTATTGCTGGTGCTGCCATTGGCGCAGAAGCGCTGGCCGAAGAAAAGGCCGACGAACCGGCTGTTGATGAAGTTGATGCAGAGGCCGACCCATTAGCGGATGCGTCTTTGGACGAGATGCTGCAAGAGCTGCCTGACGATGCGGTTTTTGATGACAACGCCAGCTTTGATGATAACGCCAGCTTTGAAGAAGAAGACGACTTTGCCATTCGTTTGGATGAAGAAGGCGACTTAGACGATTGGCTGGCCAAAGAAGAAGAGGCAACGCAGCAGCATCTGGATGAAGCCGAAGCGATGTTGTCAGACCAAGAAGCGGCTGAAGACGGTGGCGAGCCGGCCGATGAAGAAGCACTCATGTCGGCTTTAGATGATGCTGAAGCGCTGCTGAGTGAAGATGCGGCAGCCACCGCGGAGCCGCCATCGGATGTGCCACCTGCCGAGGTGGCTGAAGAGGCTATTGCGTCAGAGCCACAACCTGCACCGGTTACTGACGATGCCGTGCCGGCACCTGAAGCCGAGTTGCCAGAAGCTCAAGTGGAAGACGAACCCGCGTTGAGTGCAGCACCTACCGATTCACCGATTGATGACCAGGATCTGCTGGTTGAAGACGATGAACTGATAGCCCCGCTGGAAGAGGAGCCCGACGCGCCGGAAGAAGAAGCCATGCATCTGGCTGAAACCGCAACTGACCTTACAGAGCCGGTAGCGGTTGAGCCTGAAGCGTTAAATGACGAGGGTAGCTTTGACCTTGATGACAGCGACCTTGGTGATGACGAGTTAGTGCTCAGCGACGATGCGCTTGAGCTTAACGATAACGACCAGTCATTAGACCTTGAAGGTGAGCTTGCCGGTGAAAACGAACTCACTTTGCCTGGCGACGATGAAGAGTTCGACTTCTCAACCATGGCGGTTGATGACGATGAAAAGCTTAGCTTTGATACAGAGGCTGCGGCCGAGCAAGCCGAAGAGGCAGAAAAAGCAGACTCAGCCAACAGCCTTGAGTGGGACACGCCTGAGCCCGAATCGGCCGACAAAACCGCTGCCAGCGAAAGCGGTACGAGCACTAGCGCCAAAGCTGACAGCGAGTTTATCGATATCGATGATTTGATGCAGGACAGCGAGGGCGACCTCGCCGAGGAAGACCCTTACGGTGATTGGTCCGCCGATCTCGATATGCAAGGCTATGACGGACTGGTTGATAAAGGGGGCGACGGTATTGATGAAGGCTTAATGGCTTCCAAACTCGACCTGGCACGGGCCTATATGGAAATTGATGACAAAGACTCCGCCCGTGAGCTGTTGGATGAAGTGCAAGCCAAAGGCAGCGAGGAAGAAAAAGCCGAAGCCATTAAGTTGTTAGGGCGCTTAAGCTAAGCCTTTGATGGTAAAAAAGCGGTGGCCGATGCCACCGCTTTTTATTTGTGGCTATAATGCCGGGCCAGATTTGACCCATGAGAGTACCCAATGCGCATTGCCCTTGGCATCGAATACGACGGTAGCCGCTATTACGGCTGGCAACGCCAGCAAGAAGTTGACAGCGTTCAGGAACGTCTGGAAGCGGCTATCAGTAAGGTCGCCAATGAGCCTGTTGATGTTTTTTGTGCTGGCCGAACCGATGCGGGTGTCCATGGTACCGGCCAAGTGGTGCATTTTGACACCAGTGCGGTGCGGGGGGAGGGCGCTTGGACCATGGGGCTTAATTCTAATTTGCCCGATGATATTGCCGTGCGCTGGGCAACGCCGGTAGCGGATGATTTTCACGCCCGCTTTTCGGCTACGGCCCGCCGTTACCGCTACATCATCGTCAACCAGCCCTATCGGCCAGGTCTTATGCGCCATGGTGTCACCCACTACCATAAGCCGCTAAACGAAGCGGCAATGCACCGCGCAGCCCAGTCATTACTGGGGGAGAATGACTTTACCAGCTTCCGCGCCGTGCAATGTCAGTCAAATTCGCCATTTCGGAATGTAATGAACGTCTCAGTTGGTCGCTTTAACCATTATGTGGTGGTCGATATCCAAGCCAACGCCTTTTTGCACCATATGGTGCGTAATATCGTTGGTACCTTGTTGAAGGTGGGCGATGGCGAATTGCCAGAAACAGCCGTGGCTGATTTATTGGCAGTTAAAGACCGAAGCCAAGCCCCGGCAACAGCAGCGGCCAATGGCTTGTATTTGGTGGCGGTAACATACCCGGAAGAATTTGGCTTACCAAAGCCGCAGCCGGGGCCTTTGTTTTTGCCCGACCCCCTGAGCTGACCAGTTTTTGCTAAAAACCAATACGTAACTATGATTTAATGCCATGGATTATAAGGTTTCCATGGCTCTTACAGGTGTCTTATGAGCTGGATTGAAAAGATCCTCAATAAAACCAAAACTGTTTCTCAAGATCGTAAAAACATCCCGGAAGGGGTGTGGACCAAGTGTTCTTCTTGCGACCAAATCCTTTATCGTGCCGAGCTCGAGCGCAACCTAGAGGTGTGCCCTAAGTGTGATCATCACATGCGCATCAAGGCCCGCGCGCGTCTTGACAGCTTTATGGACCAAGACGGCCGTGAAGAGCTGGGCGCTGAGCTTGAACCTCAGGACATTCTGAAGTTCCGCGACTCTAAAAAATACAAAGACCGTATCGCTGATGCCCAGAAAAGCACTGGTGAAAAAGACGCGCTTATTGTGATGAAAGGCCAACTCAAAGGCTTGCCCGTGGTAACGGCCTGTTTTGAGTTCTCTTTCATGGGCGGTTCCATGGGCTCGGTTGTCGGTGCCCGCTTTGTTCGTGCGGTCGAGACCTGCATCAAAGAAAACCGCGCCATGATTTGCTTTTCTGCATCAGGCGGTGCCCGTATGCAAGAAGCCTTGATGTCGCTGATGCAAATGGCCAAAACCTCTGCCGCCTTGGCAAGGCTGAGCGACAAAGGCCTGCCGTTTATTTCGGTACTGACCGACCCGACCATGGGCGGCGTGTCGGCTTCATTTGCCATGCTGGGTGATGTTCACGTTGCTGAACCTAAAGCCCTGATTGGTTTTGCAGGCCCGCGGGTTATCAAACAAACCGTACGTGAAGACTTGCCAGAAGGCTTTCAACGTTCTGAATTCTTGGTAGAAAAGGGCGCTATCGACATGATCGTCGACCGCCGTGAGATGCGTGATACAATCGCCCGTCTGCTGGCCAAGATGATGGGGCAGCCCAGCACCGATTCGGCTGCCTAAGGGCAAAATTGCGATGAGCACATTATCAGGCCAGTCCCTCTCGGACTGGCTTTTTCATATGGAAAACCTGCACCAAAGCACCATTGACATGGGCCTGGAGCGGGTTAAAAACGTGGCCGATAAGGCAAGCTTGTTGCCGCTTACCAGTAAAACATTGCTGGTTGGCGGCACCAATGGCAAAGGCTCAACCTGCGCCATGCTCGAGCATATCTTGATGGCGGCCGGCTATTCGGTGGCGGTTTACAGCTCGCCGCACCTAAAAGATTACCGCGAGCGCTTGCGTGTTAACGGTCAAATGCTGGCAGAGTCCGAGCACTGCCATGCTTTTGCCGCCATAGAGCAAGCGCGCGGCGATATCAGCCTCACCTATTTCGAATTTTCTACCTTGGCCGCCTTGTGGTTATGCCGCGCCAAAGCGCCGGATGTGGTGATTTTGGAAGTCGGCCTCGGTGGGCGCTTGGATGCCACCAATATCGTTGACGCCGATGTGGCGGTTATCACCAGTATCGATTTAGATCACCAAGCCTTTTTGGGCAATACTCGCGAGTCGGTAGCCCGGGAAAAGGTAGGGATTGCCCGCCAAGGCAAGCCATTGGTGTGCGGTGAACCCGAGCCAACGGCGGTGTTTTTACAACAAGTGCTGCGTATCGGCACGCAGTTAAGCTGGGTTGGTCGAGACTTTACCTATCAGGACCTTGGCGACAGCTGGCGCTTTAACGCTAAGGAATACCCAAAACCATCTTTACCACTCCCTAACGCGGCCACTGCCCTAAAAACGCTGGAGGCACTTGGGCTGGCGGTTGACGATAACGCCATTAACCAAGGCTTGGTGAGCGCCAAGCTCGCCGGGCGGATGCAGGTATTAAACCGCTCGCCGTTGGTTTTGGCTGATGTCGCCCACAACCCCCACGCCGCGCGTTATTTAAATGCCGAGTTAGAGCGGCGTTACCCCGGTAAAGTCATTCATGCTGTCTGTGCCATGCTGGCTGATAAAGACATTGGCGGTACGCTTAAGGAAATGACGGCGGTTTGCCAGTGGTATCTGGCCGAGCTGCCAGGAATTAGCCGCGCTGCCAAAGCCGAAGTGTTGGCCAAGATACTCGGTACTGACCGCTGCTTTGACGATGTGCCTGGCGCTTTGCAAGCTGCGATTAAGGCAGCCAGCGCCGATAGCGTGGTTATTGTCTTTGGTTCCTTTTACACTGTGGCTCAGGTTTTGCCGGAGGGGGATTAAGGGTGGCAAGTTCTGTGACCAACCGTATTGTAGGCACCTTGGTAGTCGTCGCGTTGCTGGCGCTGATTGTGCCGGAGCTTTTAAAGGAGCCCGAGGCACCAACGCCAGAAAAATACGAAGTGATACCGCTGCGCCCTGAGCTAGGCGATACCCCAAAACCAGCGACGTACCCCAGTGACGCCTTGGCCACCAATGCGACGGTGCCTAAAGCCACGCCGCTGCCAGACAATGATGCGGCAAAGACGCCGGCTACCAGTAGCAGCGCTTCACCGGCCGCTTCGGCGAAGGTAACACCGCCACCGGCAAAAACGTCAACAGCAGCCAAACCTGCCGTGGCAGGCGATGCTTGGGTTATTCAAATGGGTGCCTTTGGCAACCATCAATCAGCCCAAGCGCTGGTTAAGCAGCTGCGCAGCAGTGGCTACAAAGCCTTTTTAGTGCAAGAAGGTGGTTTGTCTAAAGTGCTGGTAGGGCCTGATACCGATAAGAGCCGTCTGGCCGCCCAGATCGACAAGCTAAATCACATTAGCGGTTTAAAAGGCCGAGTCTTTCAATATGATCCGCTTCAGTAGATTGACCACAGACCGGTGGTCTGGGTTAGAATACGCCGCCGTTAAAACTAAAACGTTTGCGTGACTGCATGAATTGGGTCGATATCGCGATTTTGGTCATCATAGGCGTTTCCGTACTGATAAGCCTGGTTAGGGGCTTTGTGCGTGAAGCGATGTCATTGGTGGTTTGGATCGCAGCATTTTTTGTTGCCAGTGTTTTTTATCCCAAGCTGGCTGTTCTATTTACTGGCCTGAGTGATCCGCTTATTCGTAACGCGGCGGCCATCGCCCTACTTTTTGTGGCCACCCTGATCCTGGGGGGGCTACTGACCTACATTATTGGACAACTGGTTGATAAAACCGGCCTGAGCGGTTTTGACCGGCTGCTGGGTATGATTTTCGGGGCACTGCGTGGTGTCCTGGTGGTTGCAGCCCTGTTGTTTGCGTTAGACAGTTTTACCAACCTTTCCCACACCGACTGGTGGAAGGCATCGAAATTGATTCCGCAATTTGGTGTCGTGGTGCAATGGTTTTTTGAATATCTGCAACATAGCTCCAGCTTTTTGCCGAAAGGCTAACGCCTTAACCAAGAGGAACGAAACATGTGTGGTATCGTCGGTATCGTTGGCAAGTCTCCGGTTAACCAGTCCATTTACGACGGCTTAACCGTGCTCCAACACCGCGGACAGGACGCTGCTGGTATTGTGACCATCTCAAACAATACTTTTCGTCTGCGCAAAGCCAACGGACTGGTTAAGGATGTTTTTGAGCGCCGCCATATGGAGCGTCTGTCAGGCAACATTGGTGTTGGCCATGTTCGTTACCCGACAGCCGGTTCATCATCCAGTGCCGAAGCCCAACCGTTTTATGTGAATTCCCCCTTTGGTATTGCTGCTGCCCATAACGGCAACCTTACCAATGCCCGCGAACTGCAAGAAAGCCTGTTCAAAGAAGCGCGCCGGCATATCAATACCACGTCCGACTCCGAGATCTTGCTGAACGTTTTTGCCCATGCATTAACTTCATGCACTGCCATTTCCTTGCAGCCAGAAGATATTTTTAAAGCCGTTGCCGAAACCCATCGTCGTTGCCGTGGTGCCTACGCGGTGATGTCACTCATCATTGGCCATGGCTTGGTGGCGTTTCGCGACCCTTACGGTATTCGTCCGCTGGTGCTGGGCCGCCGTGAAGGCGCCGATGGCGTGGAATACATGGTGGCTTCTGAATCGGTCGCGCTAGACGTGGTGGGTTTTCAGTTCATGCGTGACGTGGCGCCCGGTGAAGCAGTTTATATTACCGAAGACGGCGAACTGTTCACCCAGCAGTGTGCTGAAAACCCGGTGCATTGCCCCTGCATTTTTGAATACGTCTATTTTGCCCGCCCCGATTCCACCATCGACGGCATTTCTGTTTATGCCGCCCGGGTGCACATGGGCCGCCACCTTGGTGAAAAAATCAAAAAACAATGGAGTGACCTCGATATTGACGTGGTTATCCCCATTCCTGAAACCTCCAGCGACATCGCCCTGGAAATTGCCGGTGTACTGAACCTGCCTTACCGTCAGGGGTTTGTGAAAAACCGCTATATTGGCCGTACCTTTATCATGCCGGGGCAAACCATTCGCCGTAAGTCAGTACGCCGTAAACTCAACGCCATCAATGCTGAGTTCAAGGGCAAGAATGTGTTGCTGGTAGACGATTCCATCGTCCGTGGCACCACCTCTGAGCAGATCATTCAAATGGCACGTGATGCCGGTGCCAATAAGGTCTACTTTGCCTCAGCCGCCCCGGAGATCCGCTTCCCGAACGTTTATGGTATCGATATGCCTTCGGCCAATGAACTGATTGCCCATGGCCGGGAAGTGGATAACATCTGCGAGGAAATTGGCGCCGATGGCCTTATTTTCCAATCCATTTCTGACTTAATCGATGCAGTGCGTGAAGAAAATCCTTCCGTACAGCAGTTTGAAACCTCGGTATTTGACGGCAACTACGTAACCGGTGATGTTGACCAAGCTTATCTTGATGCGCTCGATGAAGCGCGTTCAGACCAGGCGAAAAACCAGCAAGCCGCTATCGAAGACCCGAACCTCGAACTTCATAACGAAGACGCCTAAAAAAAGCGGCCCCAAGGGCCGCTTTTTTGTTTTATGGCTGCAGGTTTATTTCAGGTGCTGCTCTGACGTGTCGCTGATAGCTTGCAATGATAAGCCGCACGGCTGCAGTCTCATTGTGTGACTTAAGATAAAAGTTATGATCACGCTCAAACCGATTTGGGCGGATGGCAATAAACTAAAAACGAAAAAGTAGCGGTAGCGCCCTTGCTTGTTTTTACGCTGCCGATTTGTTGCTTAGGGGTTCAAAGGACGAAATGAAAAGAACAATTCGGTTCACGACCGTTGCGGTACTGATCGTGGCGAGCCTTGGCTGTTTGGCCGGGCAGGACGTTTATCTTTATGACCAATCTATTGGTGGCCCATACAGCGACAGCTGGTCGTTACGAATGCATCATCAAGGGGCATTTCCTTACCTTCTTATTCGTGATGGTAAGTCGGGCGACTTGCTGGCGCCGCTAGGCGTTAATTGCGATACCCAAACCGCCAATGTTGGCGGCGGGGTTGAGTTTGACAGTGACTTGCTGACGGTTGACCAGACTCGTGAGCAAATCCCCGATAAGGCCATTGCCTTAGCCATAAAAGTGGTGTGCCAGTCATAAAAAAAGCGGCTTTAAGCCGCTTTTTTATCTCACGTATTACCGCCAGGTGGCCGTGATATCGGCTTGTCAATGAAAAGCGCTCAATAACAGCGAAAGCCGTAAGCTCCTTATATTACAGATATTCTGTTGCAGGCAGTGTCTTGCTGACTTGGGTTTTTGACTTGGCCATGAGCAACCACGCACGGTGGCAGTGCGCAGATAAAAAGGTTGTTACCGGGCGCGCTTTCTATACTGAGGCTTTCAACACTTCATGGAGGAAGTGCGATGAAGCCTTTCGTGGCGGCGGCTTTTATGCTGTGGCTTTCGGTTGCGGCGGTTGGTCACCCCTTTATTCGTGATAATAAAGCGATGGCGCAAGATTGCCGGCATATAGCGCAGGAAGTCAAAGCCATAGAGAAAAAGCAAAAGTCTAAGGCCTACAGCAAACTACAGCGGCAGTTAAAAGAGCGCATGAATAAATGGGAGCAAGCCTGGGCCAAGCAAAAATGTCCACGTTATGGCCCGGCAAACTTGTCCAAGCGCTAAGGGTTCATTAGGATCCGCCAGTCATTTGCAGGAGTTGTCATGGCTGTCAGTTTGTCACCTTATCAATCGTTGCTTAGCCCCATTACCGATTTTCTGGGCTGTGAAACCCCGGATGCTTGGTTAAACGAAGCCGTTAAACCCAGCAATTTGCCGCTTCTTCTTATTGACCACTGCAATTGCGAGTTAAAAGCGGCGCAAACGGCAATCTGGCTTATTCGCCGCTATGCGGTTGATAACGCCAGCGGTCAAGCCTTGTTGGTATGGGTGAAACCCTATGAAGATTTTGTGTATCGCAAAGCGACGGGCGATTTTAGTGGCTCCAAAAACGCCCTGATTGGTGAGCTGCAAAGTAAAGACGGCTTTGCCCATGGGCCGGACATCCTCGACAAAATGGTGCGACTTATTAAAGAAGAGCTGCACCATTTTGAGCAGGTTTTGGACATCATGGCGGCCAAGAAGGTGCCTTATGACACCGTTACCGCCGCCCGCTATGCCAAAGGACTTATCGGCCATGTCAGGGGACATGAGCCTTGGACGCTGGTGGATAAATTGATTGTCGGCGCTTTTATTGAAGCCCGTTCCTGTGAACGTTTTGCCAAGTTAGCGCCACATTTAGATGAGGATATTGGCCGTTTTTATGTGTCGTTACTGCGCTCGGAAGCGCGCCACTACCAAGATTACTTAGCCTTGGCCGAACAGGTGGCGGCTGAGGATATTAGCCAGCGTGTTGCCTTTTTCCGGGAACAAGAAGCGCTGCTAATAACAAGCCCGGACACGCAGTTTCGTTTTCATAGCGGTGTGCCTGCATAAAAGCGCCTTCAGGCGCTTTTTTCAAAAGGGCGTTTTTCCAGGCTAATGCTATTTGGCGTTACCACCAGTACCGAGCCTTGTTCGTACCAGTCACCCAGGACAATGCGCTCTGCGCCTGGATGTTGATGCCGATTGGGCCGGTGGGTATGGCCATGAATAAGCAATGGTACCTGGTATTTTGCTATTACGTTGTCTACCTCTGCTGGCGTGACGTCCATAATGGCGTCGCTTTTCATGGCATTACTGGCTTGGCTTTTAGCGCGGGCTTTACGGGCGATGCGGCGGCGCAGCCACAGCGGCAGCAGCTGCATGCGCCACTGCCAAAATTTGCTGCGGCTTTTTTTGCGAAAGGCTTGGTAGTCGGTGTCGAGGGTGCAAAGGGTATCGCCATGCATCACCAGGGCTGAGGTACCGTAAAGGTCGATAACGGCGGTTTCTGGCAGCAGCGTCATGCCGGCCGCCTTGGCAAAGCGCTTGCCAATTAAAAAGTCGCGGTTACCGTGCACAAAAAATTGGGCAACGCCTTGGTCGGCATTGGCTTTAAAAAGGGCAATAACGGCTTGGTTAAAGGTGCTGTTATCGTCGTCGCCTATCCAGGCTTCAAAAAGATCCCCCAACACATAAAGTGCTTCGGCTTTTGGGGCTTCTGTTGTCATAAAGCGCCGAAACGCCTCGAATATATCGGGGCGTTCCGGGCTTAAGTGCAAATCGGCAATAAAAAGGATCACGCCAGCTCTGCACGCTCGATGATCACATCTTCCAAAGGCACGTCTTGGTGGAAACCATGAGAGCCGGTTGCAACGGCTTTAATTTTCTCGATGATGTCCTGGCCTTCTACCACTTCGCCGAACACGCAGTAGCCATAGCCTTGGGCAGTGGCTGACTGGAAGTTCAAAAAGTCGTTGTCTTTGACGTTGATAAAGAACTGGGCCGTGGCCGAGTGCGGATCAGGGGTGCGAGCCATGGCAACGGTGCCTTTGGCATTAACCAAGCCGTTGTCGGCTTCATTTTTAATGGGCGCACGGGCACTTTTTTGCTTCATGCCAGGCTCAAAACCGCCACCTTGGATCATGAAACCATCAATCACGCGGTGAAAAATGGTGTTGTCGTAAAAGCCGTCTTTTACGTATTGCTCAAAGTTGGCAACGGTTTCCGGGGCTTTCTCGGCGTTCAGTTCAATTTTGATATCGCCGTAATTAGTATGCAAAATGACCATGAATTCTGTCCTCTTGGCTAGTCGGGGCGCATTCTACCTAATTTGGCGGTGACGCAACCAGCTAGTCGCAATACAATGTGTTTATTGTTTCTAATGCCAAGGTTGTCATGCTGAAAGTTTTCAACACCTTAAGCCGTGAAAAAGAACTCTTCAAACCTCTTATAGCCGGTAAGGTGTCACTCTACGTCTGTGGTATCACTATTTACGATTTAATGCATATTGGCCATGCCCGTACCTACACGGCCTTTGATGTGATTAATCGTTATTTGCGCCATAAGGGCTTTACTGTCACCTATGTGCGCAACATCACCGATGTGGATGACAAAATCATCAAGCGTGCTGCCGAAAACGGCGAAAGCTGCGAAGCCCTTACCGAGCGCTTTGCCACCAAAATGCGTGAAGACTTTGCCGCCTTGAACATTCTGGCGCCGGATATCGAGCCCAAGGTTACCACCCATATGGATGACATTATCGCCATGGTGAAAACCTTGGTTGAACGTGGTCATGCTTATGAAGCGGACAACGGCGATGTGCTCTTTAACGTTAAATCCTTCCCGGAATACGGCAAATTGTCTCGCCAGGATCTCGATGCCCTGCAAGCCGGTTCCCGGGTTGAGGTGGATGAGAGTAAACACAACCCCCTTGATTTTGTGTTGTGGAAGCATGCCAAGCCTGGCGAGCCGAAATGGGCTTCGCCGTGGGGCGAAGGCCGCCCTGGCTGGCATATTGAATGCTCTGCCATGTCGTCAAGACACCTTGGGCCGGTATTTGATATTCATGGTGGCGGCTCTGATCTCACTTTCCCCCATCATGAAAATGAAATTGCTCAAAGCTGCTGCGCCAGTGGCGAGCAGTTTGCACGCTACTGGATCCACACCGGTATGGTGCAGGTCGACAAGGAAAAGATGTCCAAGTCCTTGGGCAACTTCTTTACCGTGCGTGACGTGCTTAAAGAATATAACGCTGAAACAGTGCGCTATTTCTTGCTGACCAGCCATTATCGCAGCCAGCTTAACTATTCCACTGACAACCTTAACCAGGCCCATGCCAGCCTTGAGCGGCTTTATACCGCCCTTAGGGATGTGGCGGCCAGCGGTGAGGTTGAACCCAGCTGGGCGGCGAAGTTTGATGCTGCCATGGACGATGACTTCAACACCCCGGAAGCGCTGGTGGTGCTTTTCGACCTGGCCCGTGAACTGAATAAAGCCAAGCAAGAAGGGCGCGCCGATGCCCCGGCCCTTGCCGCAACCCTTAAGCAGTTAGGGAGCTTATTAGGCATTGTGCAAAGTGCGCCTGAAGACTTTTTGAAAGGCAACGATAGTGACCTGGACGTGGCGCATATCGAAGGGCTTATTAAGCAGCGCAATCAAGCGAGAAAAGATAAAGACTGGGCGGCGGCCGATGCCGCGCGCGACGCTTTAACGGCACTGGGCATCACCCTCGAAGATGGCCCACAAGGCACCAGTTGGCGAAAAGCCTAATGAAAAAGCCCGGCTTAGCCGGGCTTTTTTTCAGCTGAAAAGCATCTGCGCCTTGGCAAAGCCAAAGTGGTATTGGTCCATCAGTGGCCAATGGCCCTGATGTAGACATTGCGCGGCAATGGCATCCAGTAAGCCCAATACTGCCAGTATGGGCCCCAAGCCCAGGCTCACTCGGGTTACCCCGAGGGCAAACCAATCGGTGGCGTTACATCCGGGCAGGGCCATCAGGTTCACCGGAATGGGGCTTGTCTGCACCAATGCCTTAATGTCGGCAGAGGCTGACACTGTGGGCACAAAAATCATGTCGGCACCTGCTTGCTGGTAAGCGGCCGCCCGGCAAAGGCTTTCTTCAAGGGCATGGTCTGTAGCCAGCAGGTAGGTGTCGGTACGAGCGTTGATAAAAAGCGGCAAGCCAAAGCGCTCGGCAAGGTCGCGCACCAAACCGATACGCTGGCATTGCTCAGCAACATCAATAAGCCCTTTGCCGGGCAAACTATCTTCAAGGTTAATGCCGACCGCGCCTGCCTCTAGCACCGCCTGTACCGTTTGGGACAAATCCTGGTAGCCACTTTCGATGTCGACGCTCAGTGGCAGTTGGCTTTTGGCCGTGATCGCCGCCAAAGACGGCAATAGGTTGTCCAGTGTCAGGCCTTGGCCATCAGCAAACCCCTGGCTGTAGGCAAGGGCAGCGCTGCTGGTGCCAATGGCTTGGTAGCCGTTTTTCTCAAACAGTAAAGCACTGGCTGTATCCCAGATACCGGGCAGTAACAGCGGCTGTTGATTCAATTCGCGAAAGCGCTTGGCCAGCTTTTGCTGGATAGGGGGCGGCATCTGTTTTCTCCTTCATCAATGAGGCGACCATGATGAAAAAGCAGAGGCGGAGTTGCTCGCCCTTTTCGGACCTGTATCAAAAAAGACCGTAGTCGTTTTTTATTTAAAGCCTGGCGCCGCAGTGGCGACAAAAGCGTGAGTCGGGTTCGTGGCCTTCTCGGCCACAACTGGGGCAGGTTTTGCTGTAACGCTGTTTGGCCAGTTCGTTGGTTAAAATGCCGGTGGGTACCGCTATTACCGAATAGCCCAGTAGCATCACTACAGAAGCTAATGCCTGCCCAAGCGGTGTGTGAGGGCTGATATCGCCATAACCCACAGTGGTCATGGTCACAATGGCCCAATACATGCTGCGCGGAATACTGGTAAAGCCGTTTTCTGGCCCTTCGATAAGGTACATCAAGGCGCCAAACACCGTTACCAAGCCCAACAAAGAGGCAAAAAAGACAAAGATCTTCGGCCCAGATTGAATGATGGCTTGCACCAAGCGCTGCGAGGCGTTGGAGTACTCCATTAGTTTGAGAATACGAAAAACTCGCAGCACCCTTAAAATACGCACAATCAGCAAGGTACTGGCACCGGGTACCAGTAGCGCCAGGTATGTGGGGATGATCGATAACAAATCAACCAAACCATAAAAGCTAAACAGGTAGCGCCAGCGATTTTGTGCGCAATAAAAGCGGGCGAGATATTCGAGGGTAAAAAGGCCGGTAAAAAACCATTCAGCGGCGGCGAGTTCCACTTTCCATTGATGATGAATAGGCGCCACTGAATCGAGCATCACCGCCACCACGCTCACGACGATGGCGATGATAAGGCACAGGTCAAAGGCACGCCCACCGGGCGTGCTGTAACCAAAAATAATGTCGTTGAGCTTATCCTTAAGCGTCATGGAAACGTTCGCAGGCCTCCAAGGTGTTCTCCATTAGCGTAGCAACGGTCATCGGCCCAACGCCACCAGGTACGGGGGTAATAAAGCTGGCACGTTTGGCCGCTTCGTCAAAACCGATATCGCCGCGCAATTTGCCGTCGCTTTGGCGGTTAATGCCCACATCAATCACAATGGCGCCGTCTTTTACCCAGTCGCCGGGAATAAATTCAGACTTACCCACTGCCACCACCAAAATATCGGCGCGGCGCACATGGCTTTCTAAATCATGGGTAAAGCGGTGACAGGTGGTGGTGGTGCAACCTGCCAGCAGTAGCTCCAGCGTGGCGGGGCGGCCAACGATATTCGAGGCGCCAACAATGACGGCATGTTTGCCATGGGGTTCGTAATCAATCGACTCGAGCAGGGTAATAATGCCCTTGGGCGTGCAAGGGCGCAGCACCGGAATACGCTGGGCCAAACGGCCAACGTTGTAGGGGTGAAAACCATCAACGTCTTTGTCGGGGCGAATTTGTTCCAGTACTTTGGTGGCATCAATACCAGCTGGCAGTGGCAGCTGTACCAGAATGCCGTCAATGCTGGCATCGCTGTTCAGTTCATCAATTAAGCTCAGCAGCTCAGTTTCAGTGGTGGTGGCTGGCAAGTCGAATGATTTGGACAAGAAGCCCACCTCATCACAAGCCCGGCGTTTGGAGCCCACATACACTTGTGAAGCCGGGTCGGCCCCTACCAGTACTACCGCCAAACCGGGTTGACGTTTACCCGCAGCGCGGCGATCACTTACGGCGTTTTTGACTTTTTCGCGAACAGAAGCAGCAACCGCTTTGCCATCGATGATTTGAGCAGACATGCAGCAATAATCCTTCAGGAAATCGTTTTAATGAGCATAGGCGGGCATATTGTCGCAAAGAATAGGTACTTAGGCCATGTTCTCGTGGCAGTTGACCGGGCCTTGGCATCTTTGTATGATGCGCTCCGCTTTTCAGGCCACGAACTGTGTCTGAAGGATTTGCGCCCTTAGCTCAGTTGGATAGAGCAACGGCCTTCTAAGCCGTGGGTCACAGGTTCGAATCCTGTAGGGCGCGCCATTTCGATGGTGGGCGTAGCTCAGTTGGTAGAGCCCCGGATTGTGATTCCGGTTGTCGTGGGTTCAAGTCCCATCGTCCACCCCATCTGTTAAGTGTTTCCATTTCCCTCTTAAGTTGCTTAAGCTCATGGGCTTGTGTTCTTCACGCCATGTCGTCTTATGGAATGTCGTTTTATCAGCAGCCTGCAAGACATCCACGCTCAAATGTGGGATGCACTGGTGCCAGATGGCAACCCTTTTGTGCAGCACGGTTTTTTATCGGCGCTGGAAACAAGCGGCGCCGTAGGCCAGGGCACGGGGTGGCAGCCGCATCATCTGCTGATTTACCAAGGCCAAAACCTGATTGGCGCCATGGCGCTCTATGTGAAAAGCCATAGTTACGGCGAGTATGTCTTTGACCACGGCTGGGCACAGGCCTACCACCAACACGGTTTTGATTACTACCCCAAACTGGTGGCAGCCGTGCCTTTTACGCCGGTTGCCGGCCCGCGTTTATTGACTAAAGAGCCTTTTGATCTGGTGCAGCAACAAGCTGTTTATCAAGCGCTTAGTGATGAAGCTGTGCGCTTGGGCGCCTCGTCGTGGCATCTTTTATTCCCTCAAAAAAAGCCGCAGCAAATGCCCGGTATTGCCTTAAGAGAAGGCACGCAATTTCACTGGTATAACCGTGGCTATCAGCATTTTGACGACTTTTTGGCGGCTCTTAAGGCCCGAAAACGCAAAGCCATCAAAAAAGAACGCCAGCTTGCCACCGAGGGCCTTGTCATCAGGTTGATTGAAGGGCCTGATATCACCACCTCATTTTGGCAGCGCTTTTATCTTTTTTATCAGCGCACCTACCTTATTCGCAGTGGCCATAATGGTTACCTGCCCGAAGCTTTTTTTCTGACGGTGGGTGAAAAACTGCCGGAAAATGTGCTGCTAGCCGCCGCTTTTGACGGCGACGAAATGGTGGCCGCCTCGCTATTTTTTAAAGATAAAAACCGTCTTTATGGCCGCTATTGGGGAGCCCTGGCGGACTTTGACCGGCTGCATTTTGAGTGCTGCTATTACCAAGGCATTGAATATTGCATTGCCAATGGTCTTGAACATTTTGACGCCGGAGCCCAGGGCGAGCATAAAATTCAGCGCGGCTTTGAGCCCATTGCAACTTGGTCAGCACACTGGTTGGCCAATGCTGATTTCATGGATGCGGTATTTCGTTTTGTGAATGAAGAACAGCCGCTTGTTGAAGCCTACCGGCTTGAGCAAAAAGCGCTGCTGCCGTTTCGAGAATCCAGCCTCTAGCCAGCATCGTTGCTGCATTTATCGCCAGCTTTAACGCCCCTTCCTCGACTCTCTTGAAAACCGCCGCTATAATGGCGCGTCATTCTGTATGCCAAATGTCAGCCAGGCCTTGATTTGCCTGGGCTGCAAGAATATTGGGGCAGGGCTTTAGCCGTGCCTTTCAGTTAAAAAAGGCGCTGCACCGGCTGCGCCGATGATCACAATTTATCGAGGTAAAACGATGCAAGTTTCTGTTGAAACGACACAAGGCCTGGAGCGCCGCCTGACCATCACTGTGCCGGCTGACACCATTGACAGCGCTGTTGAATCTGGCCTGCGTGCAGAAGCCAAGCGCGCGAAAGTTGACGGTTTCCGTCCGGGCAAAGTACCTGCCAGCATCATCAAAAAACGTTACGGCCAAGCGGTACGTAACGACGTGACTCAACGTGTGGTTGAGCGTCACTTCATTGATGCCATCGTCAAAGAAAACTTGAACCCGGCTGGCGCGCCTAACTTTGAAATCACCAAAGACGAAACCGGTAGTGATTTCGAATTTACCGCCACTTTTGAAGTGTACCCACAGATCGAATTAAAAGGTCTGGACACAGTAGAAGTAGAAAAGCCGACCGTTGCGATTGGTGACGAAGACCTCGCCAAAATGCTGGAAACCCTGCAAAAGCAGCACGCTACTTGGAAAGAGTCTGACAAAGCCGCTGCTAATGGCGACAAAGTGACTATCGACTTTGTTGGTAGCATTGACGGTGAAGAATTCGAAGGTGGCAAAGCCGAAGGCTTTGAACTGCAACTGGGCCAAGGCCGTATGATCCCTGGCTTTGAAGATGCCATCATCGGTAAAAAAGCCGGTGAAGAGCTGGTAAGCGAAGTGACCTTCCCTGAAGATTACCACGCTGAAAACCTCAAAGGTAAAGCGGCCAGCTTCGCCATTAAAGTCACTAAGGTTGAAGAGCAAGAACTGCCTGAACTGACCGACGAGTTTGCGACTCGCTTTGGCGTTCAAGACGGCGGTCTGGAAGCCCTTAAAGCCGAAGTACAGAAAAACATGGAGCGCGAGCTCAACAATGTTCTTCGCAACAAAATCAAAGACCAAGTACTTGACGGCTTGATCAAAGCCAACGACGTTGAATTGCCTTCTGCCCTGGTTGCCCAGGAAGTTGACAACCTGCGTCGCCAGGCGCTTTCTCGCTTCGGTGGCAACGTAAACGCTGGCAACCTGCCTGAGCTGCCTGCTGAACTGTTCGAAGACCAAGCCCGTCGCCGCGTACAGGTTGGTTTGCTGCTGGGTGAAGTGATCCGCTCTGAAGACATCAAAGTTGATGACGCTCGTGTTCAAGAGCTGATCGCTAACCAAGCTTCTGCTTACGAAGATCCTGCTGAAGTCATCAAGTACTTCAACGAAAACAAGGAAACCATCGAGCAGATGCGTAACCTGGCTCTGGAAGAGCAAGCGGTTGACGCCGTATTAGCGAAAGCTAAGGTGACTGAAAAAGCAGCAGCTTTTGATGAAATCATGAACAACGGCGAGCAAGGCTAATTCCCGTCCGTTGACTTGCTTTCATAAAGCAACGTTATAATGGCTCGAGCAACCCTCGAGCCATTTTTCATTTCAGGACCCTTAATGAAGCTAAACGCCGAGAACAACCCGATGAATGCCCTGGTGCCGATGGTCATCGAACAGACCGCACGTGGGGAACGTTCCTTTGATATCTATTCCCGCCTGTTAAAAGAGCGTGTGATATTCCTGACCGGTCAGGTTGAAGACCAGATGGCCAATCTGATTGTGGCGCAGCTATTGTTCCTTGAGTCAGAAAATCCCGAGAAAGATATTCACATTTATATCAACTCGCCCGGTGGCTCCGTGACGGCTGGCATGGCGATTTATGACACCATGCAATTTATTAAAGCGGATGTGAGCACTGTCTGTATTGGCCAAGCGGCCTCTATGGGCGCGTTCCTGCTCGCCGGTGGTGCTAAAGGTAAGCGCCATTGTTTGCCGAACGCGCGGGTGATGATCCACCAACCTTTGGGTGGCTTTCAGGGCCAGGCCTCTGATATTGAGATCCATGCCAAAGAGATTCTGTTCATCAAAGACAGGCTGAATCGCCTGTTGGCTGAACATACCGGCCAACCGCTGGACACTATTACTCAGGATACCGATCGCGATCGCTTTATGACTGCCGATCAGGCGAAAGAATACGGACTTGTTGATTCCGTTCTTGTAAGCCGCTGATTTGGTCGTATCCTACAATAAAGAGAAAGCCGGGCAGGGAAGACCTGCACTGCATGAGGTAACCAATGACTGAAAGCACTAAAGGTGGTGGCGACGGCAAACTGCTGTACTGCTCCTTTTGCGGTAAAAGCCAGCATGAGGTCCGTAAGCTGATCGCGGGGCCATCTGTCTTTATCTGTGATGAATGCGTTGACTTGTGCAACGACATCATCCGCGAGGAGATAAAGGAAATTGCCCCCCGTCAGGCCAAGGACAGCCTGCCTGTGCCAAAAGAGATCCGAAGCCATTTGGATGACTTCGTTATCGGCCAGGATCATGCCAAAAAGGTGCTGTCTGTTGCTGTCTACAACCACTACAAAAGGTTGCGCAACCCCAGCCACGATGATGTTGAGCTTGGCAAAAGTAATATTTTGCTCATTGGCCCAACCGGTTCCGGTAAGACATTGCTGGCCGAAACCTTAGCGCGTCTGCTGGACGTGCCCTTCACCATGGCTGACGCCACCACCTTGACCGAAGCCGGTTATGTGGGTGAAGACGTAGAAAACATCATTCAAAAGCTGCTGCAAAAATGCGATTACGATATCGACAAAGCCCAACGTGGCATTGTTTATATCGACGAGATTGACAAAATTTCGCGCAAATCAGATAACCCTTCCATTACCCGTGATGTTTCCGGGGAAGGGGTACAGCAAGCGCTTTTGAAACTGATTGAAGGCACCGTTGCTGCCGTGCCGCCGCAAGGTGGCCGTAAGCATCCGCAGCAAGAGTTCTTGCAGGTTGATACCTCTAAGATCTTGTTTATTTGCGGTGGTGCCTTTGCTGGTCTTGATAAGGTTGTTGACGCTCGTACTGCCACCTCTAAAGGCATCGGTTTCGGTGCTGAGGTGAAAGGCGAAAAAGACAAGTCATCTATTTCTGAGCTGTTCCGCAAGGTTGAGCCGGAAGATTTGGTGAAATACGGCCTTATTCCTGAGTTCATTGGCCGTTTGCCTGTTGTGGCAACGCTGGATGAGCTTGATGAGTCTGCGCTGGTACAGATCTTGTCTGAACCTAAAAATGCCCTGACCAAGCAATATCAGGCCTTGTTCTCGCTGGAAGGCGCTGAGCTGGAGTTCCGCGACGACGCACTCAAAGCCATTGCCCACAAAGCCATGGAGCGCAAAACCGGTGCCCGGGGCCTGCGTTCTATTGTTGAAGGGGTGTTGCTTGACACCATGTACGAACTGCCCGGCGAAGAAAACGTCGAGAAGGTGGTGGTGGACGAAACGGTTATCAAAGGCGAATCTAAGCCAATTTTGATTTATCGTTCGGAAGATAAGGTCGCCTCTTCCAATTGATGGGGACTTGTAAAGAAAAAACGAGGCTACTGCCTCGTTTTTTCTTGAAATTGCTTATTGGTGTCCCCATCTTGAGCCTAACAGCTTCCCCTGGAGATCCGCATGACTCTAGAGCGTTCAGAACGCATAGAAATTCCCGTACTGCCACTGAGAGATGTGGTGGTCTATCCCTACATGGTGATCCCACTGTTTGTAGGGCGTGATAAATCCGTTAATTGCCTTGAAGCCGCGATGGCGCAAGACAAGCAGGTTTTCCTGGTCGCGCAAAAGGATGCTGAGCAAGACGACCCTGAGCTGGGTGACATCTACCCGGTGGGCACCGTTGCCACCATTTTGCAGATGCTCAAGCTGCCTGACGGCACCGTCAAGGTGCTGGTAGAAGGTAATCAGCGTGCTGAAATCAACAGCCTAGAAACCGCTGACGATTTTCTACACGGCGAAGTGACTTTCTTAGCGTCGCAAGGCATTGAAGAGCAAGAGCAGGAAGTGCTGGTACGCACAGCCATTAACCAATTTGAAGGTTACATCAAGCTCAATAAGAAGATCCCGCCGGAAGTGCTGACTTCGTTAAGCGGTATTGATGAACCGGCACGCCTGGCCGATACCATGGCGGCTCATATGCCTATCAAACTGGAAGACAAGCAAAAAGTGCTTGAAATCATTCCAGTCGGTGAGCGTATCGAATATTTGCTTGGCTTAATGGAAAGCGAAATCGATTTGTTGCAAATCGAAAAACGCATCCGTGGCCGCGTTAAAAAGCAAATGGAAAAAAGCCAGCGCGAGTACTACCTCAACGAGCAGATGAAGGCCATCCAGAAAGAACTGGGTGAGCTGGAAGATGCGCCTGATGAGTTTGAAGGCCTGCAAGCGAAAATTGACGAAGCCGGCATGCCGGAAGAAGTCAAAGCCAAAGCCAATGGCGAGCTTTCCAAGCTGAAGATGATGTCACCGATGTCGGCCGAAGCCACAGTGGTGCGTTCCTACATCGACTGGCTGGTATCGGTGCCGTGGTCGAAAAAAACCAAGGTTAAAAAGAACATCGCTAAAGCCGAGGAAGTGCTGGATGCTGACCATTTTGGCCTGGAGAAGGTCAAAGAGCGCATTCTCGAGTACCTGGCCGTACAAGCACGTTCCAGCAAGCTTAAAGGGCCTATCTTGTGCTTGGTGGGGCCGCCTGGGGTAGGTAAAACCTCTCTTGGCCAATCCATTGCCAAGGCGACTGGCCGCAAATACGTGCGGGTAGCGCTGGGCGGCGTGCGCGACGAAGCCGAAATTCGCGGCCACCGCCGCACTTACATCGGTTCTATGCCGGGCAAGCTCATCCAGAAAATGGCCAAAGTTGGCGTTCGTAACCCGCTGTTCTTACTCGATGAAATCGACAAGATGGCGTCTGATATGCGCGGAGACCCCGCTTCTGCATTGTTAGAGGTGCTGGATCCTGAGCAAAACGCCACCTTTGCCGACCATTATCTGGAAGTGGATTACGATTTGTCCGACGTGATGTTCGTGGCCACATCCAATTCGATGAATATTCCCGGTCCGCTTTTAGATCGGATGGAAGTTATCCGCCTATCTGGTTATACAGAAGACGAAAAACTGAACATCGCCCGTAACCACTTACTGCCTAAGCAAGTGAGTCGCAACGGTCTGAAAAAAGATGAACTGACGGTCGAAGACAGCGCTATTGTCGGCATCATTCGTTATTACACCCGTGAAGCCGGTGTTCGTAACTTAGAGCGCGAACTGTCAACGCTGTGCCGCAAGGCGGTGAAGAAGCTATTGCTGGAAAAAGACACTAAGCATGTCACCATTGATGGCGATAATCTGCACCAGTTCTTGGGTGTTATGCGCTTTGATTACGGCCGCGCCGATGACGAAAACCGTATTGGCCAAGTAACGGGCCTGGCCTGGACCGAAGTGGGCGGCGACTTGCTGACCATTGAAGCGGCCAGCGTACCAGGTAAAGGCAAACTCACTTACACCGGCTCTTTGGGCGATGTAATGAAGGAGTCTATCCAGGCGGCGATGACGGTTGTAAGGTCACGGGCCGACAAGCTGCGTATTAACAGCGATTTCCACGAGAAGCGTGATATTCATATTCACGTTCCAGAAGGGGCAACACCAAAAGATGGCCCTTCTGCCGGTATCGCTATGTGTACTTCACTGGTTTCTAGCTTGACCGGTAATCCGGTACGCAGTGATGTGGCCATGACCGGTGAAATTACGCTGCGCGGCGAAGTTTTGCGTATCGGCGGCTTAAAAGAAAAACTGCTTGCTGCCCACCGCGGTGGCATCAAGCATGTCCTTATCCCCTACGAAAATGAACGGGATCTGGAAGAAATCCCGGAAAACGTCAAACAAGACCTTGTTATTCACCCAGTAAAATGGATTGACGAGGTCTTGAAACTGGCGTTAGCCGAGGATCCGGCGGGCTTTTCACCACAAAGTGCGGCCTGATGACGACTTTTTGCGTCAGAGGGCTTTTCACTGGTGACCGCTCTGGTATAGCCTAAGCTTGGTCGCTAGGCTGGAGGGCCTGTTCTGTCAGGGTTTGCCGACTTAAAGAGCATGCTTTAGTATGCTTGCACTAGACAGGCAGGCTTGATATAAAAACCTCCGCTAGGCCGCAGTTTCTGGGAGATTTTGACTGCGGAGCAAAAATAACAATTGAAGGGGATGATATTGTGAATAAATCACAACTGATCGATAAAATTGCCGCAGGTGCTGATATTTCCAAAGCTGCTGCTGCTCGTGCACTGGACGCGTTCACCGACGCAGTAACTGAATCCCTGAAAGAAGGTGATTCTGTTGCTCTGGTTGGTTTCGGTACTTTTTCTGTACGTGAGCGTGCTGCACGTTCTGGCCGTAACCCTCAGACCGGCGCTACCATCAATATCGCCGCTGCTAAAATCCCGTCCTTTAAGGCCGGTAAAGCGCTGAAAGACTCCGTTAACTAAGACGCCTTGCCGGGGCGCAGCATAAGGCTACCGCCTTTTAAGCGCCTAGGAATGTGAGGAGTGGTAGTTCAGTCGGTTAGAATACCGGCCTGTCACGCCGGGGGTCGCGGGTTCGAGTCCCGTCCACTCCGCCAAAGCCAAAGGGCGCATCATCTACGGTGATGCGCTTTTTTTATATAAGAGAGACAAAACAACATGATGGAACAGATCCGGGAAGGGTCACAGAGCTGGATAGTTAAGATTATCCTTGGCCTCATAATCCTTTCCTTTGCCTTGACCGGTGTTTATTCCTACCTCAGAGGCGGATCAAGCGCCAACGACGCTGCTGAGGTCAATGGTCAATCCATCAGCCGTTCCGATCTTGAGCGTGCTTATCAGAACGAACGTTCGCGCATGCAAGAGCAAAACGGCGATATGTTCAGCAAGCTGGCCAATAACGACAGCTTCATTAAACAAATGCGCATGGGCGCTTTGCAGCAGCTGGTTAACCAACATTTGGTTGCCGATGCAGTAAAAGATATGGGCCTGCGTGTTTCTGACCAACAAGTTAAAGATGCCATTCGCAAGCTGGGTGCCTTTCAGGTTGACGGCAAGTTCGACAACGACCGTTACCTGGCAATTTTGAACGCCCAAGGGCTAACCCCCAGCCATTTTTCTGAACTGATGCGTGCCGATGTGGCTCGCCAGCAGTTTGTTGATGCTGTGCTGTCTACTGATTTTGTACTGCCGTCTGAAGCCAAGGCTATTTATGTGGCCAGCCGCCAGACCCGCGATATCCATAGCGCCACCGTGAAAGCGGCCGACTACATGGACAAAGTCAAAGTCAGCGATGACGAAGTTAAAGCGCGCTACGACGCCAAGCCGCAAGGCTTTATGGCGCCAGAGCAAATCGCCCTTAATTACGTTGAATTGTCTGCTGATGATTTAACGAAAGACGTTAAGGTTACCGACGCCGACATCGCTGCCTACTACAAAGACAACAGCAGTCAGTTTAAAAACCCTGAAAAGCGCCGCGCTTCGCACATCCTCTTTACCGGTAAAGACGCTAAAGCCAAGGCTGAAGCGGCGCTGAAGGAAATTCAGGGCGGTAAAGACTTCGCGGCGGTTGCCAAAGCGGAATCAACCGACAAGTTCAGCGCTGAAAAGGGCGGCGACTTGGGTTGGAGCCAGCAAGGCGTTTACGACAAAGCTTTTGATAAGGCCCTGTTTGCCATCAAGAAAGAAGGCGAAGTGGTTGGCCCTATCAAGTCCTCTTTTGGCTACCACCTGATTAAGCTGACCGGTATTCAGCCCGAAGCGGTTAGCCCCTTGGCGGATGTCAAAGGCGAAATCAAAGAGCAGTTAGCCAAGAAAAAGGCAGAAGACTTGTTCTATGACAAGCAAGACAAGTTAGAAAAACTGGCTTTTGAAAACCCAGATAGCCTGGAGGGTGCCGCTAAGGCCGCTGGCCTGACTGTTCAGCACACCAAGCTCTTTGCCCGCGATGATGCCCCGAAAGCGGTGAATTATCCGAAGGTACTGGACGCGGCTTTCTCTGACAGCGTTAAGCTCGACAAGGTGAACTCGGAAGTGATTGACGTCAGCAAAGACCACATCTTTGTTGTGCGTGCCAGTGACTACAAAGCCGCGCACCGTAAGTCCCTTGAACAGGTTAAAGATGAAATCACCAAAAACCTGCGTACCGAAAAAGCGCAAGATAAGGCAAAGGCCACTGCCCAAACCTTACTTGATAAGCTTAACGCCGGTGGTGATATCAGTGCTTGGCTGAAAGAGCAGGGCATTAACTTTGTTGAGTCTAAAGGCATTAATCGTCGTGACCAGAAACTGGCACCGGCTATCGTTCGCAGTGCTTTTGAACAAGACAAAGGCGCTAAGGAACTGGTCTCCTTAGGTAATGGTGACAGCGCCGTGGTGCAAGTTGATGCCGTGCATGCCTATAAGCCAACCGATGCTGACAAAGACATCATTGCCATGTGGCAAAAGCAGATGCAGCAGCAACGTGTGAACGAGGCTAACCGCCAGTTCATCGATGCCTTGCGAGAAACTGCCAAGGTCAAGATTTATAACCTTGACACTAACGGCTGATAAAAAACCCCGGTTCGCCGGGGTTTTCTTTTGGAGTCTTAATGAAAACTTTCACGCCGTTTTTGTGGGCCGCCGTGTTGTTATTGGCTGGCTGCCATGACGACAGCGCCCGGGTTTCCCTCGGCTGGTTTACCACTAAAGATGTGGTGGTCAATGGTTTTACCGACCCGAAGATCCCGGGTGTCACTTGCCATGTCGCCCATGTTGAAGATGATTTGAGCTTTTCTGACCCGTCGGACATGTCTATTGCCTGCCGCCAGACTGGGCCCATTACCAACGACATGATTAAACACATCGACAAGTCTAAATCCGGTGAAACCGTGTTTAAGGAGTCTTTGTCGGTACTCTTTAAGTCGCTAAAGGTCAGGCGTATTTGGGATGGTCAGCACCAAACGCTGATTTACCTGTCGTATTCGACCAAGCAAACCAAAGGCAGCACCCACCATGCTATTTCCACGGTGCCGCTTTATGGCACCAAAGCCTGGCAGCAAAGCCAATAAAAAAGGCCGCACTAAGCGGCCCTTTTTCTTTACATCTTGGCAAGCCGTCTTGCCGCTTCTTGCAGTGTTGCCTCTTCTTTGGCAAAGCAAAGGCGAATAAGACGCTGGCTCTTAGGCGGCGTTTCGTAGAACACGCTGACCGGTATCGCCGCCACGCCGGCTTCTTCAATCAGCCGCTGACAAAACTGAATATCGTCTTCGTCACTGATGGCGCTGTAATCAAGCAACTGAAAATAGGTGCCGTCGCACGGCAGTAGCTTAAAGCGGCTACCGGCCAGGGCGGCGCGCAGCACATCGCGTTTTTGTTGGTAGAAGGGCCCCAGGGCAAAGGTTTCTTCCGGCAATGCTTGCAGGTGCTCGGCTATGGCTTGCTGCAGGGGGTTAACGGTGCAAAAGGTAACAAACTGGTGCACCTTGCGAAGCTCGGCTGTCAGTTCAGCAGGCGCCACCACATAGCCAAGCTTCCAGCCGGTTAAATGAAAGCTTTTGCCAAAAGACGATACCACCAGGCTGCGCTCGCGAAGGGCAGGGTGGCTGTGCACGCTAACCGGCTGCTGGCCAAAATGAATAAACTCGTACACTTCATCTGACAGCACAAAAATATTGCGGCTTTCAATGGCTTGCCATAGTGCCTCAAGGTCAGCTTGCTGCCAGCAACTGCCGGTGGGGTTATGGGGCGTGTTCACCAATACCAAGCGGGTTTTATCATTGAGTAATTGCCGAAAAGCCTGCCAATTAGGGCGAAAATCTGGCGCTGTTAACACCAAGCGGCGGCAACGTCCCCCAGCCAGGGTAATAGCCGGCTCGTAAAGGTCGTAGGCGGGGTCAAACAGCACCACTTCATCGCCAGGGCGTACCAAGGCAGTGATAGCGTCAAATATCGCCTCAGAAGCGCCACTGGCCACCGTTATTTCGGTGTTGGTATCTATTTGGCGCTGATAATGGTTAGCGATAAGGTTGCCAATGGCTTGGCGCAGGGCCGGTAGCCCGGTCATGGGCGCATATTGGTTATTGCCGTGCAAAATTGCCTTAGCGGCGCGCTCTAACAACCGCTGGTCAGGGGCAAAGTCTGGAAAGCCCTGGGACAGGTTAATGGCCCCTTTTTCAGCAGCCAGCGCCGACATCTGAGTGAAAATAGTGGTGCCTACATGAGGCAGTTTTGAGCTGATGGTCACGGCAATTCTCGACCTAAAGAGTTTGGCGACAGGGTATCAGAATGCTAGGATTTGGCAACTTAGACGTCTATATGCCCAAACGGAGTGCCTATGTCCCGCCCGGGACTGATCCCAACCCTGCTGCATTATTGCAACGAAGCGGCTCGCCGCCATTGGCTGCCGGCCACCGGTGGCAACTTATCGGTGCGCGTTGATGACAACCATTGCCTTATTACCGCATCAGGCGTTGATAAAGCGAGCTTAACCGAAAAAGACTTGGTTACCGTCGACCTGGCCGGCAATGTGCAACAAGGGCCCAAACCCAGCGCCGAAACATTGGTGCATTGCGCGCTTTACGCCAGCGAACCGGCCATCAAGGCGGTATTTCATACCCATTCGCTGGCGTCGACCTTGTTGTCACGTAAAACCGCAGGCGACACCTTGTGGCTGGATGGCTATGAAATGCAAAAGGCGATCCGTGGCGTCAGCAGCCATCTTGAGCCGCTGGCCATTGCCTGTTTTGATAACACCCAAGACATGCCAGCCCTGGCTGATGCGATAAAAGCCCGCTATGCTGCCAAACCTTTTATTGGCGGCCTGCTGCTTAAAGGTCACGGCCTTTATGCCTTTGGCCAAAGCCCGGAAGAGGCCTGGCGGCACCTGGAAGGCCTGGAATTTTTGTTGCAATGCGAATGGGAGTGGCGCAAATGATAAAAGCCATCGTCATGGATGTGGAAGGTACCACCACCGATATTGAGTTTGTGCATAAGGTGCTGTTTCCATACGCGAAAGAGCGCATTGAGGCCTTTGTTAAGGCCCACCATAGCGAACCGCACGTGGCCGCGGCACTGAAAGCGGTCAGCACTGAAGCGGGCCTTGATGTCGACGACACCGACGGCCAAATTGCCGCGCTTATCCGCTGGATAGACGAAGATAAAAAAGTAACGCCCCTTAAAACCCTGCAAGGGCTGATTTGGCAACAAGGTTATGAACAAGGCGACTTTACCGGCCATGTTTACCCGGATGTGCCCGCCGCGCTTGCGGCTTGGCAAGCCAAAGGCTTGCGGTTAGCGGTGTATTCTTCTGGATCTGTTGCCGCGCAAAAACTGTTGTTTGGGCATTCTGATGCGGGCAATTTACAAGGCTATTTTGAGGCCAATTTCGACACCCGTATTGGCCACAAGCGGGAAGTGGATAGCTACTACAACATTGCCAATAAGTTAGCACTGCCGGCCGATGCCATTTTGTTTTTATCCGATATCAAAGAAGAGCTAGAAGCGGCCCAGGAAGCCGGCTTTCAGGTTTGTCAGCTGGTAAGACCTGGAACAACCGCTGCGCGGGGTTATCCTCTTGCTCACCACTTTGATGAGGTGACCCTATGACCACCCTGACCCTATGCAGTGAAAACGGCATTGAGCTTGGCAGCTGGGAAGATCGCACCATAATAAGCGACAAACTGGCCGCGTTAGGTATCGACTATCAATACCTCCCCACCCGTGATTTAACCGATCTCAACCCCGATGCGGTGATGAGCCAATACCAAGATGCTATCGATGAATGGCAGCAAAAAGGCGGCTATCAAAGCGTTGATGTGGTGTCTATTCAAGCCGATAACCCCAAAGCGCCCGAGCTTCGTCAGAAGTTTTTGGACGAGCACATTCATATCGAAGATGAAGTGCGCTTCTTTGCCGCCGGTAGCGGGGTTTTCTACCTGCATCTTAATCACCATGTCTATGCAGTAGATTGCACCGAAGGCGACTTTATTTCAGTGCCTGCCGGCACCCCTCACTGGTTTGATATGGGCGAAGCGCCTTACTTTGTGGCGGTAAGGCTCTTTACCAATCCCGACGGCTGGGTTGCCCAGCACACCGGTAACCCGGTCGCCGCAAACTTCATTGATGCGGCATGATAAAAAAGCGCCCTAGGGCGCTTTTTTATTTGATTGATATTTTTGTGGCACCTTGGTTCACAATATCGCCTATGACAGTTTCGATGTTTACGGAAACCTAAGCCACCGTGAAAACTTGGCAACAGGACTTTCTGAAGACTTTACCTATGATGCCTTGCAGCGTCTGACCAGCCGTAGCCTAGACACAGACAGCACCAGCCTGTCGGTAACTTACAGCTATGATGCCGCAGGCAACCTGACCAGCAAAAGCGACTATGCCAGCCAATATAGCTACGACAGCAGTAAACCCAATGCTGTAGCCAGCATCACCAAGCTAGATGGCAGCACCGCCAGTTTTTTACCTACGACGCCAGTGGCAATATGCGCAGCGGCGACGGTAGAACCGTAGTCTACAACGCTGAAAACAAACCCAAAGCCATCACCAAAAGCAGCGCATCTATCGGCTTTATTTATGGCGCCGATGGCGCGCGGGTAGAGCAAACCACCCTAACCAGCAACATTTTTTATGTTGATAAGGCGTATGAGTGGGATAGCGACGGCGCTTGGCGTGCCTATTTGAGTGATGTGGCTGTGGTGGGTAGCAGCAGTGCCGAAGGCAGCTATATTCGCTTTCTTTTAAAAGATGCGCTGGGCAGTACTGTGACCACGCTAGACCACAATGGCAGCGTAGCCAGCCGCCGCTACTTTGACCCCTTCGGGAAAGCGGGCGACGACCAAGGTAGTGAAAGCACTATTACCAGCCTGGACGGCGGCCGACTTATCAACCGCGGCTTTACCGACCACGAGCACTTAGACTCGGTGGCACTTATTCATATGAACGGCCGAGCCTACGACTACAACTTGGGCCGTTTTCTAAGTGTTGACCCCTTTATCCAAAGTCCTGACAACAGCCAAAGCTTTAACCCATACAGCTACATCATGAACAACCCACTGGCGGGGGTTGATCCGACGGGGTATCACCCCCAACGGAATATGTGCGATTTACCGTTGCCGTCAGGCATGTGCAGTAAAGGACTACCTATTAGTGGAGCTGGTGGTAATGATGTTCAGGTGGTTGACCAACGAGGTAGCAATGGCAATCAGGGTTCATCTGATGGCAATACACCTCAGCAAACGGAAACAGAAGACAACGGCAGTAAAAATGACAACGGTGGGTTGACCAATTCCGCCGGTTTTCATTACGTTGGAGGTAAAGGGGCAGGAGGTGCAAACGATCAAGGAGAATACTCTAAAACCTATTCAGCACCGTCAATACATTACGCTTCCGGTCTTTCAACCTTTGATAAGGTGCAGACCTTCTTTGATGGCTTAGGGATGACAGATATACCTTTTCTAAGCCAAGGGGCCGATATTGTCAGTGGTGGCATGTCAGTCATTACTGGTGATTGGAAAGGTGCAATGCTTTCTGGCATTGGCATGATCCCTTTATTTGGGGAAGAGGCTCTAGCTGCAAAGATAGGTTCTCGGTTGGAGCGTGCATCCAAAGAAGCTGATAAAGTAGAGGATATTGCGGAGGGGGTTACAAAGAGAGGGCCGCTTCCAAACGGCGGTAATGCGAAGCCTCATGGAAATGCCAACCATAATAGTGCGATTGATAATCGCGTAGGTGAGTTGAAGCAAGATTCGTCGGTTTCGAATATTCGCAAAAACCAACAGCAGGTTGATGTGAACGGCAATAAAGTTGGTACTAATAGGCCGGATATTCAGTATGACCAAGGTGGGTGTCATTACTGCGTTGAGTATGATCATGTGCCTAGAAACAGTACTCGACACGGTGACAAAATAAGCGCCAATGACCCCAATGTAAAAGTTGAGTTAAACCTTTTGTGATTGGATGTGAGATGGCAGAACAAGTAAATGCACTAGAGCTATTAAATGATCTTGATGGCTCTGGCTCAGATAAAGAGTTTTACGCAATTAATGAACTTAGGATGCTTGGAAACGAGCTTCCGAAGTTGTTGTTAGATAAATACAGGACTGCTAGAAAATGGCAGGTTCGAAGCTCTTGCGTTTATCATTCAATTCGCTATGCAAGATCATCAAATGAAGCCGTTGAGTTAGGTGTGATAGCGCTTGCGGATAAATCTTATGCAGTTCGTTATAGGGCTTGTATGTTACTGGCCTATTCGCTTGATATGAATGTTTTATCAAGTTTAAAGCAACTGGAAAACATTACCTCGCATGAAGAAACCCTACTTGATATTCGTGCAGCTATTGATGCTATTGAAAATCAGAACAGTGATTATTTTGTTGATCGAGCTCACTCAGGAAATATGAAATTAAGAGTCAACTAAGCCCGCAGCGAAGATAAAAAAAGATAAAAAAGTAAGATAAAAGATAAAAAGGACATCCATCTTCTGATTAACCAAAAAGCCACTTTTCGAATTGCGTCGGCAGTGGTGTATTCGTCAGCCTTTTAGGGTGTTTGCTTTGGTCTGGTGGTGATTTTTTAATAAAACGCAAGTTCCAGGCGAGCGAGACTATCAGCGACTGCTGAGGGTGTGTGAGTGTGGTGGCGTGAGGGCTTTACTTTATCCCTTAGCCGCTTGTCTGCCAGAGTCCTGACTGTCGCATAGGCTGTAACTTACCCCAATAAAAAAGCGCCCTTGGGCGCTTTTTTATTGGCAGTAATTGCCGGTGGGAATAACAGCTATTACTTTGGCGTGGCTGCCTTTGGGCAGGACAAATTCGGCCGGGCCAACTTCGGAAGCGCCGATGTTGTAGTTATAGGTGTAACCGAGGCGCGTCCAGGGAAAGCCGTTCGCCTGGTAAGAGGCGGCTACCTGATTGGCGTACCAGCCTTTATAGGCTGCAGAGACGCCTTTAGGGAAATCGGCGCTGCAGCGCTGCTTGCTGGTGTCGGGGTCGGCGCAGGGGCGAAATAGGTTTTTGGCGTTAACTTCTAAAATCACAAAGTCGCGCACCTCACCCGGTACTTGGTGAAGCCCGAGTAGTGCTTGGGTTTGGGGCACTTTGTCTTGATAGGTGCGGCAAAGCCGTTTTACGGCGCCATCAAGGGTGACCCAGGTGTCGCCCCAGCTGTTAGTGATGTAGCGGCCTTGGGGAAAGCTGTTTGGATACTTGCTCCAGGTCACCACCTTAATCATGCCTTTGCCGGGGCTTGGCAATGGCACGGCTTCGCCGGGTTCTATCACGGCGGCATCAGCAAGGGCTGCCTGGTAGCGGTCAGCGAGGTTGGGGGCGGTGCATCGTTGCTGGCGCAGCCGGCCAGCAACAGCAAGGGAAGGGCAAACCAGAGTCCTTTGGTCATGATTCCTGTCTCTTGATTTAGTGAGTAAAAGCCTCGGGTCGGTAATAAGTCCCCGGTCCGTTATCCAGCCACTGATAAGCGCAGCGGGCGTCACGTCAAAACCTGGATTGTAAGTCGCTGTTCCTTCAGGAGCCAGTTGTTTACCGCCAAGGCGTAATAGTTCCTCACTTGGCCGCTGCTCGATAGGAATAGCGCTGGCGCCAGCGCAGGCGCTGTCGACGGTGGTCCAAGGGGCGGCAATATAAAACGGCACCCCATAATGCTTGGCAACAACCGCCAGCATCAAGGTGCCCACTTTATTGGCGGTGTCGCCGTTAGCGGCAATGCGGTCAGCGCCCACTATCACCAAATCCACCTGGCCTGACGCCAGCAAGCTGGCCGCAGCGCTGTCGGGTTGCAGTTTATGGGCAACCCCTGCCTCTTTAAGCTCGAAGGCGGTTAGCCGTGAGCCTTGCCCCAAGGGCCGGGTTTCATCCACCCACACAAAGGGATTAAGGCCTTGTTCTTGGGCTTTGGTGATAACCCCAAGGGCGGTACCACGGCCAGCGGTAGGCAGGCCACCCGTATTGCAGTGGGTTAGCACCCGGCTATTGGCGGTAAAAAGCGCCAGGCCATGTTGGCCAATACGCTCGCAAAGCGCCACATCTTCATCAAAAAGCGCAATGGCTGCCGCTTCGATGGTGGCGGCGTCTTTGTCTAACAGCGGGTTCAGGCGGTCTAACAGGTTCATCAGGTTAACCGCTGTTGGCCGACTGGCCCTTAACGCTGCGCTAACCGCCGCTAAGGTTTGTGGGTCGCTGCCGGCCTTGGCCAGTACTGCCAGATATAACACCGCCGCCACGCCAATCAAGGGCGCGCCGCGAATGGCCAAGCTTTGAATAAGCGCCACCAGATGCTCGGCGCTTTCTACCTCAACCCAGCGTTTCTCGGCGGGAAGGGCGCGCTGGTCAAGAATGGTCAGGGTGGCGTCTTGATAACGAAGGGCTGTGGCAATTCTTTCGGTCATAGCGGCTTGGCTTTGGTGTAAAAAGCGCATTTTGCCATTTCTAAAAAGAGAGGTGTAGACGTCTAAACGTTTTTACGTTTAAATTGCCGCACTTTGCATTCAGATCTCCGGAGTCGAGCCATGCCTTACCAGGCTTTTGATAGCGCCGCTGCAATTGCTTTTGCCAAACAACGCGGCTTTTTACCTGCCGAGGCTGACGTGCATTGCCGGGAAATAGGCGACGGTAACCTGAACCTGGTGTTTCATCTTTCCACCAGCGATAAAAGCCTCATCATCAAGCAGGCACTACCTTATGCGCGCTGCGTGGGCGAGTCTTGGCCGCTGAGCCTTGAGCGGGCCCGTATTGAAGCGCAGGTGCTACAAGCCCACGGCAAAGTGGCGGCTGACTGGGTAGTGAAGGTGCTGGACTTTGACCTTGAACAGTACGCCATGGTGGAAGAAGACCTAAGCCACCTGCAATTGCTGCGAAAGCGCCTTATCAACAGTGAAAAAGTGGCGGCGATGGGCCAGAACCTGGCTGACTACCTGGCGCAAAGCCTTTACGCCTATTCAGATTTTGAGCTGGACCCTAAAGCGAAAAAAGCGCTGGTAAGCCAGTTCATCAACCCTGACTTGTGCCTTATTACCGAAGACTTGTTCTTCACCGACCCTTACCGCGAGCACGAGCGTAACGACATTTTTCCGGCAAGCTTGGCCACCGCTATCGCCTTTCGTGAAGACGACGCGCTGCTGGCACAGGTTGCCGAGCTTAAAGCACGCTTTTTATCTTGCCCGCAAACCTTGCTGCATGGCGACGTGCACGCCGGTTCGGTGTTTTCGGGCCCTGGCGAGCTAAAAGTGATTGACGCAGAATTCGGCTTTTTCGGGCCAGTGGGTTTTGATGTGGGCTCGGTGATTGGCAACCTGCTGCTGGCCTGGTGCCGCCATCACACCTTGGGTAATAGCGACTATGCCGCCTGGCTGGAAAGCGAACTGCTTAGCTTCTGGCAGCGCTTTGAAAGCCGTTTTAGCGTCTTATTGCAAGGCAGCAAGGATGTGGCGTTAGCGAATGCCCGTTATCAGCAACGCTTCGTGGCGAAGGTGCTGGATGACACCATCGGCTACGCCGGTTGCGAGCTTATTCGCCGTACCCTGGGCCTTGCCCACGTTGCTGACCTTACCAGCCTTGAAGAGGGCCCGCGGGCCGCAGCCGAGCAAAAAGCCCTGAGCCTTGGCCGAAGCTTGATTTTGGCAAGCGAGCAGCGCTGTGATATCGCGCTTATTCCGACGCTGTTAAAGACATTTGCCTAACGGCAATGACATAAAAAAGGCCGCTTAAAGCGGCCTTTTTTAGTTGCCCAGTAAGTTTTGGGCCATCAGCATGCGGCGCGTCACTTCGTGCTGCGGGTCGCTAAACACCTCAAGGGTGGGGCCCCTTTCCACAACTTCACCGTGGTGCATCACCAACACTTGGTCAGAAATGTGTTTCACAATGCCCATGTTGTGGGACACAAACACGTAAGAGAGCTGCTGTTTGCGCTGCTCATCGAGCATGAAATTCAGAATTTGCCCCCTCAGCGATACATCAAGCGCCGCCAAGGCTTCGTCACACACCAGTACCTTCGGGTTTAATATCAGCGCCCGGGCCAGGGCCACGCGCTGTTTTTGGCCGCCGGAGATCATGTGCGGGTAGTAGTCGGCGTGCTCGCCTAAAAGGCCAACCCGCACTAAGGTGGCTTCGATTTTGGTCAGTCGCTCACTGGCATTGAGTTCGGTATTGAGCTTTAACGGCTCTTCGAGCTGACGGCCGATGGTGACCCGGGGATTTAAGGTGGTGGATGGGTCTTGGAAGATCATTCTAATCGACCGGCACGAGTCCGCCGAGTGTAGTGCCAGCGGTTTGCCGTTAAGTTTTACTTGCCCCGAGCTTGGTCGTTCGGCGCCCACCAACAATTTGGCCACCGTGGTTTTACCGGAGCCGGTTTCGCCGACAATGGCCAGGGTTTGCCCCGCTTCCAAGTCAAAGCTCAAAGGCGCCACCGCTTGCATTTTCTCGGCCTTGAACAGCCCACGGCTAGTGTAGCTTTTCGACAGGTCGCTAACTTCTAATAGCGCCATCGTTACTCCTCCATGTTAATGGGGTAATGGCAGGCAAAACGATGGCCTTTTAAATCTTTGACCGGCGGTTTTTCCACGCATTTTCGCTGCGCCCGTGGGCAGCGTGGCCCCAAGCGACAACCGGTGGGCAGGTGCTGCAATGGCGGAATGGAGCCGGGCAGGGTATGCAAGTGTGACTTGTGTTCTAAGCCTTCGTCAAAGTGCGGAATAGAGCGCAACAATGCCTGGGTATAAGGGTGATGGGGGCTTTTCAAAATGCTTTGGGTTGGCCCGGCTTCCACGGTTTGCCCCGAATACATCACGGTAATGGCGTGGCTCCATTTGCTGATGGATTCCAGGTCATGGGTTATCAGCAAAACCGACATATTGCCAAGCTGGTTTAGCTTGGCCAATAAGCTAAAAATCCGCGCCTCGGTGGTCACTTCCATTTGCGCTGTTGGCTCATCGGCGATCAACAGCTTAGGGCCACTGGCAATCGCCATGGCGATCATGACCTTCTGGCAAAGGCCTTCCGACAGCTCGTGGGGGTAACTATCAAGCACCCTTTTGTGCATGGGAATACCCACCCGGTGCAGCAGCGCTTTGGCTTCCTGGTGGCGCCAGCGGTGGCGGCCGTAAAGGTTCCAAAAGGGTACCGGGCATTGCTCGTGGGGCAGCACTTCGCAAAGCTGGTCCTGAATTTTCAGCATCGGGTCCAGGCAGCTCATGGGTTCTTGGAAGATAAACCCCAATTCTTTACCAATAAGCTCGCGGCGGTCTTCTATGGGAAGATCAGACAGCTCGACGCCTTTCCAGTGCATACGGTCGGCATGCACATGCCAGCTATCGCTTTGCAGTCCCAATATCGCTTTGGCAACCAAAGACTTACCGGAACCCGATTCCCCTACCAGGCCCTGGATCTCCCCTTCGTTAATAAGCAGGTTAACCTTTTCCACCGCCTGTACTCGCCCCTGTGGGGTGTCTAAGGAAATGGTGAGGTTACGAATATCCAACAGGGCACTCATTACTGCTCCATCCGCGCGTTAAGGGCTTGGCGTAGGCCATCACCCACCAGGTTTACTGCAATAACGGTGGTCAGCAGTGCTACCCCCGGCAAGGTAATGGTCCACGGTGCCAAATAGGCCAAATCAGTGGCGCCAGCCAGCATGGTTCCCCATTCCGGCAGTGGTGCTTGGGCGCCCAGGCTTAAAAAGCCAAGGGCACTGATATCCAGCACTGCCGCCGACAGCGCTAACGCATATTGGTGAACGATAGAGTCGGCGATGTTGGGCAAAATTACGTCCCACAGCAGCCGAAAGCGGCTAACACCGTCCAGGCGGGCGGCCACCACATATTCTTTTTCCATCTCGGAAACCACGGCATCGTGGGTGCTGCGGATAAACTGCGGTACCAGTGCCAGCCACACCGCCAGCAGCGCCGCTTCCATGCCCGGGCCCTGAATGGCCACAAAGAAAATGGCCAGCAATACCGATGGAATAGAAAGCAGGGTGTCGAGAAAGTGATGCAGTATCGAGCCTTGCAGGCCCTTTAACGTGCCCGATATCGCCCCTAACACAACGCCAATCAGCCCGGCACCGGTTACCACCAGCAGTGCTGAGCCAAAGGTCAGGCGGGCACCATAAAGCAGCCGTGACAGTAAGTCGCGGCCCAAGTCGTCGGTACCAATAAAGTAATCCACGTGGCCGTTTTGGTCCCAGCTGGGGGGTATCAAGAGGGCATTGGGGTGCTGTAATTCTGGGTCAAAGGGGGCCACCCAAGGGCCAGCAATGGCAGCCAACAGCAGGCCAATTACGATATAGAGCCCGACCATGGCCTGGGGGCTTTTTCTGAACGCACGCCAGGTATGAACCAATGGCGAGGGAATGCGCTCTTCGGCGTAAAGGTTAGGACTCAGCATGGATGCGTTTTCGATGTAATGGGTCGAGCATGGTAAAGACAATATCGGTTACCACACTAACCAGAATAACAAAGCTGGAGATCAGCAGCAGACAGCCCTGAATAACCGGGAAATCCCGAGAATAAATACTGTTTATCAGGTAATTACCAATACCCGGCCAATCAAATATGTTCTCGGTAATAATAGCGCCGGAAATAAGCGCCGCGATTTGCAGCCCCAATAAACGGCCCACCGGTAATAGCGCATTATGCAGGGCGTGGCGCTGCACCACCTTCCACATTGACCAGCCCCGGGCCCGAGAGGCGCGAATGTAGTTCTTTTTCAACACCTCTTTGAGTGAGGTGCGGGTAAGCCGCGCCACTACGGCGGTTGGAATGGTGGCCAGCACCACCGTTGGCATCACCAAATGCGCCAAGGCGTCGCGCATCGCTTCCAGACGATAAGGCACGTGCGACAGCCAAATATCCACCAGTAAAAAGCCGGTTTTCGCCGGGATCTCATAAAGCAGGCTGATACGGCCCGATACCGGCAACCAACCCAGCTTTAACGAGAACAGCATCACTAAAATCAGCGCCCACCAATAAATGGGAATGGAATAGCCAAAAAGGGCAATGCTTTGAACTGCGTAGTCGGTGGCGGATTTTCGGTACATGGCCGCAAAAGCGCCAGCCGGAATGCCAATAAGCAGCGCCAGGAACATCGCACTTAAAATCAATTCCAAGGTGGCGGGTAAGGTGCGCAGCAGCGCCGGCATCACCGCTTCGCCGCTGGCCAGCGAATAACCCCAGTCACCCATAAATATGCGCTTTAGGTAATAACCAAACTGCACCACGTAGTTGTCGTCTAAGTGGTAATGCGCCCTAAGCGCGGCAATTTGCCCAGGCCCCAAGCCGTCGGTGTTGGCAACGTGGCTAAGGGCATTACCCGGGCCAAGGTGGGTCAGGCTAAAGGCGACAATAGCCAGTAATAAAAAGGTGATAACAAACAAATTAATGCGGCGGATAACGTAAGACAGCACTACTTCACCCTCCGAGCCTTGGCAAAACTAATGGCCCCGTAGGCGCGCAGGCGCACCCCTTCAATGTTGCTGCGGGTTGCCAAAAAGCGCAGGCCATGGGCAATAGGAACAACCGGCATGGCGTCATGGAGGTATTGCTGGGCCTTAATGTAATAGGCTTTGCGTTTATCGCGGTCGGTGGTCAGCAGTGCCTTGGCCAAAATGGCGTCAAAGTCTGGGTCGCACCAGTTGGCCCTGTTGTTACCGCTGGCTAAGGCCGCGCAGGTTAAGGTTGGGCTGAAAAAGTTATCGGGGTCGGTGTTGTCGGCTGACCAGCCAATCAGCACCGAGTCATGCTCGCCACGGGCTAGGCGGCGGCGAAAGGTGTTCCAGTCATAGGTAATGATGCGCACTTTGACGTTGATCGCCGCTAAGTCCGACTGAATCAGTTCGGCCATTTTGCGGGCATTGGGATTGTAAGAGCGTGATACCGGCATCGCCCAAACATCGAGGTTAAAACCGTGCTCAAGGCCGGCGTCAGCTAATAGCTCCCGCGCCTTTTTAAGGTTTTGGGTCATTGGCGGCAGCGAGCTGTCGTAAGCCCAAGAGCTTTGTGGCAGCAACGAATTGGCTGGCGAGCCGGTGCCGTAATACACCGCCTGCATCATGGTTTTTTGGTCAATGGCCAGCGCCAAGGCATGGCGCACTTTCGGGTCGTTCAGCGGTGGGCGCTCGGTATTTAATGCCCAAAAGCCGACGTTAAGGCCGGGTTCGGACTGCAATTTAAGGTTTTTATTTTTCTTTATTTCACTGAGCTCTGAGGCCAGCGGCAGCGCCATAACATCACATTCGCCGGTTACCAATTTCGCCAGGCGCCGCGAGCTTCGCTTGGTGATATCAAAAATCAGCGGGTTAACGTCTACCGGCCCATCCCAATAATCGGGGTTGGCCTTGAAGCGAATAAAACTGTCTTTGCGGTAGCCTTCAAAGATAAAGGGACCAGTTCCCACCGGTTGGGTGTCGATGCGCTCTGGCACCCCTTGTGCCAGCAATTGGTTGGCATACTCGGCCGACAGTATTACCGCGTAGTCGGTGGCGATATTAGATAAAAATGAGGCGTCGGGGCGGTTTAGTACAAAGGTGACTTGGTAGTCGTTGTCTTTGATGATGTCATGCAGCAAAGAGCCCATGCCGATGGCATCAAAAAACGGGTAGTCGCCACCAGAGACATTATGAAAGGGGTTATTAACGTCCCACTGGCGGCGAAAGCTAAACAGCACATCGTCGGCATCGAAATCACGGCTGGGTTTGAAATAATCGGTGGTTTGGAAATGCACGCCGCGGCGCAACACAAAGGTATAGCGCAAGCCGTCGCTGCTCATATGCCAGCTTTTAGCCAGCCGCGGGATCACATCGCCGGTTTTCGGGTCGATATCAATCAACCGATTGTATAGCTGGTTGGCGGTTGCATCGGCGGTAGTGCCGGACGTACCGAGCTGCGGGTTAAAGGTTTCTGGGTTGCCTTCTGAGCAATACACCAGCCCCTGTTGTACCAGGCTCTTATGATTGTCGGAACACGCACAAAGCAACAAGCTCAGCATGCCCAACACCAAGACGCGATTAGCCAGCATAACCGATGCCGTCATTCGATGTTAAAGAACAGGGGGCGAACTCTACCACTGTTCTGGCTGTGCTACCAACCACTGCATCTTTACTTGCCGGCGCGCTCATGTCAGTTCTCATCCACACCCAATAATTCGTATTTACGCAGTATGCCCCGCAATTGGTGATAGGTCAGCCCTAGGGCGTCGGCACTGCGCTTTTGGTTATATTGGTTGGCCTTGAGCGCTTCCGTCAGCACCTGTATCTCAAACTCTTGGGTTACGGTTTTAAAATCAATAGGAAAGCTTAGGTGCGGCGCTGCGGTGGTGGGTGGTGCTTTGGCCGCGCCTGCTGGCGGTGGCGCCACTTGCCGGTCCAAGGTGCGCACCGCGCCGCTTGGCCGCCAGGGGGATTCAAAAGGGTCAAGAATAATGTGGTGTACCGGCAAATCCGGGTTGTTGTGGCGATACACCGACCGTTCCACCACGTTTTTCAGCTCCCGCACATTGCCGGGCCAAGCATAGTCCAGCAGCAGTTGCTGGGCCTTTTTGGTAAAGCCAGAGAACAGCGGCTGTTCTAACTGGCGAGCCATATTAATGGCGAAGTGTTCGGCTAACAGTAAAATGTCGTCTCGGCGCTCGCGAAGTGGCGGCAGGGTAATAACATCAAAAGCCAAACGGTCTAGTAAATCGGCCCGAAAAGCACCTTGCTCGGCAAGGCTGGGCAGGTCTTCGTTAGTGGCGCAGACCAGGCGCACATCCGATTTCAGGGTTTGGCTGCCGCCAACGCGCTCGTACTCGCCATATTCAATGACCCGCAGCAGCTTTTCTTGGATAAGGCCGGAGGTGTTAGCCAGCTCGTCCAAAAACAAGGTGCCACCATCGGCACGTTCAAAGCGGCCACTATGGCGCTTACCGGCGCCGGTAAAGGCGCCCGCTTCATAACCAAACAGCTCTGACTCCAACAGGTTTTCGTTCAAGGCTGCGCAGTTGAGCTTTAAGTAGCTTTGGTCCCAACGGCTAGACAAAAAGTGCAGCCGTTCGGCAATCAGTTCCTTACCGGTGCCCCTTTCCCCTATGATAAGCACCGGCTTATGTAGCGGTGCGGCCCGAGACACTTGCTCCATTACTTCAAGAAAGCTGTTGGCCTGGCCGAGCAGGTTGTCGTGTTTTCTGGTCGCCATGGTGGTCAATTTCGCCAAATAGTGGTTGAACTTATGATAAGCCAATTTGTGCAACGAAATTCAAACATAATTTTCTATTAAAATTCAGTGTGTTATATTTTTTGGCAAACTGGCACGCATTTCGGATAGGGAAGAGCAAGGAACTTTCTTATCTCAGACGAGGAATATGAAATGGGTATTTTCTCTCGCTTCACAGATATCGTGAATGCCAACCTGAATGCCTTGCTGGACAAGGCTGAAGACCCGGAAAAAATGGTGCGCCTGATCATTCAGGAAATGGAAGACACCCTGGTTGAAGTGCGTTCTTTGTCTGCCAAGGCGCTGGCCGAGCGCAAAGATTTAGAGCGTCGCATTGCCAAGCTGGCCGAAAAAGCTAACGACTGGCAGGCCAAAGCCGAGCTGGCGCTCAGCAAAGACCGTGAAGACTTAGCCAAGGGCGCACTGATTGAAAAGGGCCGGGCTGAAGAAGCCATGACCACCTTGCAGAGCGAGCTTATCCATGTCGAAGAGTCTATCGCCAAGCTGAGCGAAGAAATTGGCCAGCTCAACGAAAAGCTCACCGATGCCCGCAGCCGCCAAAAAGCCATTGTGCTGCGCAAGCAATCGGCGCAAACCCGCCTGGATGTGCGCAAGCGTTTTGACGGTGCCAAGGTGGAAGACACCATGGCCAAGTTTGACCAGTACGAGCGCCGCATTGACGATATCGAAGCCCAGGTCGAAGCTTATGACTTAGGTAAAGGTAAATCACTGGACGCCGAATTTGCTGCCCTGGCCGCCGATGAAAAGGTCAACCAGGAACTGGACGCCCTTAAAGCCAAGATGGCTAAGAAAAAATAACAGGAGTGAATAATGGAGGACGTGCTGCAGTTGCTCATAGCCCCCATCATCATTTTCATGGTGATAGTGGCGCCAATATGGCTCGTCCTGCACTATCGCAGCAAACGCCAGGTAGGGCAGGGCTTGAGCGAAACGGAAAGGGCGCAATTAATGGCGCTGTCGCAAACCGCTGAAAAAATGGCAGACCGTATTGCCACCCTTGAGCGGCTCTTGGACGAAGAAAGCCCCCAGTGGCGCAATAAAGCGTGATAGGCAGGAGAAGCACCATGAATAACGGTTCCCGCACCTTGTATCGTTATCCCGACGAGGCCCGCTTTGGCGGCGTTTGTGCCGGTATTGCTCACTACTTTAACCTAGAAACCTGGCTGGTACGGGTGTTGGTGGTAGCAGGTGTTATTTTGTCGGGTTCGTTCTTTTTCGTCGCTTACTTTGCGCTGTGGTTTATTTTGGAAAAGGCTCCGGTTAAAGCCAGCAGTGAAAAACCGGTGCAGCTGAAAAACCAAGTTTGGCAAGCCGGCGAGCCGCCGCGCCAGGCGGTAAAAGATCTGAATGAACAGTTCTCTCGGCTTGAAAAAAGGCTGCGAAGCTTGGAAAGTCATGTAACGTCCACGGAATTTCAGCTTAACCGGCAAATTAGCCGTCTCTAAGCTGACAGCAAATAGCGAAAGGCGCCTGTGGGCGCCTTCTTGTTATGGGAATAGCAATGCACGGCAGCGATACACTCAAACAATTGGCCAGAACCGCCACCGACACCCTCAAAAGAGGCCTTAACCAACATGTAAGGCTGGCGGTTACCGGCTTGTCGCAGGCGGGCAAAACCGCCTTTATTACCTCGCTTACCGACCAACTACTCCATGGCAGCCCTCGGCACTTGCCGTTTTTCCCGGTTCAGGCCGAAGGGCGTTTTCTCGGCGCCAGGGAGGTGCCACAGCCGCACCCGTTACTGCCGCGCTTTCGTTACCGGGAAAACCTCGCATCGCTGAAAGCCGAACCACCGCAATGGGGGCCGTCAACCGCTGGCATCAGTGAGCTGCGGCTGCACCTTAAATACAAACCCGACAGCGGTTTGCGCGGCTTTTTCGGGGAGCCGGTGACGTTGGTGCTGGATATTGTTGATTACCCCGGTGAATGGCTGCTGGATTTAGCGCTGCTTGAAACCGATTACGCCAGCTGGAGCGCGCAGCAGCGCCAATTACTTAGCCAGGCACCGCGGGCGGCCCTGGCCGGTAACTGGTGTGTCGATGCCGAGCTTTTTTGCCAGCAAGGCGCCTTAGATGCGGTGCAAACCGAGCAACTGGCAGAGCGTTACGCCGGTTTACTTAGTGATTTTCGACAGCAGCTTGGCCTTTATTACCTGCAACCGGGCCGCTTTTTATTACCCGGCGAATTAAAAGGGGCGCCGGTGCTGGCCTTTTTCCCCTGGCTGACCGAAGGCGGTGAAGACACGGCGCTTTTTAAGCATCTTGAGAAGGTCTTTGAGCAATATAAAAGCGAGGTGGTAAAGCGCTTTTATAAAAATCATTTTGCCAATATTGACCGGCAAGTGGTGTTGGTTGACACCTTGGCGGCGCTTAACCATTCCCGCGCGGCGTTTTTAGATTTGCAGCTAGCCCTTACCGATATTCTGAAAAGTTTTCAGTACGGCAAAAGCAGTTTGTTGTCGCGGCTTTTTTCGCCGCAAGTCGATAAGGTGCTCTTTGCCGCGACCCAAGCCGACCGTTTAACCCCTGACCAGCGCCCGGCGCTATCAAGCCTGCTTAGTGAGCTGATTAGCCCGGCGCTGGAACCCATGCGTTATGCCGGCATTGACGTGGGGGTTGAAACCCTGGCCGCGGTTTGTACTACCCAGGCCGGTAGCGGCCAGCTAGATGGGGAGAACTTGCCTTGCCTGAAGGGCCGTCTTGACGACGGCCGGCAAGTTACCTTGTTCCCAGGCGATGTGCCATCGTCGCTGCCGCCCTCAACCTTTTGGCAGCAACAAGGTTTTGCCTTCCCGGCATTTGCGCCGCCCCTTGGCCTTAACTCGCCACTGCCCCACCTGCGCATGGATAAAACCCTGGCCTTTGTTCTTGGAGACAAACTCAAATGACCTTAAGACTCAGTCGTTTAGTTGAAGACAATCCAGAGCCGATATCCCTGCGTCTGGCCGCTGAAATTGCCGAGGATGATTTTGTGCCAGACCGCGAAGGCGAACCCGAGCAGCAAGTCAGCCAGGCGCTAAGTGGCAAGCGCCGCCCCTGGCTGGTGTGGGGGCTTATCTTTTTGCTGCTGGGCGCCATTGGCCAAACTGGGCTTTGGCTCTATGAGCTTTGGCAAACGCTGCCGGTACTGGCGGTATTGTTTACCCTGGCCACGGTGCTGTTGGGCGCCGGGGCATTAAGGGCGCTTTTTCGTGAGTGGCTGGCGTTAAGACGCCTTAAAAGACTCGAGCGCGATAGTGCCAGGGCCGCCAACGCCGACACCGGTGACAAAGCGCTAACGGTACTTGAGCACAGCATGAAACTGCGGGGCCTTCATAACAGTGCCGCCATGGTGCAGTTTTTAAGCGAAGTGGGCAGCCACGACAGTGGTGAAGAGGTGCAAGGGCGCTTTCGTCAGCGGGTGCTTAGCGAACTGGACGACAAGGCGCAGGTGCTGGTGCGCCGTTATGCCTTGGAAGCGACCGTGATGGTGGCCGTTAGTCCTTTGGCGCTCACCGACATGGCCATCATTGCCTGGCGTAACCTGCGGCTTATCCGTGAGGTGGCCAAGGTCTACGGCTTGCAATTGGGGTATTGGAGCCGGGTGCGGTTAGTGCGGCAAGTGTTTATTAACCTGATTTATGCCGGTGCCTCAGAGCTGGTGGTGGATATTGGTATGAGCACCTTCGGTGCCGACTTATTAGGTAAACTTTCCGGCCGGGCAGCGCAAGGGTTAGGGGCTGGGTTACTCACGGCACGCCTTGGCTGGCAAGCCATGCGCCTTAGCCGCCCGCTGCCGATGGACGCGCACGAAAATAAGCGCCTTGGCAAAGCCCGCGCCCGTTTGTTGGTGGATATGGGCAAAGACTTGATGAAGCTACCGGGCATGGTGCTGGGCCGTAAAAAGGCCTCGGTGGTGGTGGAAGACGATGCTTAATAGCGGTTTTAGGTTGAATAAAATCAATTTGTTAAGCTCTTTTGTAATCATTTTTTTACGGCTGTAAATAAAGCCATCCATCGTGGAGTGCTTTGTAGCCTGGCCGTCACTCAGTACAGTCAAGTTAGGTTTGCAACTAGCAGCACTGACTATGACAAAAGGCACCAGCTACCAATCGAAAATGCCAGGGCCTGATGGGGTTATCCATTACACGGTCGAAGAAAATGCCATTTGGCAAACATTGGTTGAGCGCCAGTTGGCCTGTATTGAAGGCCGCGCCTGCCAGGAATACCTCGACGGTTTAGCACTGTTAAATTTGCCTACACAGCGGGTACCGCAGCTTAGCGAAATTAACGCAGTGCTGGCCGACACCACTGGTTGGCAAGTGGCCCAGGTGCCAGCGCTCATTCCCTTCGATGAATTTTTTGCACTGCTGGCCAGTAAGCGCTTTCCGGTGGCCACCTTTATTCGCCGCCGTGAAGAACTCGATTACCTGCAAGAGCCGGATATTTTTCACGAGATCTTTGGCCATTGCCCGCTACTGACCAACCCCGATTTTGCCCACTTTACCCACCTTTACGGCCAGCTGGGCCTTAATGCCAGCAAAGAAGCGCGGGTGTATCTGGCCCGGCTTTATTGGTTTACCGTGGAATTTGGTTTGGTCAATACCAACAAGGGGCTGCGCATTTATGGCGGCGGCATTTTATCGTCGCCCGGAGAAACCCATTATGCGTTGAGTTCAAGCAAAGCTGAGCGCAAACCCTTTGCTGCATTAGATGCGCTGCGCACCCCTTATCGCATCGACATCATGCAGCCGGTCTATTATGTGCTTGATAACGTTGCCCAGCTTTTTGATGTTGCCCAGCAGGACATCCTGGCTTTGGTGGATACTGCCAAAGCGCTGGGGCTCTATGAACCCAAATTCCAACCAAAACAAAAACAGGCCAGTTAAGGAGAATGATGTGACACTTGCCAGCCAAGAATGTGAAGCCTGCAAGGCCGGTGCTCCCAAGGTTAGCGATGACGAGTTAAACGCTTTTATGAAACAGCTGCCGGACTGGACACCGGTTGCCCGCGACGGCGTCTTGCAACTGGAACGGGTTTTTAAGTTTAAAAACTTCAAACAAGCCTGGGCCTTTGGCAACAAAGTGGCCGAACTTGCCGAAGCCGAGTTTCATCACCCCGGCATTTTAATGGAATGGGGACAGGTGACCGTCACCTGGTGGACCCATGCTATTGGCGGTTTGCACAAGAACGATTTCGTTATGGCCGCCAAAACCGACACCTTGTTGTAAAACGCCAGCGAACACACAAAAAAACAATGCCGCCCTTGGGCGGCATTTTCTTTATACGCCAGGGCGTTATATCATCACCGTCCTTGGAAAAGCCCTTTGTGAGCACCATGCGTCTGGAGATCTTTTGTGAGGACAGGCCGGGAATAGCCCGGGAGGTCCTGGACATTCTTGCCGAACGGCACATTGATTTGCGCGGTATCGAAGTTGATCCGGTCGGGAAGATGTACCTGCATCTGCCGGACTTGAGCTTTGATGAGCTTAAAACCCTGCTGCCGGCTATCCGCCGCATCAACGGGGTGGAAGATGTGCGTACCACGGCCTTTATGCCAACTGAGCGCGACCATTTTGAGTTAGCGACCTTATTGCAAACCTTGCTCGATCCGGTGATTTCGGTGGATGCCAAGGGCCGCATTCTGGTGATAAACCCGGCGGCAGCCAAAATCTTAAAAGGCGAAGTGGCTGAGCTACAGGGGCAGTTGCTGTCTAATTGGCTAAATGGTTTTAACCTGCAGCGCTGGCTGGAAAGTGACGACCCGGCGCCGCTGAGCATGCTGGTAAAACTGGGTGGTCAGCGCCTTTTAACCGACTTTTTGCCTATTTGGGTTACCGATGAACAGCATCGCCTAACCCTGGCAGGGGCCGTGGTTACCGCAAAAACCCCTATCCGGCCAGTGGGACTTTATACGCCCGCCACACCCGAATCGGTGTCAATGGAAACCATTCAAGCCCATTCATCGGTGATGAAAAAGCTGCTGCGCCAGGCAAAGAAGCTGGCACAGTTAGATGCGCCACTGCTTATTCGCGGTGAAACCGGCACCGGCAAAGAGCTGCTGGCAAGGGCTTGTCATGAAACGTCGCCCCGCCACCAAAAGCCATTTTTGGCGCTGAATTGTGCGTCTTTGCCCGATAACGTTGCCGAAAGCGAGTTGTTTGGTTACGGCCCCAATGCCTTTTCTGGCGCGGCGGCCAACGGTAAACGCGGCGTGTTTGAAGTGGCCGATGGCGGCACCGTCTTTTTGGATGAAGTGGGAGACTTGGCACCATCCATTCAGGTGAAGCTGCTGCGTTTGCTGCAAGACGGCACCTTCCGCCGGGTGGGGGACGAAGTCGAGCGCAAAGTGAATGTGCGCATCATTTGCTCAACCCAGCGCGATTTAGAAGCATTGTGCCAGCAAGGACAATTTCGCCAAGATTTGTTCTATCGGCTAAATGTACTGAGCCTGGTACTGCCACCGCTTCGGGAACGCAAAGAAGATATTTTGCCGCTGGCGGATTTGTTCTTAAGCCGCCACAGCGCCGCCATTGGCCGTGAAAAGGTCCAGTTGTCGCAAGCCGCGCAAAACCTGCTGGCCAACTACCCATGGCCTGGCAATATTCGCCAGCTTGAAAACAGCCTGCTGCGGGCGGTATCGCTCTTGGAAGGCGGCAGCATCGAGCCTAAACACCTGGAACTGCCCAGCCAGACACCGTCGGTCAGTTTGGGGGATGCGGCCTTGGAAGGCACCCTCGATGAAGTCATGAAGCGTTTTGAAAAGGGCCTGTTGGAAAGGTTGTATCCAGCTTACCCGTCTTCTCGGCAGTTGGCGAAAAAACTGGGGGTGTCTCACACCGCTATTGCCAACAAGCTGCGCGACTACGGCATTAACAAGAAAAAATAAGGCGGCCTAGGCCGCCTTATTTTTTAAAGCCCCAGCTCTGAAAGCCCTGGGTGGTCGTCGGGCCGGCGCCCTTGTGGCCAGTGGAATAAGCGGTCTTTTTCGTCGATGGCGACATCGTTAATAGAGGCGTGGCGATGGGTCATCAGGCCGTTTTCATCAAACTGCCAGTTCTCATTGCCATAAGAGCGAAACCAGTTGCCCTTGGCATCATGCCATTCATAGGCGTAACGCACGGCAATACGATCCTCGCTATAGGCCCACAACTCTTTGATTAAGCGATACTCCAATTCTTTGGCCCACTTTTGGCTAAGAAAATCCTCGGCTTGCTGGCGGCCTTCGACAAAGGTGCCGCGGTTACGCCAGCGAGTATCCAGGCTGTAAGCCAAGGCCACCTTGGCAGGGTTACGGCTATTCCAGCCATCTTCGGCCAGACGGATTTTTTCAATGGCGCTTGCTTTGGTAAAAGGCGGCAAAGGGAGCTTTTGTTGCTCGGTCATCAGATGGACTCCTGGCAGTAGGTATCGAGCAGCAGGCGTGCGATGTTTTGGGCGCGCTCAGCGGCTTTGGTGTCGTTGAAAATCAGGGCTTGGGTAATGGCGCCGTCGATGAGCAGCAGCAACTGTTGCGCCAATGGCTCGGGGGCTTTAACGGCGAGCTGCTGGCAATTACACAACAACAGCTTTAGCAGCTTGGTTTTATGCTCTCTGGCTACTTGGCGCACCGGGTCGTCATGGCTGGCGACTTCACCAGCGGTATTGATAAAGGCGCAGCCATTAAAATCGTCGTGCCCAAACCAGCTATCTAACACCGCAAAGGCGCCAAGCAGACGCGCCCGGGGGCCATGAAAGCGCGCGACATTTTCTTCAAACCATGCCATCCAGCGGATGTCCCTGCGCTCAAGCGCGGCGGCAATCAAGTTGTCCTTGTTACCAAAGTGCTTGTAGAGGGTGCGCCTTGATACGCCACTGTCTTTGACAATGGCATCCATACCGGTAGCGGCGATACCGCCCCGGTAAATCAGCTTTTCGGTGCTGGCCAGCAATTTGGTTGCTGGGCTTTCAGTGTCAGTGCTCATATCGCAATAGGGTGGAACAATCGTTCTACACTGGCAATAAACTTTGTGCTGTAGTTCAACAAACCATCGATATGCACTCACGGCGGGTCTTACTCGCTGATTAGTATTATCGCAATGGATAACTGTTCTCATTTAGCAGTTGACGAACAAGATAATGTCGAAAATAAAATGCCAGGTAGGAGGGCAGGACCATGAAAACCGTCGCATTTTTGATTTTTTCAGATGTGATGATGCTGGATTTTTCGGGCCCTGCTGAAGTCTTTGCTGTTGCGAATCGTTATCTGCCTGAGCAAGAGCAGTACCTCATTCAAACCATTGGCGCTGAAGACGGTTTAATCACGGCATCAAACGGTGTCGCTATCCAGCCACAACTCACGCTAGCGCAAGCCCAGCATGCCTTTGATTTGTTGCTCTTTCCGGGGGGGCCAGGCGCCTACGATTTTGGTCATCCTCAATGGGTGCCCTGGGTGAAAAGTGCTACCGCCAAGGCAGGGCAGTTTGCCTCTATTTGCACTGGCGCCTTTTTGCTGGCTGAGGCGGGGCTGCTGAAGGGGCGGCGCGTTACCACCCATTGGCGTTATTTAGAGCGCTTAGCCAAACGCTGTCCTGAAGCGCTGATAGAAAACAACCAGCTTATTGTTCAAGACCATAAATTTCTAAGTTGTGGCGGTATTACTGCCGGCATCGATTTGGCGTTATTTATCGTTGAGCAGCATCATGGCCATGAATTGGCGCTTAAGGTGGCCAAGGTGCTGTTGGTGGTGATGAAACGGCAAGGCGGCCAGGCGCAGTTCAGCCCACTGCTGGCGGAGATAAGTAATGAAGATAATCCGATAAGCCAGGTTCAGCGCTATGTTGTTGACCATTTGCACGACGATTTTAGCGTTGAAAAAATGGCGGCGATGGCGGCAATGAGCCAGCGGCATTTTAGCCGTAATTTTCAGCGGCAAGCGGCAATGACGCCGATGGAGTTCGTACGGGCCGCGCGGGTAGATGAGGCAAGAGTTTTATTAGAAACCAGTCAGTTGCCTTTGAAAACCATTGCTTTTGAATGTGGTTTTAGTGGCCCAAGACAGCTACGGCAGCATTTTCTGGAGTGCCTGGGGATAACCCCGGCTCAATATCGCAGCCGTTTTGGCTAGTGATGGCCGAAATGGGAATCATTTTGGCCGGATTTGGCCTAATTGTATGACCAATTTCGGTGATAAGTGGATTAAAAAAGAGATTCGAGTCCACTAACAAGAGGAGGCACCGTGACGAGCAAGGCTTAGGTTGAGCCTCTGATGCCAAGCTCTTAGGGTGCACAACAGCATGGATATACCCACCAGCCTTCCGAGCGAGGCCTTACGTTTTGGGCCTTTTGTGCTTTATCCGCAGCAACGCCTGTTGCTGGAGAACGGCCGTCAAGTGGACCTTGGCGGTAAGGCCATGGACTTACTCTTGGTCTTTTTAGAACATCCAGGCCAAACCCTGAGTAAAACGCAATTGATGGCCAAGGTGTGGCCAACCACCATTGTTGATGAAATATCGGTGCGGGTACATATGGTTGCGCTGCGAAAAGCCTTGGGCGAGAGTCGGCGCAAAGAGCACTATATTTTAACCTTGCCGCAGCAGGGGTATCGTTTTGTTGCTGAGGTTGCATTGCTGCAACAGGCCGCTGCCGAGGAAGCCAAAACGCCGGCTAATTTACCGGCGTTACTCAATGCCACCTTGGGAAGAGAAACGGAAACCGCCGCAGCTGTTAGGTTGCTAAGTAGCAGGCGAATGCTGACCCTTATCGGCCCAGGCGGCATTGGTAAGAGCACCGTTGCGATTAGGGCCAGTGAACGTGTTAGTGACCATTTTGCCGATGGCATTCATTTTCTTGATGTATCGCAGCTGCCTGAACAAATCGATTTGGCGATGGCGCTGACCCACAGCTTAGCGCTGGATACACCGCATCAGTTGCCCCGTTTTTTTGAACCCTTACAAATGCTGCTGGTGCTCGATAACTGTGAACCACTGGTAGAGCAATGTGCCCACTTGGTGGAGCGGCTGATGCGCCTAGCGCCAAGGTTAACGGTGTTGGCGACCAGCCGGGAACCTATTCGGGCCGAAGCCGAGTCGGTGCTGCATCTTGGGCCTTTGCCTTATCCGGTTGCCTGCGACCGACTGTCGCCTACCGAGGCAATGGACTACGCCGCTATCGCCCTTTTTGTCAGCCGCGCACAAGCAAAAATGTCGGGTTTTGAACTAACGAGCGATAACCTTTCGCAAGTTAAAGCGATTTGCCGCCGCCTTGACGGCATCCCCCTGGCCATAGAGTTGGCGTCGGCCAATGTTGACGTGCTGGGGCTTGGCGGCTTGTGCGCGCAGCTTGACCAGGGTTTATTGCTGTTAGGCTATGGCCGGCGCAATGCCCAGCAGCGCCACCGCACCTTAGAGGCCACTCTGGATTGGAGCTATGGCCTGCTGAGCCCGCAGGAGCAGCTTTGTTTTCGGGTGTTGGCGATGTTCAGCGGTGCCTTTTCGCTGGGGCAAGCCATGGACGCCTTCCACTTTGACGAACAAGCGCGTTGCCGGCTGCTGCAAGACATCACGCAGCTGGTCAATAAATCGTTGCTAGAGGCTGATAGCGGCGGCGAGGTCGCCAAATACCGCTACTTGGATACCACCCGCAGCTATGCGCTGGACAAGCTTAAAGAATGCGAACAAGGCCAGATGCTGGTGGGGATGACTGAGCCACTGACGGCCCACTACTAGTGGGCATGCTTAATGGGTAAGCGCCGTTAAGCACGATTTTTAACAGCGATTAACTGGGCAGTATTGGCCTGTTGTTTAACCATAAAAAGACCGGCGCGGATGAAGGCTGCCTCACTCAGCTTTTGTCGGCCGGTATCCTCCGGCCCCCAGTGGGCCCTTCCCCTAACGTGTGTTTAGCCGGCAATAGCCGGCTTTTTTTATGGTGCTAAAAAGCGGTGGTGCTGTTGGATTTTGTTGGCCCAAGGGTAACGCGAATTAACAGGCTTTAACTCGCCAGCAAGAGCCGTGCTGGCAAACATAGAAGGGCACATTGCGGTTAGCAAAGAAGGGGCCTGGTGCCATTTTCTGCGCTGGCTCGACCTTAATAAATAACGCGATTCAACAACCCAAAGAGGAATCCCCCATGGCCATCGCCAAAGCTGCTCCAGGTAAAACCCTGCTTTACCCCAATGACCACATTCTGGTGATGATTGACCACCAGTCGCAAATGGCTTTTGCCACCAAATCCATTGATGCAGTGACCCTTCGCAACAACGCAGCCTTAGTGGCGAAAGCGGCCAAGGAGTTTGATGTTTCCACCATTTTGACCACCGTGGCCGAAAAGAGCTTTTCAGGCCCTATCTTCGAGGAGATCAGTTCGGTCTTTCCGGGCTGCTCGGTGATTGACCGCACCACCATGAACACCTGGGAAGATGAGCGTATTGCTGAGCGTGTTAACAACCTGGGTAAACCGAAAATTGTTTTGGCCGGGCTTTGGACCTCGGTGTGTATTGTTGGCCCAGCGTTATCGGCCCTAGATCAGGGTTTTGAGGTTTATTTCATTGCTGATGCTTGTGGTGATGTGTCGGTTGAAGCCCACGAAATGGCGATTCAGCGCATGCTGCAAATGGGGGCGCGTCCGATGACGTCGCTGCAATACCTGCTGGAGCTGCAACGCGACTGGGCTCGCACTGATACCTACGACCAAACCGTGCAAACCGCCGTTGCCAACGGTGGCGCTTATGGTTTGGGGCTGATTTACGCCAAAACCATGTTTAACGCCTCTGAAGGGCACTGAGACAGCCGGCGCCCCGTGCTGGGGCGTCTGAAGGTGACTGTTATGTCCAAGGATGCCGTTACGCTGGTTATTCGCCATCAGGTAAAAGCCGGTTACAAAGCCCTTTATGAAAACTGGCTACGTAAAGTGACCGAAATGGCCAGCCGTTACCCCGGCCATTTGGGGGTTGATGTGATGCACGATGCTGACGATTTTATCAGCGTGCTGCGTTTTTCCAGCGCTGCAGCCCTTGAGCAGTGGCTGGAGTCGAATGCCCGCAAGCAACTGCTGGACGAAATCGGCCCCTATCTGGCGAAAGAGGAAAGCCGCGAACAACACCAGGGGCATGAATTCTGGTTTGTGCCTTCGTCAACAAAGGCGTCACCGCCGACACGGTGGAAACAGGCGCTGCTGACCTTTTGGGTGATCCTGCCGTTGACCTTGGGTTTCCCGCTGCTACTCAAACCGGTTTTTGCCCTCTCGCCCTGGTTAGGAAATTACGTTGCCCGCAGTGTCTTGGTAACGCTTTGCATCGTGCTGTCGGTGGTCTATGTGCTGATGCCACGCCTCACCAAGCTGTTAGCCCATTGGCTTAACAAGCCCTGAGTACAAGGAGTGCTCTTCATGAATGCCGATATTATTTTCAAAAATGGCCGTATCCATACCGTCGATAAAGCCAACCCCTATGTCAGCGCCGTTGCCATTAAGGATGGCCGTTTTATCGCGGTGGGGAGTGATGCCGAGGCCATGGCCTATTGCCATCAACACACCCAGGTGGTCGACCTCAACCGGCGCACCGTTATTCCCGGGCTCAATGACTCGCACCTGCACCTTATTCGCGGTGGTCTTAATTACAACTTAGAGCTGCGCTGGGAAGGGGTACCCTCGCTGGGTGACGCCTTAGCCATGCTCAAAGCCCAGGCTGAACGCACACCACAGCCGCAATGGGTGCGGGTTGTGGGCGGCTGGAACGAGTTTCAGTTTGCAGAGCAGCGCATGCCAACCCTTGAAGAGCTTAATCGTGCGGCGCCAGATACTCCGGTGTTTGTACTGCATCTTTACGACAGAGCCATGCTCAATCGTGCTGCGCTCAAGGTGGTGGGGTATGACAAAAACACCCCCAATCCCCCTGGCGGTGAAATAGTGCGAGATGGCAACGGTAACCCCACCGGCATGTTGATTGCCCGCCCTAACGCCATGATTCTTTACGCAACCTTGGCTAAGGGCCCGAAATTGCCGTTGGAATACCAAGTGAATTCCACCCGCCGTTTTATGCATGAGCTTAATCGGCTGGGTTTAACCAGCGCCATTGATGCCGGTGGCGGCTTTCAGAATTATCCGACGACTATGAAGTTATTCAACAGCTTGCTGATGCCAACGAACTTACGGTGCGCATTGCCTATAACCTTTTCACCCAAAAGCCCCAAGAAGAATTGGCCGATTTTCAAAACTGGAGCAAGCAAGTTAGCCCGGGGCAGGGCAGTGATTTCTTCCGCCATAACGGCGCTGGCGAAATGTTGGTGTTTTCGGCGGCAGACTTTGAAGACTTTCTTGAGCCGCGCCCGGACTTGCCACAATCGATGGAAGACGAACTGGAACCGGTGGTGCGGCATCTGGTAGCCGAGCGCTGGCCCTTTCGACTACATGCAACCTATGACGAATCCATTTCCCGAATGCTGGATGTGTTTGAGAAGGTTAACCGTGACATTCCTTTCGACGGTTTGCCTTGGTTTTTTGACCACGCTGAAACCATTAGCCCCCAGAACATTGAACGGGTAAGGGCCTTGGGGGGCGGTATTGCCATTCAAGATCGCATGGCCTTTCAGGGCGAATATTTTGTAGACCGCTACGGCCCGGAGGCCGCCAAGCAAACGCCCCCCATCAAACGCATGCTGGCAGAAGGTGTGCCAGTTGGCGCCGGAACGGATGCAACACGGGTATCCAGTTACAACCCCTGGACCTCACTTTATTGGCTGGTCTCGGGCAAAACCGTCGGTGGCCTTTGCCTGTACCCCGAAGGGTTAGACCGTGCCGAGGCGTTGGCGCTTTTCACCCATGGCAGTGCCTGGTTTTCATCAGAGCAAGGGCAAAAAGGGCAGATAAAAGTTGGCCAGCTGGCTGATCTTGCCGCCCTTAGTAGCGACTTTTTCAAGGTGGAAGAAGAGGCCATCAAATGGATTGAGTCGGTGCTGACCGTGGTGGGCGGCAAAGTGGTTTATGCCAGTGAGGAATTTAAAGACTTAGCGCCGCCCGAATTGCCGGTATTGCCCGACTGGTCGCCGGTAGCTTTGGTACCGGGACATTGGCGGCCTGGCAGCGACGTTAAGATGAGCGTGCATCACTGCGCAGGAGCCTGTTCTGTGCATGGTCATTGTCATGACAAGGCGCGCTTTAGCGACGTACCGGTAAGTGATTACCAGGGCTTTTGGGGCGCCTTTGGCTGTTCCTGTTTCGCGTTTTAATTGGGAGGTGAGTTATGCGACCACTTTTAGGGTTACTGCTGGGGTTACTAATTGGTGCGGGCTGCCGTTTGCTTGGCATACCGCTACCGGCCCCACAAGCGCTGATTGGTGCGTTACTGGTATTGGCCATGACCTTGGGGTACGGCCTGGTGGGCCTGTTAAATAGCTGCCGCCCTGCCACTCAACAGAGCAACTGCGGCGGCCCCAGTGGCCGGCGTCAAACAGGAGGCATTCGATGACGGCGCTAATGGGCATGGTGTTGGGGCTGCTGATAGGCGGCGGCTGTCGCTGGTTTGATATTCCGGTGCCGGCCCCGCCTAAACTGATGGGCGCCTTGTTGGTTGTGGCAATGACCCTGGGGTTTATCGCCACCGACGCCTTGTTGGCCAAACCGGCTACTACTGCCATGGAGGCCAGTAAATGAACCTGTATTTGCTGATGGTGCGTTGCTGCCTAAGCGCGGTCTTTTTGTTTAGCGGTGTCGATAAAGTGCTGCAATGGACGCAAGCCCAGCAGGAAGTGGCGGCCTTAGGTTTACCCATGCCAAGTCTGTTGGCCCTGGCCACCATCGTTGTGCAACTGCTTGGCGGGTTGCTGGTGCTATTGGGTGTGTATCTGCGTTTAGGCTGCCTGCTATTAATGAGCTTTACGGTGCTGGCCACCTTGCTGGCGCATTGGCCGCTCGGGGCGCCAAGTCCCATCATGGCCCTGACGACCAGCTTGGAGCACGTGGCTATTCTGGGCGGCTTTGCAGCATTGATGCTGCTTGGGCCTGGAGCCTATCGGCTGCCTCAAGTGGCTAAGCCCAGGCTCCATCCGTCATCGTAGCCATCACCGTTGTTGCCGTTTATTGCCAGCCAGGATTTGTGTTCTTGGCTGGCTGTTGTTTTTAGCAGCATACCCACCCTGCTTTTCACCATGCCTGTACCGCCTTGTTGCCAGTCTTTTTTCAGTATCTTGCTGATGCGGCTAGTGGTTTTTCTTGTGTAACTTTAGCTTGACGCTTTTTATGTTACGTTTACGTAAGGGTAAGTATTTTCCTGGCGCTGTAACTCGGGTTATACCTGAAAAAAACACAACCAATAACAACGAGGAATGCAGCATGTCAGCACCAGCCCCTTCCAATCCTTTGGGAACCGATGGTTTTGAATTTGTCGAATACACCGCCGCCGACCCCAAAGGCATCGACAACCTTAAGGCCCTGTTTGGTTCACTTGGCTTTGCCGAAGTTGCCAAACACAAACACAAAGAGGCTTGGTTGTACCGCCAGGGCGACATCAATTTTATTGTTAATGGCGAACCTCACAGCCATGCCTTGGAGTTTGCCAAAAAGCATGGGCCTTCGGTTTGTGCCATGGCGTTTCGGGTGGCTGATGCGCAAAAGGCCTTTGAACACGCGGTTGCTAACGGCGCCAAGCCTTATCCCAATCCGGTTGGGGCGATGGAACTAAACATTCCAGCGGTGTATGGCATTGGTGGCTCTTTGCTGTTTTTTGTCGACTTGTACGGCGAAAAAGACATTTATAATGTCGACTTTTGTTTTTACAGCGATTTTAAAGCGCGGATGGCGCGGGCTAATGCCGGACTGTTTGAAATTGACCATCTGACCCACAACGTGCATCAGGGCAATATGGCGGTATGGGCTGATTTTTACGAGCGTATCGGTAACTTCCGGGAAATCCGCTATTTCGATATTGAAGGCAAGCTCACCGGCCTGGTGTCAAAAGCCATGACAGCCCCTTGCGGCAAAATTCGTATTCCTATCAACGAGTCGTCTGACGACAAGTCGCAAATTGAAGAATTCCTGCGCGAATATAACGGTGAAGGCATTCAGCATATCGCCCTGACCACCAACGACATTTATCAAACCGTGGCTGATTTACAAAGCCGCGGCACCGCATTCATGCGCACCCCGGCAACGTACTACGAGCGTATTAATGCGCGGGTGCCGGGCCATGGTGAAAGTCTTGAAAAGCTGCAGGCATTAAACATCTTGATTGACGGCATGCCCAGTAAAGACGGCATTTTGCTGCAAATTTTCACTGAAACCGTTATCGGCCCGGTGTTCTTTGAAATCATTCAGCGCAAGGGGAACGACGGCTTTGGCGAAGGCAATTTCAAGGCGCTGTTTGAATCGATTGAAGAAGACCAAATTCGCCGCGGAGTGCTAAGTGATGCGTAAGTGGGCTTCCATACCGCACCGCGAGGGTATTCATTCGCGCCAGGCCCATGCCGACCTTCCGAAAGAGGGGATCTACGAGCGGGAAATGGGTAAGGAAGGCTTTTTTGGCCCCACCGCCCATTTGCACCATCAGCACCCGCCCACCGGTTGGAGTCATTGGGAAGGGCCACTGCGGCCACGGCTCTTTGACTTAAACAAGGTCAAAGGCGAGGGCAACTCGCCATGGCACAGCGATGTGATTTTGCACAACGCCCACTGCCGTTACCGGTTGTGGCGGCCGCTTGGCAAAATGGAACGCTTGGCCCGCAATGCCGACGGCGACGATTTACTGTTTATCCATGAAGGTGAGGCCGAATTTTTCTGTGATTTTGGCCATTTAAGCCTGCGCGACGGCGACTATGTGATGATCCCTCGCGGCACCATGTGGCGGTTAGAGCCGAAAGCGGCGATGACAATACTGATGATAGAAGCCACTAACGGCAGTTATCAGTTGCCCGACAAAGGCTTGGTTGGGCCGCAAGCGATTTTTGACCCGGCAGTGCTGGATATTCCGGCCATGGATACGTGCTTTAAAGCCCAGCAAGGGGAGCAGCGCTGGCAATTGGAGGTCAAACGCCACAACCAAGTCAGTGTTATTACCTATCCCTTCAATCCCTTGGATGCCATTGGCTGGCATGGCGACCTTTGCGTGCTGCGCCTTAACTGGCGCGACATTCGGCCACTGATGAGCCACCGCTACCACCTGCCGCCCAGCGCCCACACCACCTTTGTGGCACCGCGCTTTGTGGTGTGCACCTTTGTGCCGCGGCCAATTGAATCAGACCCCGGCGCCCTTAAGGTGCCGTTTTATCACGCCAATGATGACTTTGATGAAGTGCTTTTTTACCACGCCGGCGATTTTTTCAGCCGCGACAACATCGAGCGCGGCATGATGAGTTTTCACCCCGCCGGTTTTACCCATGGCCCCCATCCCAAGGCCTTCCAAGCCGGTCTGGAGCACAAGAAAAAAGCCACCGACGAAGTGGCGGTTATGCTGGATACCCGCGATGCCCTCGAGGTGGGTAACAGTGCCTCGGCGAGTGAAAATCCTGATTATGTGCGTAGCTGGCAGGGAGCGAAATCATGAAGCTGGCCACCCTAAAAGACGGCAGCCGTGATGGCTGTTTAGTGGTTGTAGACCGCCAACTCAAGCAAGCGGTCAAAGTGGCCCACATTGCCCCAACCCTGCAGTTCGCGCTGGATAACTGGCAGCAATTGGCGCCGCGCCTTAACGAGGTGTATCTCGCCCTTAACGAAGGCTGCGTTGAGGGGGCCTTTGGTTTTGAGCAGAGGCACTGCCATTCACCGCTGCCACGGGCATATCAGTGGGCGGACGGCTCCGCCTACGTTAATCATGTTGAACTGGTGCGAAAAGCCCGGGGCGCTGAGATGCCCGACAGCTTTTGGCACCAGCCATTAATGTATCAAGGCGGCTCGGATAGCTTTATTGGCCCGCGCGACCCGATCAAACTGGCCAGTGAAGACTGGGGCATCGACTTTGAAGCAGAAGTGGCGGTTGTTACCGATGATGTGCCGATGGGAGTTGATGTGGAAGCCGCTGCCCATCATGTGAAACTGCTGATGTTAGTCAATGACGTGTCGCTGCGCGGCCTGATACCTGCCGAGCTGGCCAAAGGCTTTGGCTTTTTCCAATCAAAGCCTTCCAGCAGTTTTTCACCGCTGGCCATTACCCCCGATGAATTAGGGGATGCTTGGCGCGACACCAAAGTGCACTTGCCGCTGGTCAGTCACCTTAATAGCCAACTTTTTGGCCAGCCTAATTGCGGCGTTGATATGACCTTTAATTTTGCCACCCTTATCAGCCATGCCGCCAAAACCCGGCCACTGGGGGCGGGCGCCATTATCGGCTCTGGCACCATTTCCAACTACGATCGCCGCAAGGGTTCGTCCTGTTTGGCAGAAGTGCGGATGCTCGAAACCTTAGACAGTGGCGCCCCTCGCACGGCATTTATGGCCTTTGGCGACCGGGTCAGGATTGAGATGCTTAACGAGCAGGGCCAAAGTTTGTTTGGCGCCATCGACCAACAGGTTGTCAAAGCATGACCCTCTACGGTTATTGGCGCTCATCGGCGGCTTACCGGGTTCGCATCGCGATGGCCATTAAGGGAGTGGACTATGTGTCCATTCCCGTTCATTTGGTCAAAGACGGCGGCCAACAACATGGCCAGGAATATTGCGCCATTAATCCAAGCCAACTGGTGCCTAGCTTAATTGACGGGCCCTTGGTGTTGACCCAGTCGCTGGCCATTTTGGAGTACTTGGAAGAAACCCAGCCCGGCCCCAAACTCTTGCCTGATGACGCCGGGGCCAGAGCGCAGGTACGGGCTTTTTGCCAAGATATTGCCTGTGACATGCACCCTTTGGATAACCTGCGGGTGCTGCAGTATCTCACCGGCGAGCTTAATGTTAGCGAAGCTGACAAGCTCAAATGGTATCGCCACTGGGTTGAAGTCGGCTTTAGCGCGCTAGAGCAGCGCCTGGTAAAAAGCGCCGGCCAGTATTGCTTCGGTGACACCTTGACCATGGCCGACTGTTGCCTGGTGCCACAACTGTATAACGCCAAGCGTTTTGATGTGACCTTAACGCCTTTCCCCACCCTCGTTGCGGTGGGCCAGCGCCTCGAACTGCTGGCGGCTTTTCGTTTAGCCGCGCCCAAGCGACAAACCGACGCTTGCCAATAACGTCGCCAAGCGCAACTTTCTGAGCGAATTTTCTAACGGCTTAACAACGCGGTGCTAACCTCAGGTAATTACCGCCTAGTTAGGGAAAACGTAAGTTAATGAAAGCGTTATCGCTTCGAGGCCGATTGTTGGCGGCGTTAGTGGTGTTGCTGGTGATAAGCATCGGCGTTATGGCATTGCTTAGCGCTTTATTAGACAGGCCCGCTAAAGATGCCGCTGAACAATTACAGCAACAAGCGGCCTTGCTGGACCACGAACTTGCCCATGCGGCCCAGTTTGCGCAGGCCAGTGCACGGGTGCTGGAGCTGGCTAAGTTTGGCGATGAGCAATTTCGGCTGGGGATCGTTGCCCAAAACCTGGAAACCGATCCGCTGATCTTCGGCTCTGCCATTGCCTTTTTACCCGAACACACGCCGCCCGGCGCGGTTAAGGCGCCCTATGCCTACCGCAGTGGCAATAAAGTACTGACCTTAGACTTGGCAGCCAGTTACGATTTTACCCAAACATCACAATGGTTTATCGAACCCATCCGCCTTCGCCAGCCCGGCTGGTCGGCGCCGTATTTTGATGATGGCGGCGGTAATGTTTGGATGATCACCTATTCGGTTCCGCTATTTGCACAAAACGACACTGTTTTCGGTGTGGTCACGGTGGATGTCGAGCTCAATAGTCTGGTGAATCAATTAAAAGGCGGCAGTGCCCAGCTATTTGACCGTTCAGGACGGTTACTCACGGACTCGGGGACTGAACTTAAAGGCCCTCGCCAACAGCTTCACAATGCCATGGTCTTTTTACGCTGGCATAACCAAAACGATGATTCCTCGTTACTGCTGCACTGGCTTATTCCCCTGGGCCTTATCGCCTTGGTTGTGGTGGTGGGCTGGCTGTATATCAAAAGGCTGACCCGGCCGCTATATACCGTTATTCGTGGTGTCAGTAATTTGATTGATGGTTTACCTGCCAACCAGGTTGAACCTGCCGGTCCCCCGGAACTAAAACTGCTGGGCACCGGTTTTAACCGCTTTTTATCGGGCGCTTCGCTGTCTTCATCATCGGTGATGGCAGAAGAGTTACTTTCGCATCTGCCGGTCGCCAGCTACCGCATAGATAGCCAAAATGAACTGCACTATGTGGCGCCATCGGTACGGGAATTCTTGGGTGTTAAGGCCGAGGAGCTTTTGGAAAGTCAGCGTGGTTTTACTGACTTTATTCATCCAGAAGATGCCGGTGAGGTTGCCGAAAAGCTTGGCCATGCCATAGAGAAACACCAGGCTTACGCCTTGGAATACCGCTTGATACAACGCAACGGTAAAACCCTTTGGGTGGCCGATAGGGGCGAGCCCTTTTTTGACGCCCAGGGCGTCTATCTGGGGCGGGATGGGGTGGTGTACGACATCTCTGACAAGCGCCAAGCAAGGGAGCGGCTAAAACGCCGAGAGCAAGCATTAACCACGTTATTTCAAGTGGTGCCTACCGGCCTTGCCAGCTTAGATGAAGACTTCAAGGTGGTGGAGGCCAACCAGGCGCTCTGTAACTTATTGTCGCTGCGCCATGAACAGTTGCGTGGCGCCTTATTGGGCAGCTTTTTCCGCCAACAAGACCGTAGCCATATCGTTTCGCTTTGCAATAAGGGTGAAGACTTTGACTGGGAAGGTTACCTGGTGGGTAGCGGCGGCGATATTTGCTGGGTGTCATTGGCACTCAGGCGGCTGGCGGATAACCGCAGTGTGGCGGTCATTACAGACCTTGACGAGCGGCGCAACATGGAGCGGGCTGTCGAAGAAGCCAAAATTGCCGCCGACGAAGCCTCTAAAGCGAAAAGCGATTTCTTGGCCAACATGAGCCATGAGATCCGCACCCCCATGAACGCCATTATTGGCTTTGCCCATTTGGCTCGTGAACGCAGTAACAACCCGTATCTTGCCAAGATAGAGCAAGCTTCTGGCACCTTGCTGCGTATTCTCAACGACATTCTGGATTTCTCAAAAATTGAAGCCGGCAAAATGTCGGTGGAAAAAGTCGCCTTTAATCTCGACGACACCTTGCTGAACCTGCGTGACATCTTTGCGGATAAAGCGGCTGAAAAGAAAGTGGAACTGGTATTTAACCTGATGCCGTCCTGCCCCAACCAACTGTTTGGAGATCCCCATCGCCTTACCCAAATTTTGATGAACCTTATCTCCAACGCCATGAAATTTACAGAAAAAGGCGAGGTGGTGGTCAGTGTGCAGTACCCGGTTGCAGCGGGGGAGGAATACTTGCAGCTGAGTGTGCGTGACACCGGTATTGGTATGTCGGCCGACCAGGTTGAAAAGCTGTTTAGTGCCTTTACCCAAGCCGATAGTTCCACTACCCGGCGTTTTGGCGGTACCGGCCTAGGCCTGGCTATTTCACAGCGGCTTTGCCAATTAATGGGCGGGAAAATCGAGGTGCGTTCTGAGCTGGGGCGAGGGTCCATTTTCACTTTTACCCTGCCGCTGGTACCCGAGGGGGAACAGCACAAACCGCTGATGCTGGCCGAGCTGGAAGGCAAATCGGTATTGATTGTCGACGATAACGAAACCCAGCTCGCGGTTTTTGAGGGGTTAATGCGCGCCTTTGGTTTTAAGGTGCATACCCTCACCAGTGGTCAGCAGGCCATGGACCGGCTTCGCAATGCCAAAGCGATGCCCGATCTAATGATGGTGGACTGGCAGATGCCGGGTATGGATGGCCTGACGCTGATTGGCAAAATCCGTGAGCAGCCTCGCCAGCCGGGCGCCATTATGATGATTTCTGCCTTTACCGATGACGAGCTTATCGCCAACGCCAAGAGCTTGGGGGTTGAGCAGGTGCTGTTAAAGCCGGTGAGCCCGTCACACCTTTTTGAATATGTGTGTTTGTGCCTTGGTACCCACGAAGGGCATTTGCCGGTGCGGCGGCAGCCAGTCATGGATAACGGTAATTACCCCTCGTTTAAAGGCAAAACCATCTTGCTGGTGGATGATAACGATCTTAACCGGGAGGTAGCGCAAACCTTTTTGAGCAAATCGAAAGCGCAAGTGATAGTGGCAAAGGATGGGCAAGACGCCTTGGATAAGCTGGCTGCACGTCGTGTTGATTTGGTGCTGATGGATTGCCAAATGCCCATTATGGACGGCTTTGAAGCAACGCGGGTGCTGCGTAACAACCCACAATGGCAGGCATTGCCGGTTATTGCCATGACGGCAAATGTTATGGAAGGCGACAAACAGCGCTGCCTTGATGCTGGCATGAATGACCATATTGCCAAGCCGTTAGACATTCCGGTGATGTTTAGGGTTATCAGTCATTGGCTGGGAGTAGATGACAGCATCGACTTACCGCAACCAAGTCAAAGCTCAGGGCAATGGCCCCAAACGCCAGAGCTGGATGTGGAAGATGGCCTTAATCGTGTCATGAATGATGCAACGCTTTATCAGCGAGTGCTGCGCCGCTTTTATCAGCAAGTGCCTGAGATGCTAGAGCCGCAGGACGACGAAACCACGCTTCGCCATTTGCATACCCTAAAAGGCTTGTTGGGCAATATCGGGGCCCACAGTTTGGCCGAGGTTGCTAAAAAGGCAGAAGACGCGGCGAAAGCGGGGGCCGATACCGCCACGCAATTGGCCAACCTCAAAGTGGAACTGGCGCCTTTGCTGCAGGCAATAGAGAACTGGCTACCACAAGAAACCCGAGGCCCGGTCGTGAGCCTTGATAGTGACGCCAAAGCAACTCTTGCTGAACTTAGGCCAGCGCTTGAGGCGGCCGATGCCGAAGCGTTAGATAGGCTTGAGAGCTTTATCCAGCAGCATCCTCAGCTACGCTCTGCGCTGGCCGACCTTCGAGGCTACTTAGAGCAATTTGATTTCGACCAGGCGCTGGAACAGCTTGATGTGTTGTTGGAGGAGGCATGAAAGAGGCAACCTTACTGTTGGTCGATGATGTGCCAGAGAACCTGCATATTCTGCGCGAGGCCCTAAAAGACACATACAACCTAAAGGTGGCAACCAGCGGTGCTAAAGCGCTGTTGCTGGCACGCAGTGAGCCCAGGCCCGACTTGGTGCTGCTTGATATTATGATGCCAGACATGGACGGCATTGAGGTGTGCCAAACCTTAAAAAGCGACCCATTAACCCACCGTATTCCTGTTATTTTCGTCACCGCCATGGGCGAAGTGGCCGACGAAACTCGGGGTTTTAGTGTTGGCGCCGTTGATTACATCACCAAGCCAATTAGCCCGCCTATTGTCAGGGCCAGGGTGGCTAATCATCTGCAGCTTTATCAGCAAGAGCGTGGGCTTGAGTCGTTAGTTAGGGAGCGTACCAAAGAGCTGGAGGACACCCGCCAAGCGATTATTGTGCGGTTGGGGCGGGCTGCCGAGTACAAAGACAATGAAACCGGTATGCATGTGCAGCGCATGAGCCATTACGCCTATGAGATAGCCTTGGCAATGGCTATGCCCAGCGACTGGGCTGAGTTACTGAAAGCGGCGGCGCCCATGCATGATGTTGGTAAAATCGGTATTCCCGATGCCATTTTGCAAAAGCCGGGCAAGCTTGATGACCATGAGTGGACGGTGATGCGCACCCATCCAGAAATTGGTGCCGAAATTCTTAAAGACGACCCGTCACCGCTGATGACCATGGCTTGTGTTATCGCACTAACCCATCATGAAAAATTCAACGGTGGCGGCTATCCCAAAGGTCTAAAAGGCCAAGATATTCCCCTTGAGGGGCGCATTGTCGCCGTGGCTGACGTCTTTGATGCCTTGACCTCGGACAGACCTTATAAAAAAGCCTGGTCGGTTGATGACGCCTTAGCGCTACTGCACAAAGAAGCGGGCCAGCATTTTGACCCGGATGTGGTGCGCGCCTTTGATAGCATCGTTGATAAAGTGCCTGGCATTCGTCAGGCCTTTAATGACGCTCACGAGAAGGCATAACAGTCCATGGCCAATATGCCGTGGCTAATGCTGTGGTGGAGCTGGCTGGCATCACCGCCGGCCCCCATCGCCACCAGCAGTGGCACAAAATGCTCGGGACTGGGGTGATTCGCCAGTGCTTCAGGCCCTTGTTGCCAATGCAGCAACGCCGCCTTGTCTTTGGCCAGTAACTTTTCCTTCACCCAGTCGGCAAAGCGGTTAACCCAGGCGGGCGCCGGTGAGCCTTCAGGCTGCAGTGCTCGTAAGTTATGGGTCAAGGTGCCGGAGCCGATGATAAGCACATTGTCCTGGCGAAGCGCCGCCAATTTCTGGCCCAGTTCATACAAGGCGTCGTTGCTCCATGTCACTGGCAGCGACAGGCTCAGCACCGGAATGTCGGCCTTGGGGTACATCAGTGATAGCGGCACCCAGGCGCCATGGTCTAAACCCCTGTCGACAACCACCGCCCCTAATTGTTGGCTCAGTTTTGCCGCCAGTTCAGGGGCGCCTTTAGCCGGATATTGCTGCTGGTAGAGGATGTCAGGGAAACCATAAAAATCATGAATGGTCTCGGGTTCTGCACTGGTACTAACGGCCAGCCCGCGTGTTGCCCAGTGCGCGGAAATAACCACAATGGCACTGGGTTGATAGTGTTTGCCTAGCTCAATAAGAAAATCCCGAGCTGGCCCTTCGGTAAGGGCCAGCATGGGGGAGCCGTGGGAGATATAAAGGCTCGGTAACATGGTTAATGCCTCACGAAAAACGTTTGTTAAGGACCAAAGCGCCGCCACCCAGACCGGCCTGAACCAACAGGGCAACAATCCAAAATACCGGAAATTCCCAGCCGCCGCCTTTATTCGAAAATACCCAACCATTGTGCATATGAACGGTTAATGCGCCGAGCAGCAGCGGAATAAAGGCCAGGGCCACCCAGCGGGTGTAGAGGCCGAATATCAGCGCCAAACCGCCGCCCACTTCCGCCAAAATAGCGATGTAGGCGAAAAAGCCAGGAAAGCCGACCGATTCAAAGTAACCAACGGTACCAGGAATGGTGAAGACAAAAATTTTCATTAAGCCGTGGGCAAGGGCCATTACCCCTAAGGACAGGCGTAATAAAGTGGTGGCATAAGCTTGCATGGTGTTTCTCCAAGTCAGGATTCAAAGTTGATGGTGTGACTTTACTTTCCTGTTCATTGAAGATAATCGCCGTATGTGGAACATCATTGGTTCCTATTGGGGGATAATCTCGTTTTCCCAGTAGGGCGGTGAACCCCAGGCTTGGGCCAGAAAATCGAGAAAAGCTTTTACCTTGGCTGGCAGGTGGCGACGGGCCGGATAGACACCATAAATGCCTAACTGCAGTAATTGCTGGCCGGGCAACACCACCTTGAGCCGGCCGGCTTTAATGCTGTCGTCCACTAAAAAGCTTGGCTGAAAAGCAATGCCCAAGCCGGCCTCAGCCGCATAGGTCAGCACTTCGCCATTGTTGCTTTCCAAGGGGCCGTCAATGGCGATGTTTTTGCCTTTGATTGGCCAATAGGTAACGCCGCCGCGGCGGTATTTAAGGCATTGATGCTGATGTAAGTCATCTATGTCGGTGGGGGAGCCATTGGCAGATAAATAGGCAGGGGAGGCCACCAACAGCAGCTGGCACTGTGTCAGTTGCCTGGCCACCAGGCTTGAGTCGGGCAGGGTGCCAATACGAATGGCTAGGTCGAAACCGTCTTCTAGTAAATCAATCTTGCGATCATTTAGCTCAAGCCGTACTTCAAGTTGTGGGTGCTGGGCCATAAATTGCGCCACCAAGGGCGCTAAATAGCGGGTGCCAAATGACATGGGGCCATTAATGCGCAGCCGGCCGCTGATTTGGCTGTGGCCCTGGCTGAGTTCCGCTTCGGCGTCTTGCAATGCTTGCAGTATGCCTTGGCTGCGGACGAGGTAATTTTGGCCCGCTTCGGTTAAATGCAAGCGGCGCGTTGTGCGTTGCAGCAGCCGAACGTTGAGGTGTTCTTCAAGCTGCATCACCAGTTTTGACAGTTGCGTGCGTGATATATCCAGCTGCTCGGCGGCTTTGGTATAGCTGCCCAGCTCCGCGACTTTGACAAAGGCTTCAATGGCGACCAGCAGATTCAAAGCGCGTCCTCAAAAGGTGAGGGCGCGGCGGTTAAGAAATCGGGCATGGCGGTAATGGTGACATGTTCGCCAAGGGCCTCAAAATACAGCCCATAGGCATGCAAACACACCCGGCTAAAAGCCGTGCCGCCGTAGAGCTCGTCGCCCAAGATAGGAGCGCCAAGGCTTTTCATTGCTACCCGTAACTGGTGCGTTTTACCGGTTTGTGGCCACAAGCGGTAGAGGCGGCGGCCATCGCCCAAAGCGCTGCTGTCAAAGCGGGTGATGGCGGGGTTTTGGGTGGTGCGTTGTAACCGCCAGGCGCCGCGGCGCGCTTTACTCATATCGCCTTTTATTAGGCCTTGCTTCTTGTTGGGTTTTTTATCCGACAGCGCCAAATAACACTTTTTGATTTGCCGTTCTTCAAACAGCCGACCTAACTCGGCAGCCGCGTCGCTGTCTTTGGCGAAGATAATCAAGCCGGTGGTGACCTTATCTAAACGATGCACTGGCCAAAGTTTGCAGCCAAGGGCTTGTTCTGTGGACACAAAAAAGCCCGGGCCGTCTTCAGCATGAAAGCTCATGGCCTGGGTTTTATCGACAATCACAAAGCGGGGGCTGTCGTGCACCACCTTAAACAAACACCACCTCCTTTATGCCGTGAAAACGGGCGAAATCAGCTAAGGCCTTATTGAAGCTGCCAAGTAAACCAGAGCCTGGTTTTTTCTGCCAGTGCAATGCTTTAACCAGCAATTGGTTATTAGGGCGGTCGGCTTTTAGGTCAACCACGCCAACCAGTTTGTCACCATAAAGAATGGGCAGCGCAAAATAGCCAAAGCGGCGCTTGGGCGCTGGCAGGTAACATTCCAGTTGGTATTGGAAATCGAACAGGCGGTTAAGGCGTTTTCGTTGCAAAATCAAGGGATCAAAAGGTGACAACAACCGTACCTGGCGAGGGGCCTTTTTAGGGGGCACAGACTCAGCGCAGTGCAGCATGAGCTCACCATTTTGTTCGATGACTTCGCCACTTTTGCGCATTGCGGCCACCGCGTCTTTTACCAGCGTTTTGTCGCCAGGGCGCAGGTAGGCTATTTCTTCAACCCGGCCAAAGGCCTGGCAGCGAAGAAAGGTGCGCACTAAATAACAACCGTAGTCGAGGTCACTGGCACGTTCGGTTACGGTATCAGACGGCAATATGCGCTCGGGTAAATCGAACACTTTTTGGAAACCGTCACGATGGCTGACCATCAGTTCCCCTTCATGAAACAGCTGCTCTAAGGCCTTTTTTTCATCAGACCACTGCCACCAGCCACCCTTGGCTTTAACAAAATCGGAGGCCTTGAGCTGACCTTCGGCGCGGATGCGATCGAGTACGTAGCGGCACAGCTTGGCGTTTTTCTCAAACCAATGGCGCTGGCCTTCACGAATTCTGTCCATGCGCACGCGAGCATAGGGGTAGCTGGTCATGGGTAGGTAGGCGGCTGCGTGAGACCAATATTCAAAGATCTCTCGCTTGGCTTCGGCATCGGCTAATTGGGATTCTTGATAGTGCGCTACGCGATTAAATAGCTGGTGGTGATGGGCGCGGCTTATGACCTGAATGGCATCAAGTTGCACCGCGCCTAAATGGCTAATCAGGCCACTTAAGCTCCCTTTCCAAGGTTCATAAAGGTGCTGGCCAGCCAGCACCTTAAGGCGTGATGAGTCCATTATCGTTGCCGATAGTGAAAAAACGCAGCCTAACACGCTTTGCTATTGAAGACACCGCCGACAAGGGCTTAAGGCCATGGTGGTACAGGTTAATTGCTACCAACGAATGCTTGGCTACCTGCTGTTATTGGCCGACGGAGCTAACCTGTACAGGCAAGCACAGAGCACCAGTGCCGATACCAGTAATCCCCTGGGTTAATACCAGCGGCGTACCTTGGCACAGTAGTTTTGGTAATCAGCTTTGAACTGCTCTTTAAGGTGTTTTTCTTCTTTTCTAATAACGAATAACCAAAGGCAGTAGAGACTCACCGGCAGCATGACGATAGCGAAGGGGCTGCTTAACCAAAGCGCAAGACCCAAGTAAAAGAGTGCAAACCCCAGGTACATCGGGTTTCGCGAAAATCGATAGGGGCCTTTTGTCACCAGTTTTGTCGCCTCTTTACACCCAAAGAGTGGTGTTTTCGCCAGCAGCAGTGTCACGAGTGCCCACAAGGCGATGGCAAGACCCAGCACAACTAACAGCCAAGATAGGGGTTTGAGTGGGGTTGGATAAAGTTTGTCGAGGGTTAGACCCAGTAAAAAGCCGATCACTAAAAGCACTACCGGTGTAAAAGCGGCAATAGGCGCTTTCATGTAGGTCTCCTCTATAAAAAACGCAGGCTAAAGGGATAACGAAAAGCATCACCGTTGGCGGTTTTGACGATGCCAATAATGAGCATGACCACATTAAAAATACTCAGCAGCACCAACAATGGAATACCGATAACCACCATCAACAGCAGCAACGAAACACATGCACCAAGGGTGACGGTAATTTGAAAGTTAACGGCTTCCCGGCCTTGTTCATCAATGTAAGCTGCACGGTCTTTATTGATGGCCCAAACCACCACCGGCCCTAAAATATTGCCAAGGGGTACTAAGAATCCTGCTAGGGCGGCAGCGTGGCAGGCAACGGCCCAATTTTTGGTTTGGGTATCCATATTGCGCATCCTTGTACAAATAACAGCACACCATGGTGCCTGAAAGGCTCGGCCTTAGTATCAGGCTTCGTCCATAAACCACGCTGAAACAGCAGCAAGGAGTGCCAGCACGCTTAGCATGAGCACCAGCCATTGGGCGTCAAGATATTGGGCAATGGCGGCGGTTAAACCGCCAATAACCAGCAGCATAATGCCGATAGCGGTATTGGATAAGGCCACTAAGGTTGCGCGGTTTTCACTGTTGGCCATATCAATAAGATAAGTTTTACGCCCTAAACGCACTCCGGCATGAGCCACGCTGATGGCAAAAATCATAATGGCAAAGCCCCAATTGTTGCCGCTAGCCCCTAACAGCCAAGTAATAAGGCCGGTGAGGGCGGTTAGCATTGCTGCCACACACATCACCAAACGGCTAGAGCGGTCAGCAAAGCGCCCCCAAATCGGCCCAGAAAGAAAGCTTGCAAGCCCTGATGCCAGCAATAGCACGCCCAAGGTTTCAATGTGCTGATTATTTTTACCGGCCATGGCCACCAGAAAAGGCGTCATGAGTGCGCTAGCCAACAGTAGCGTGCGGGTGAATAAAAAACGCCGAAACCGGCTATTTTTCATTGCCGTTAAAAACCCTTTCACCGCTGTTTTTAAGCCATTCTTTCCCCCTTCGGTTGCGCCTTCGTATTCCGGCAGTTGTTGATAAACTGCCGCGGCAACCAGCCAAAGTAAGCCGGCGAGTACCAGCAGGCTACCCAACAGGGCGCTACCTGGGGAATTAAACCAGCCAAAGGCAACAGCGAGCCCCAAGACAATGACGCTGGCCCCGGCCACACTGGCGGCATAGCCTGACACTTTGCCGCGTTGGTTTTTGGCGATGGTTTTTCCCTGAACATCTTTAATGGCAACAGAACAAACCCCGCGCGCCAAACTAAAACCGGCTAACAGCGCAAGAATGCTGATGCCCGCCAGTTCGCCTTTTAGGCAAAATGCCACCCAGGCCATCGCGAGGATGCAAAGGCCTTGTACCACCGAACCTACTACCCAAAAGGTTTTGCGAATGGGCCTTTTGCGCAGTTCACTGGCAATCGCCAGCTGCGGCAGTAGTGACAAAGACTCTCGCACCGGCACAAGCCAGGCAGTAAGGCCCAGCGGGGCGCCAAGTGCGCCCAATAACCAGGTTAAGGTTAATTTAGGGTCAATCAGGCCGTCGCCCGTTTTGGTTAGGCTGAGGGCGACGATATGAATCAGAAAACTGCGAGGTTGATGGTGGCAGGCTTGGTCGCTAATGTCCTTGCAGGCACGTGCGTCTTCGTCATCCATGAGCTTTTTCAGCCAAACCGCCATTCTAACCTCCTAAAAGTTAAGCTTTTTTAGCTTTGTCGAAGGGGCGTTTGGCTGGCAAGTTACAACCGCTGCCTTGTTCAGGTTACTGCTCGCTCCAGACCGCCAACATGTTGCCGTCCGGATCGGTAAAATGAAAACGTCTACCGCCAGGAAAACTGAATATCGGCGCTATGATACGGCCACCTTCGGCTTCGATTTGCTGCTGTTTACGTTCCAGTTCTGGGTGGTAGATCACCACCAGCGGCCTGCCTGCCGGGATAAAGTTGTCTTGTTTGGCAAAGCCACCTTTCAGCTTGCCGTCGTCAAAACTGCTGTAATCGGCGCCATAGTCGGTAAATTCCCACTGGAAAACGGTGCTGTAAAACGCTTTTAATCGTTTAATGTCTTTGGCCGGAAATTCAATATAATCAATGTGGTTGCGCATGTTTTCGGTCCATTTAGCCTAGAGGATTTGGTATGAAGGGAGTCTTCCGTTACCTGATAGTTTTAGTTGTGGGGTTTGGTCTGGGGGCTTGGTGGTTGGGTGGCGCTAATGAGGCGCCGCCAACTCAGCCAGCGCTTAACTACAAGCTCACTCAGGCTCCGCCTCCCAAGCCTACGCCGGTGCCAGCCACTGTCAATATCACCGCCCCACCATCGGTGCCTGCCGCTTCACCCCTGGCGCAAACGGACGAGCCTGCAGCCAATACGCAAAATCGTGATCTCGGCGCGGATAGGGCCGAGCAAGTTGCTGACTTTGAACAGCGTTTAAGTCAAGCCCAAAACGGCAATAGCCATAGCGAGGCTGCTACTCGGCAAATTTGGGCGAGTGCAAAACAGTTAGAACAAAGCCGTGATATCAGCATGCAGGCGGTGTCTTGCGATGCCAAGGCGCATTGTATGTACAAAATATGGGGCGACTCTGTGGAAGACGTTATTGCGGCCCGTGCTGCAATAAGCAAGGCCTTAGCGGAAAATGGCTTTGGCCGCGCACCTATCGGCGTGAATTATGACCACCCTAAAAGTGAGGGCGGCGCCATTACCATGATGGTGGAAGATCTGCGAGGTCAAAGGCCGCATCAAGCCGTGTCTTTTGATGAAGTGTTGTTAACTAAAAGCCAAGCTATTACCGCTCACTGAACAAGCGTGGCTTTCTAAGCAAGCTTGAGCAGGCTGATTATACTTGTGTTACAGGTGTTCACGTGGAGCACCATGCAAGTTCAGAGGAGTGATGTTATGAGTCATATCTGGGGCCTGCTTACTCATCCTGACCGTGAGATGCACGATATCGCCAAGGAACACGAGACGGTATCTCACCATTACGTTCATCATGTGCTGATGTTAGCGGCCATACCGGTGATTTGTGCCTTTATCGGTACTACTCAGGTTGGCTGGAACTTAGGCAGCGGCCATATACCCCTGCAACTGTCGACCGCCTTGCTACTGGGCATTGTGTTTTATGCGGTGATCTTGGGTGGCGTAGCACTTATGGGTAATGTGATCCACTGGCTGGCAAGGGATTACCCGCAGCGGCCAACGCTAAAAGAGTGCACCGTATTTGCCGGCTACATTGCCACACCAATGTTTTTAAGTGGCTTGGTGGCGCTGTATCCCATGGTGTGGTTATGCCTGTTAGTGGGGGCGGCAGGGCTGCTTTATTCCGGCTATTTACTGTTTCTGGCGGTACCCAGCTTTCTTAATATTGCCAAAGAAGAAAGCCTGCGGGTCTCGGGCTCTATCTTCGCCATTGGCATTTTGGTCTTTGAGTTTATGCTCGGCCTTGGCGTTGTTATTTGGGGCTTTGGTGCTTATCTCTTTTAAAAAAGGCCGCTGAAGCGGCCTTTTTTATCCGTTCGATGCCACTTCCAGTAGCTGCGTGCCTTGCACCGTACCGCGTACTTTCATGGCTGGGCAAAGGCCCACCAGTTGGGCTTTCATGCCCGGCTGAAGCCTTTGCATACCCAGTGCCAGGCGCGGCGTAACGCCAGCCATCGTCAGGGCATCAGCAAACTCAATGCCCATGCCGACCAAGTTGGCCACGCCTTTATCCATGGTCAGATTAGAGCCGCCAATGGTACCGTCTGGCCCTAAGCAGCGGCCATCTTCAACGGTGATGGTTTTCCCTGCAAAAGCAAATTGCGCAAGGTCCGGGGCGCCGCTAGCCGGGGTGGCGTCGGTCACTAAAAACAACTTGTCGGCCAGTACCCGTTTCGCCAATCGTACATTGGTGGCGTTGACATGCACGCCATCGGCGACAACGCCGCAATACAGGCCTCTTTCCATGGCCGTTGCTGTAAAACCCGGTGCCCTGGCGCTAATGGGGGGCATAGCATTAAAAAGATGGGTTGCCATGCTAAGGCCGGCATCAATGCCAGCCAGGCTTTGGGCTTCGTTGGCAAGGGTATGGCCGCCGGAGACAGTGATACCGGCGCGAGTGAGTTTTCTAATCACCTCACTGTCGACGGTTTCTGGCGCTAAGGTCAGCACTTTTACGACATCTGCGGCATCAATAATCAGGTTGAGAAGGTCGTGACTGACCGGCCTTATTAACCGTGAGTCGTGAATACCACCTCGATTGGGATTAAGCCAGGGGCCTTCCAGATGCAGCCCCATCAACCCTTCCCCTTGATATTGACGAGCAGCCTTAATGGCGGCGGCAACTTTAGCGTCTTCATCGGTAATCAGTGTGGCTAGAAAGCCTGTGGTGCCGTGCTGTAGGTTGCCTTCATTGAGTTTTTGAAGGGTGGGCAGGTCTGGGGTATCGTTAAACAGTAGGCCAAAGCCGCCATTTTGTTGTAAATCGACAAAGCCAGGGGCTATGGTCAGCTCTGAGCAGTCGACCCATGGCTTAGGGGGCAGCTGGTTATAAGGAAGCCAAGCTTCTAAGATGCCGTCGCTTATCACTAAGTGGCCAGAGATAAACCCTTGACGGGTTAGGATCCGAGCGCCGGTTAGACTGTATTTGCAATGGGCCATGGGTCTATTGTTTCACTGCCTTTTTTCATGGATCATAGGGGAAATTTTTCACCCTATCAGAAAGTATCAGAGGACTCGCTATGAGCAATGCGGGCGAAAACCGTCCCAGCAATTTTATCCGCCAAATTATTGATGCGGATCTCCAAAGCGGTAAACATCATAGCGTTCATACCCGCTTTCCACCTGAACCTAACGGCTATCTGCACATTGGTCATGCCAAGTCTATTTGCCTTAACTTTGGTTTGGCTGTTGATTACCAAGGGCAGTGTAACCTGCGCTTTGACGATACCAACCCTGCCAAAGAAGATCAGGAATTTGTTGATTCCATTGAACGCGATGTGCATTGGCTCGGGTTTGATTGGGCAGGAGAGGTGCGTCACTCCTCCGATTATTTTGAGCAACTGCATGATTACGCGGTTGAGCTTATCGAAAAGGGCCTGGCTTACGTTGATGAGCTGACCCCTGAGCAAATTCGTGAATACCGCGGCTCGTTAAAGGAACCCGGTAAAAATAGCCCCTATCGTGACCGCAGTGTTGAAGAGAACTTGGCGCTATTTAAAAAAATGCGCGAAGGTGGCTACCAAGAAGGCCAGGCTTGCCTGCGTGCCAAAATTGATATGGCATCGAGCTTTATAGTGATGCGCGACCCGGTACTTTATCGCGTTAAATTTGCCCACCACCACCAAACCGGCGATAAATGGTGCATCTACCCGATGTACGATTTTACCCACTGTATTTCTGATGCGATTGAAGGCATTACCCATAGCCTTTGTACCTTGGAATTCCAGGACAACCGCCGTCTGTATGACTGGGTGCTGGATAACATTTCCATTGACACCCATCCGCGCCAGTATGAATTTTCAAGGCTGAACCTGGCTTACACCGTGACTTCCAAGCGTAAGCTCAACCAACTGGTGACCGAGCATCATGTTGAAGGTTGGAACGACCCGCGGATGCCTACCATTGCTGGCATGCGCCGCCGTGGTTATACCCCAGAAAGCATTCGCGAATTTTGTAAACGCATCGGTGTTACCAAAATGGATAACACCGTTGAAATGGCGATGCTCGAAGCCTGTATTCGTGATGATCTGAATGAAAATGCGCCGCGCGCTATGGCGGTGCTGGATCCGGTTCGCTTGGTTATCGAAAATTACCCTGAAGGTGAGGTGGAATGGCTTGAAGCACCGAATCACCCGAACAAGCCGGAAATGGGTAACCGCCAAGTGCCTTTTAGCCGCGAATTGGTGATTGAAGCGGAAGACTTTCGTGAAGAGGCCAATAAAAAATACAAGCGTCTGGTCTTGGGTAAAGAAGTGCGGTTGCGTAACAGCTACGTGATTAAAGCCGAACGCGTTGAAAAAGACGATGCCGGTAATATCACCACCATTTTCTGCAGCTACGATGCCGACACTTTAGGTAAAGACCCCGCCGATGGCCGTAAGGTAAAAGGGGTTATTCACTGGGTCAGCAAAGCCCATGGCCAGCAAGCCGAAGTGCGCCTTTATGACCGCCTGTTCAACGTGCCTAACCCGGGTGGCGCCGAGGACTTCCTGGCTACCCTTAACCCGGCATCCTTGGTTGTCCGCCAGGGGTATGTAGAAGCCTCCTTGGCCCAAGCCGAAGCCGGTAACGGTTTTCAGTTTGAACGATTAGGCTATTTCTGCCGCGACAGCGAGTCAGAGACCTTGGTCTTTAACCAAACCGTTGGTCTTCGTGACACCTGGGGTGGTGGCGAGTAAGCCGGTTTTGAGTCAAAAAAAGCCGCCATTACTGGCGGCTTTTTTATGACAGCAACAATCGCTTAATACAGTGCTGGCTGAAGTGCGTGGCAATTGTTATTGGTGATAGGCTAGGACCAAACGCATAGAGAGGTGGTTATGGATGCATTGGAACTGTTGTTAAATCGTACCTCTGAGCCCAAGTTAGAAGCGCCGGCTCCCGCTGGCGATGCCTTAGAAACACTCTATCAGGCCGCCTTTCGGGTGCCCGACCATGGCCTGCTGCAACCCTATCGCTTTGTGGTGATTGCCGGCGAGGGCAGGAGCCGGTTAGGTCAGGTTTGCCTCAAAGCGCTGCTGCAACAAAACCCTGATGCCGACGACAAAGCAAAAGATAAAGCGGCGCATTTATTCGAACGGGCCCCGATGGTGATGGCGGTTATTTCCAATGTGAAAGAACACCCCAAGGTGCCGGTATTTGAACAACTGGTTACCGCTGGCCTTGCAGCGCATGCCATGCAGATGGCGGCAGTCGCTCAGGGCTTTGGTGGCATCTGGCGCACCGGTAGCTACGCCACCGACTATCATGTGCGCCAGGCGCTTGGGGTTGAAGGCGAAGACGAAATTCTGGGCTTTTTGTATTTGGGCACGCCGGTTAAAAGCAAATTCAAGGTGCCCCGCCCGGATAGCAGTGCCTTTGTTAGTCAGTTTTAAAAGGCCTGCGGGCCTTTTTTTCTTGCGCGAGTTTTCGATAAAACGCGGTGCGTGACAACACCTAAATAAAGGCGTTATTGTACGGCGGTACTCGCCGCATTTTTGATTAAATTTTTTTGTCCTGACGATAACCAAGCCGGTTTGTATCATCGCCTCGGCAAGCGCAGAATCTCGCCACTTTTTATCCCCCCTCGGTTTAAAGATGTTTGCCCGTCCTGTGGTGCTGCTGCTTATGGGCCTGCTGCTGCTCACCATTTCTATTGCGGTCCAAAATACCCTCGTGCCGCTTTGGTTAGCCAAAGCTCAAGTGTCTACGGTAGGCATTGGTAGCGTTACCTCCCTGTATTTTGTCGGCAACCTGGTTGGCACCTTGGTGGCTGGGCGTTTAATTAATCGCTTAGGCTTTTCGGTGACCTACCAATTGGTGTGCTTAGCCTTTGTGTTATCGGTATCAGGTTTGTGGCTAAGCCATAGCTTGGCCGGCTGGCTGTGGTGGCGCTTTTTCGCCGGTGTAGCCTGTGCCTGTATTTGGGTGGTGGTGGAGTCTTGGCTGATGGTGCGGGGAGATGCCACCCAGCGCAGTCAACTACTGGCCGCCTATATGGTGGTTTACTACCTGGGCACGGTGGCCGGGCAAATGCTGCTGTCGGTGGCGGATACGCAAATGACACCGGTAATGGTGTGGGTTAGCGCACTGATTGGTGTGGCCATGGTGCCGGTAGCCTTGGCGGGCAAAAGTCATGTTAACCCGCAACATGCCAGTTGCCGTCCTTTTGCCATGCTGAGGTTAAAATCAGCCCGTAACGGCGTTGTTGGCTGCGTGTTGGCAGGAGTGGTTTTGGGCTGCCTTTACGGCTTATTGCCGGTATTTTTGTCACGCCAGCACCTTGATGATGCACAAATCGGTCGCTGGATGGCGGTGTTGGTGGCAGCGGGTATCGCTGGCCAATGGCCAACCGGCCGCTTGGCTGATCGCTTTGGCCGTCGCCCGGTGCTGCTGGGGCAAATGGCCATTATGACGCTAACGGCGCTTTGGTTATCGGTGATGGGTTCACACCACGGTTTTGCCTTGTCGTTGGTGGGCCTGGGTATTGTTGCTTTTACCTTGTATCCGGTGGCCATGGCCTGGGCTTGTGAACAAGTCAGCGGTGAGCAACTGGTGGCGATGAACCAAGCTTTGTTGCTGTCTTACTGTATTGGCAGTTTGGCTGGCCCGGCTCTGGCCTCGGTACTGATGGATAAAGTGTCTGACACTGGCCTTTTTACCCTGATCGCGGTGGCCACAGCCCTAGTTGGGGTTTGGAGCTGGCGGCAGCGGCCCGCTTTGGTTGCTGTGTAGCTTTTGCAATAATAGTTTGTATAATGTCTCAAAAGGATGCAGGAGACAGTCATGCAAGCGGTTGCTCAGCTCGACCCGAAAAGCGTACTTAGTAAAGCCGTATTGAATGCCGGTAAAGACTTGGGGTTAACCCAGGTTGAAATTGGCACTGTGATTGGCCGTAACCGAACGCGCTTGCGAGACGGTATTGAACCTGCCAGCAAAGAAGGCGAACTGGCGCTGCTGTTAGTGCGCCTTCATCGCAGCCTGTTTGCACTTACCGGCGGCCAAAGTGCGGATATGAAGCACTTTATGGTGACCCATAATCATCTAAGCCAAGGGGTGCCGAAAGAGCAGGTTGCATCGGTGCAAGGTTTGGTAAAGTTGGTGAACTTGCTTGATGGCCTTAGGGGCAAAATTTAATGCACGCTATCCAAGGAATGGGCTGGCGTTTAGTGGAATCGCAAGAACAAGTTGCCACATCACAATTGGTTGATAGTCTGGCCGAGCAGCAATTGCTGGAAGACTTACTCGATTACGCCAAGCCGCCACGACTACCCGGTACTGAAAGTCTGCATTACTTACTGGCCACACCTTTTCGTTACCCGCCGCTGCGCTGGGGCTCCCGTTTTGGTCGCCCTCACGAACCTAGCCTGTTTTATGGTGGTAAAACCATCAATGTTACCCTGACCGAAGGGGCTTACTACCGGCTGGTTTTTTATCATTCCATGGCCACGCCGCCACCTGGTGAGCTGCTTCGCACCCAGCACAGCCTGTTTGCCTTTTATTACCGCACCGAGCTAGGTGAAAAGTTACAAGACCGGCCTGAGCAAGAGGCGCTAACTGACCCTGCTGATTATCGCTATTGCCAGCAATTGGGTAGCGAGCTTCGCCAGCTAGGTGTTGAGGCCTTTGAATACCGCTCAGCGCGTTGCCCCGACCAAGAGCTTAATGTGGCGCTGTTTACGCCAAAGGCGCTATTAAGTAAAAGGCCGCGCCGACAAACGCGCTGGCTATGTGAAGTTGGCCCCCATGGCGTGAGCTTTCTTGGCGGTGAGGGCAATGACTTATATCTGTTCCCACTCGAGATGTTTTGGCACAACGGTCAGTTACCGATGCCAGCTGAATAAAAAAGGCCCCAAGGGGCCTTTTTTATTTGTCGGATTGTTTGGCTTTTTTCTTCGCCTGCGCCTTGTCTTTTTGCGCCTTTTTCCAAGCCTGGTAAACGGCAAAATGCGGCTCGTCTTTTAGCACCTTGGAGTGAGGGTCTAGCTGAATACGCTCGGCATTTCCCACTGTTAACTGGCCGCGACCGCCGGGCATTTTAACGGTGTGCACAGCACCGTCGACCATCACCTCTACCGGCATTGGGAACGGGTGCGCCGTTTGCCGCCAAGCAAGATACAAGGTATTGCCCTCGCGGTGGCTGGCAAGCGCAGGCAGTTTTGCCTGGTACAGGTAGGCATCAAAGAACCACTGCATATTTTGGCCGCTGAGTTTATTAACGATGCTAATAAACTCTTTACCGGTGCCATAGCGCGGTTTGAAGTGGCCAGGCTCCGGGGTTTGGGTGCCGTAAACCAGTTCACGCAGGGCGTTAAAAAACACCTTGTCGCCTAAATAGCCCCTGAGGGTGTGCAGCAACATGGCGCCTTTGGCGTAAATATCTTGGCCGGGGCCGCGTTTTTCATCATAAACCCCTTCTTCGGTTTGCGAGTGGCCAGACACCAGGGGCCTGATGTTCTTGATGCCTGCCCGAATAGGATAAAGCTGGGCATCATAAGCCATATCTCCCCACAGATATTGGGCGTAGAGTGGCTGCATGTAGGTGGCAAACCCTTCGTGCAACCAAAAGTCGTCCCAGTCGACATTGGTTAATTGGTTGCCGAACCATTCGTGGGCTAATTCGTGTTGCAGCAGGCTGTCGTAGCCAAAGATGCTTTGGGCATAATCGTTGCCATAAGCGTTAATCGTTTGGTGTTCCATCCCTTTGTGTGGGGTGTGTACCACGCCCATTTTTTCATTGGCAAAGGGGTAGGGGCCAATCATCTGTTCAAAAAAGCCAAGCTGTTTTGGAAACTCTTTAAATAGCACTTCAGCCTGTTTTTGCTCGCCCTTGAGATACCAGAAATCCATGGGGTAACTATTGCCAAAACGGCTGCGGTAAGTGGCTTGCAGTTTTTGATAAGGGCCAATGTTAAGGGCAATGGCATAGGTGTTGGGGTGAGCAACCTGCCAGTGGTAGGTGCGCCAACCGTCTTTTTCGGTCACGCCGAGAAAGACGCCATTGCTTGGGGCCACCAGCGGGGCAGGAACAGTAATAAAGAGTTCGGCAACGTCTGGCTCGCCGGTGGGCTGGTCGATGCAGGGCCAGAAAATATCGCACCCTTCACCTTGTACGGCGGTGGCTATCCACGGCTGGCCGTCCGGGGTGTGTGACCAAACAAAGCCGCCATCCCAGGGGGCATGTTTTGCCACATGTGGCTTGCCGGCGTAATCAACGCCAATGTCAAAGGCTTCGCCTTTGGCGACGGTGGCAGGAAGATGAATGCGTAATCGCCCGTCTGGGTTTTGCCAGCGCGCTTTGGGGAGCGGTATACCGTTTAGGCTGACGGCGTTAATGGCAAAGGCCGGGTCTAAATCCACCGACATACTGTTTAGGGCGGCTTTGGCAGTGAAGGTTAATACGGCATGGCCCTCTAGCGCTTTTTGCTGGGGCAATATTTTCCAATGCAGTTCGGCTTTGGCGAAATGCAGGTCTTTTTGGCTCTGTGGCATCACGCCGCCTGACTCTTTGGTCAGTGGCGCCAGTGCTGTGGGTTTGGGCGTTTGCGCCTGTTGAGCACAGCCCGTTGCCAACAGCACTAACATAAAGGTTAATTTTTTCATAAAGCTACACCAAGTAAGCAATATCTTATCAATACGCTGTTATCAAGTTGTAACCAATGGCGCTAGTCCCGTTGTAATAGCCATCAGGCTTGAATGAACAAAATCGAGATGTTTTAAAGCACCGTTCAGCTTGTCACAAAATTGGCACTGTCGAGGGCTGCCCTTTCCCTTTACAATGCGCAGCCCGTTGAAGGAGTCGTTATGAGCCGCAGTTCTGCAACCGCAGTGATTTTCGTTGGTTTTTTCCTGCTGGGAATGGTGTTCATTCTTTGGGGCATTTTGTTACCCGACATGGCCCATTCACTGGCAATGAGTGAAGTGGTCAGTGGTGCCTTTTTCACCCTGATCTCCATGGGCATGATTGTCGGTGCCTTTATCGGCGGCAAGTATGTTCAAAAGTTTGATTTCTTATCACTGTTCTCGGTGTTGGCGGTGATCGTCACCGTACTGCTGCTGTTGCTGTCTTTTGTGCACTACTGGTTGTACTTACTGATAGGGGCCTTTTTGCTGGGCATCGTCAGCTCCAGCATGTTCACCATTGGCCATACCTTGATTGCCAGGCTGCATGTGGCAAAACGTTCGGCAATGATGGGGCTAATGGATTTTATGTTTAGCCTGGGCACACTGGCGGCGCCTTTTTACGTATCCGGCCTGTATGCACTCGACCACACCTGGCGGTGGCCACTGCGGGTGTTGGCCGTTGGCCTTGTCTTTTTGGCTGTCTTTGCCTGGCGCACCGCGCAGAAAGGCAAAAAGTTGGCCCCTATCGGTGAAGCCAAGAATAAAGAAAGCCTTTCCTATGGCGATGTCATAAAAAAGCCGGTGTTTTTGTTTTTGGCGCTAGCAGGGGTTGGCTATGGGGCCGTGGAATTTGGTAACGGCAACTGGTTTGTCAGTTATGCGCAAAATGGCCGCGGTTTTGACGGTGATAAAGCCCGTTTTATCTTTGCCTTTTTTACCGCCGGAATGGTGCTAAGCCGGTTAGGTTTCTCCATCTTCTTGCGCTGGTTTAGCAATCACCGGCTGATGGTGATCTTGGCCAGTATTATGACGGTTGGCGCCTTTACCATTAAGCTCACCAGCGACCCTTATATTATGTCTTTTGGCAACTTCCTGGTCGGCCTTGGCTTGGGAGGGCTGTTCCCATTGATGCTGTCAGCAGCGATGGATATCGACAGTGACAAGGGGCCGCTGTTGTCCGGTATTTGTGTGATTGGCTCATCAACCGGTGTGCAAATGGCGTCTTTTGGTACCGGCCTTTGGGCCAACTACGCGCCATTGGCAACGGCGTTTTGGACCATTCCGTTAGGCGCCAGTTGGTTGTGGCTGATGGCCTTTCGCTACAGCCGCGAATTAAAAAAACGCCAATCAGTTGAGGGCGCTGTCGCTTAAAATAATGCCGTTTTTATCGGCATAGAGCCATTGGCCTGGGTAGATGTTGGCACCTGCGCACCTAAGCGTAACGCCAGTGTCGCCCAGGCCTTTTCGCTCTGTTTTAAAAGGGGTTACCCCCAGCGCTTTTACCCCTAAATCCAGCGTGGCAATTTCACCCGCGTCACGAATGGCACCGAAAATAACCACCCCGGCCCAGCCGTTGTCCACCGCGCTTTTCGCGATAAGATCGCCCATTAGCGCTTTTTTCAGGGAATTGCCGCCATCCACAACCAACACTTTGCCTTGGCCGGGGCTGGCCAGCAGTTCTTTAACGCGTGAGTTGTCCTCAAAGCATTTCACCGTGACCACCTGGCCCCAGAAAATGGCTTTACCGCCTAAATCCTGCATCGGGGTTTCAACCCACTCCAAGCCTTCGGGGTGGGCATCACAAAGGTCGGGCAGTAAGTCGAGCATGTTGCCTCCTAAATGCAATAACTGATAAGACCTGTTACACCATAATCTTCCAGCAAGGCCATCTCAATAGTTAAGCGCCGAGCTGTGGCTGGTATTTCACGTTGCTTTGGGGCATTTGCTGAGCTTTAGTTAAGAGGCGCTCTGTATCAAAGGACTGAACAGATGAAAGCCTTCTTATCACTTTTACTAATGCTGGTTTTTGGCAATGCCAGTGCTGAACAACCACTACTGGCAAACCATTACCATGGCGGTATTGATGTCAGCCAGTATTGGGTCAGTGAAAAACTCGATGGTGTGCGTGGCCGCTGGAATGGCCAGCAACTGCTAACCAAAACGGGTAACCCCATTGCGGCGCCCAAATGGTTCACCGAGCCCCTTCCCAAGACGCCACTGGACGGTGAACTTTGGATTGGCCGCGGCCAATTCAGCCAGGTTGCCGCCATTGTCCTTGATAGCCATCCGAATGACGCCGCTTGGCGGCGCGTGCATTACATGCTGTTTGATATGCCCCAAGCAAGCGGGGACTTTTCTGCGCGGCTAAAAACCATGCAAGCCTTGGTACTGAAACTAAAACTGCCTTGGGTTGAGGTTATTCCCCAGCAGCGGCTGGCAAACGATAAAGCACTTCAGCAACAACTGGATAAGGTGACCCAAGCCGGTGGTGAGGGGCTAATGCTGCACCGGGCCGATGCCCTTTATTACCATGGCCGCAGCAATGATTTGTTAAAACTGAAAAAGACCGACGACATGGAAGGCACGGTGCTGGCCATAGAACCAGGCAAGGGCAAATACCAAGGCATGATGGGTTCTTTACTTATCGAACTTGATAACGGTATTCGCTTTAAGCTTGGCGGCGGCTTTAGTGACCATGACCGGGCACATCCACCAAAGGTGGGCGACAGGGTGACCTTTTCTTTTAATGGCTATACCAAAAACGGCAAGCCGCGTTTTGCCCGATTTTTACGGGTGCGGCCCAATGGCGCCTAAAACAACACCGGCGCCAAAAAGGCGCCGGGAATACAAGCGTCAGGCAGGCCCTCAAACTGGGGTCACGTTTTCCGCTTGCGGGCCTTTCTGACCCTGGGTAACTACCATGGTCACTTTCTGGCCCTCAGACAGGGTGCGGCGACCGCTACCATTGATGGCACTGAAGTGTACGAATACGTCTTTACCGCCTTCTTGCTCAATGAACCCGAAACCCTTCTCGTCATTGAACCACTTGACGGTACCTTGCACTTGATTTGACATGACTCTTTATTCCGATTGGCGGCCGGCAGGCCGGCTTGTATACAAACCCAAGAAAAAACAATACATTCCTCAGGGTAAGCATGGTCCTTTCCATACTTGAATCCCATCATGTCGTTATCTGTTCAGAAAGTAAACTAGCTAAATGTATAAGATTGACGTCAACTGTCATTAGTGGTCCAACCTTCTATCTGGCTAGACCATGTTAGGCCTCGTTACGGGGTAGACTTAAGGTAGTTTAGGAAGAGGTTTAAAACTAAGCCTATGTTTTTGAAAGATTACCATCAGGAAATAGCAGACGGGTTTGCATTTAGCCGCGCTCAGGCCAGCCGTTTTGCCAAAGGGGTTGCTGCTGATTTCAATCCCATACACGACGAAGACGCCAAGCGTTTTTGTGTACCCGGTGATTTGCTGTTTGCCATGCTGGTTAGTCGTATTGGCTTGCATCAAAAGATGTGTTGCACCTTCTCCGGCATGGTCGGCGGTGATGTGGCGCTGCACCTAGAGTGCCAGCAACAACATGCCCGTATTGTTGATGCTGCTGGCAAAGAATATCTGGATATGGCGTTTGCTGGCGATAAAAACCCAGACAAAGCGCTTATCGAAACCTTGGTTAAACGCTATGTGCGGTTTTCCGGGCAGAATTTTCCGCCCATTTTATTGCCATTGATGAAAGACAAAGCGGTAATGGTGAACCCGGCCCGGCCGTTGGTGATGTACCAAAGCATGGCCATTGATCTGAAATCCGTTGCCCTTGACGATCCGCAAATTGAGTTTTCTGGTGCCGATCTTGATGTTGAAGGCCGCCGCGGTAACGCCCGTTTACGCTTTGATTTTGTTGATAACGGCCAGGTTGTTGGCTGTGGCGAGAAATTGATGGTGTTGTCGGGGCTAGTGCCTTACGACCAAACCGAAATGGATAAAATGGTGGCGTTTTATTACGAGCGAAAAAACAGTTACGCCGCCTGACAAAAACGCCGCATTGCGGCGTTTTTTCGTTACAGCAGAATGTAATCGGATTGCTGCAAGATACCGTTGTGTGAGCCTTCCTTTAGCTGAATAAAACGCCCTTCAATACAATCGATGGGAATGCAGTCGTCAACGTCCAGCAAGGCGTCGGTATGGGGTTTGTCCCATTGCCTATTGTATTGGTTTTTGCCTTTTTGCTTGGCTTCGGCCTTGTCTTTGGCAACCACCAGCAGGTATTGGTGCGCTTCGCCAAAATCGCCGTCTTGGTAGCCGCCTAAGTTGATGAAAAACAGCCTGGGTTCGCCAACGGCCGGGGCACTGCTCGATAAGGTAATTTGGTATTGGTCGACCCCATCAACCGCCATCCATGAATCAATATGCAAGCCTTTAGGGCTGCCAAACCATTGGCTTTTAAGCTGCTCGAAGGTTTCCTCGAACGATTTTGCTACCGCAAACACCACATCATGTACTTCGATTTTGGCATTGGCATGTCGTCCACCCAGCATTACCACGTATAACATCCGCGTACTCCTTGGTTAGGCTTGGGCATGGTAATGCATGGCCGGTATTTTTGTCAGCCTGCCAATAAGCATTCGGGCAGCGGATTTTCAGTACGCAGTTTTTGGGAAATATCGCCAATGGCTTCACGCAACCAGCGGTGCGCCGGGTTACGGTCGTTGCGCTCATGCCAAAGCAGTGAAATGGGTTTTTTGGGAAGATCAACGGGCGGTTTGGTGACCCAAAGGTCGCCACATTGGCTGTATTCAAAAATGGCCGCATAGGGCAGGGTGGAAATGAGGTTGCTGTTGGCCAGTAACTTGGGCACCACAGAAAAATGGTTGGTGGTCATGGCAACCCGGCGGCTGAGGTTACAGTCGGCAAGCAGGCAATCAACAAGGCCGCGGCTTTCACCGGCCAGTGACACCATTAGGTGGTCGGCACTAATGTAGTCATCCAAAGATAACGGCTTATGGGCCAAAGGATGATGGTTGCCCATGCTGGTGGCATAGTAAGAATCAAATAAATGCATGAACCGCAGCTGCGGCGCCATGTTGGGCACTGGCTGGGCAATCACAAAGTCCACTTCAGCATTAAGTAGCATTGACTGCATGTTATCCAGGGTAAAAGGCACCGCCGCGATATCAACGCCAGTGGCTTCTTTTTCAATGCGTTGGCGAAGTCTGCCCCAATAAAGATCCACCACCACATCAAAAACCCCCAAGCGAAAGCTGTAGCGGTCTTGGTCGGGAACAAAGGGCTCTGGGTCAACGGCGTTACGAATGGTCTGTAACTGTTGCCGGGTTTGTTCCCAAAGGCCTTTTGCAAAAGGGGTGGGGATAATGCCGCGGCCTTCTTTGATGAAAATGGGGTCGCCAAAGCTCACCCGCATGCGCGAAACCGCGTTGGATACGGCAGGTTGCGTCATGGCCAGCACGCTGGCGGCCCGAGACACCGACCCTTCACGCATAATGGCGTCAAAGATCACCAGCAAATTCAGATCCAACTGCTTCATATCATCACCAATATGAATGTTTAACATTCAATATATAAATTAGACGGCGTAATTGTGCGACCAGAGAATAGTGACGTCAATCACGAATCCTTTGGAGCTCTTCATGTCGTCTCCCTCACGACTGATGTTAACCAGTTTGTTGTTACTGGCCGGTTGTTCCCCCCAGGCACAAACAGCGGCAACAAAGCCGCAACCGCCGGTGGTCACGGTGGCAAAAGTCATCAAAAAGCCCATTAACGAGTGGGACCAATACACCGGCCGTTTGCAGGCGCCGCAGCAAGTGAACATTCGGCCCAGGGTGTCGGGTTACATCGACAAGGTGGCCTTTAGTGAAGGCAGCTTGGTGAAAAAGGGCGATTTATTGTTCCAAATCGACCCTCGCCCTTATGCGGCAGAAGTAGCGCGCTTGCAAGCTCAGCTGCAAAGCGCCCAGGTGCAAGCCAAGCAGGCCAGCGCCGAGGCCAACCGTGCTAAGCATCTTAAAAACAGCGCCATGAGCGCCGAGCAAGCCGATGCCCGTGAATCGGCGGCGCAAACGGCTATTGCCACGGTAAAAGCCACTGCGGCGGCGCTAGAGGCTGCCAAACTCAGCCTTGAATTTACCGATATACGCGCGCCGGTGGCAGGGCGGGTGTCTCGGGCCTATATCACCGCCGGTAACTTGGTAACCGCAGGCTCAAGCCTACTGACGACCCTGGTGTCAACCCAGGCCATTTACGCCTATTTTGATGCCGACGAGCAGCGTTTTATTGAATACAGCCAGCGGGCGAGAGACGGCCTGCGCCAAGGCACACGCGACCCTGACCAAGTGGTGATGATGGGGCTGGCGGGCAGCAATAATTACCCCTTTATTGGCCATATCGATTTTGTCGACAACCAAATTAATGCCCAAACCGGCACTATCCGCGCCAGAGCCGTTTTTGATAACCACGATGGTTTGCTCACCCCTGGCATGTTTGCCCGCATTCGCTGGGCGTCGAGCAAGATGCACCCGGCGTTGCTGATAAAAGACGTTGCGGTCGGTACCGACCTGGGTAAGAAGTACGTGTTGGTGATGGACGCCAAACACCAGCTTAGCTACCGCAACGTAACCTTGGGGCCGCGTTTAGACAGTGGCTTGCGAGTGGTTACCCAGGGGCTGACTGATGCTGACACTATCGTCGTCAATGGCCTGCAACGGGTGCGCCCTGGTGTCACCGTTACCCCCGAAACCGAACCGATGGCAAGCCCAGCGCAATTGCAGCAATTAGCCCGCAGCAATGGCCCGCAAATACTTCCCGGCGCCGCAACGCCATTGACCGCTGCCCGTTGAGGAGTTCTGAGTGAATTTTTCCGCCTTTTTTATTAAGCGGCCCATCTTTGCCGGTGTGCTGTCGATTATTTTGCTGATCGCAGGTTTACTGGCGGTATTTAAACTGCCTATTAGCGAATACCCGGAAGTGGTGCCTCCGACGGTGGTGGTTACGGCTAACTACCCGGGCGCTAACCCTAAAGTGATTGGCGAAACCGTTGCCACGCCGCTGGAGCAGGCCATCAACGGTGTCGAAGGCATGTTGTATATGTCGTCGCAGTCCACCTCTGATGGCCGCATGACCTTAACCGTTACCTTCGCCCTTGGCACCAATTTAAATGATGCCCAGGTTGAGGTGCAAAACCGGGTGGCCCAGGCACTGCCAAAATTGCCAGAAGACGTGCAGCGCCAGGGGGTTGTCGCGCAAAAATCCTCCCCCGATCTGACCATGGTGGTGCATTTAACCTCACCCGATAACCGCTACAACATGTTGTATTTGTCCAACTATGCACTGCTGAATGTTAAAGATCAGCTCGCGCGCTTAAACGGGGTAGGGGATGTACGGCTGTTTGGTGCCGGTGAGTATTCGATGCGGGTATGGCTTGACCCGAACAAGTTAGCGGCGCGTAACCTCACCGCCTCTGACGTTGTTGATGCCATTCGTGCTCAGAACACGCAGGTTGCGGCGGGTTCACTGGGCGGGCCGCCAGATGCCAATCATTCCGATTTTCAGTTGCTGATCAATGTCAAAGGGCGTCTGGCTGACGAAAAAGAGTTTGCCAATATCGTGGTGCATGTTGGTGACGACGGGCAGATCACCCGTATCAAAGACATTGGCCATGTGGCGCTTGGGGCTGACTCTTATGCCTTGCGCTCCTTGCTTGATAACAAGCAAGCGGTTGCGATGCCCATTTTTCAGCGCCCCGGTTCCAATGCCATCGACCTTTCTAATGAAGTGCGGGCCAAGATGGCCGAGCTGAAGAAGAAATTTCCGCAAGGCATGGACTACTCCATTGTCTACGACCCAACGGTGTTTGTACGCGACTCCATCAAAGCAGTGGCCCACACCCTGCTGGAAGCCATTGTGCTGGTGGTGTTGGTGGTTATTTTATTCCTGCAAACCTGGCGGGCGTCGATAATCCCGCTGGTGGCGGTGCCGGTGTCTTTGGTTGGCACCTTTGCGGTGATGTACCTCTTTGGCTTTTCCCTTAACGCCTTGTCGCTCTTTGGCATGGTGCTGGCTATCGGCATTGTGGTGGATGACGCCATCGTGGTGGTGGAAAACGTTGAGCGCAACATTGCGCTGGGTAAAACACCGATAGAGGCTACCAAGCAGGCCATGACCGAGGTTACCGGCCCCATTATTGCCACCGCCTTGGTGTTGGCTGCGGTGTTTGTACCAACCGCCTTTATCTCAGGTTTAACCGGGCAGTTTTATCGCCAGTTTGCGCTAACCATTGCCATATCAACCTTTATCTCTGCCTTTAACTCCCTGACCTTAAGCCCGGCGTTAGCGGCCTTGTTGCTAAAAGGCCATGACGCCCCCAAAGACCGCCTAACCAGGCTACTCGATTGGCTGCTGGGGTCTTGGCTGTTTAGGCCCTTTAACCGCTTTTTTAACCGGGCGGCAGACGGCTATGTGTTTGGGGTTCGCAAATTGGTGCGTGGCAGCGCCATTACCTTGGTGCTTTATGGTGGCTTGCTGGCACTGACCGGTTTGAGCTTTCACCATGTTCCCAGTGGCTTTGTGCCCAGCCAAGACAAGCAATATTTGGTGTCTTTTGCCCAGCTACCGGATGCAGCAACCCTTGATAGAACCGATGCGGTTATTCGCAAAATGAGCGAAATTGCCCTCAAGCACCCAGGGGTTGAGCACGCGGTAGCCTTCCCGGGGTTATCGATTAACGGCTTTACCAATAGCACCAATAGCGGCGTGCTTTTTGTCACCCTCAAACCCTTTGATGAGCGCAAAAGCCCGGCGTTGTCGGCCAATGCGATTGCCGCTGACCTTAACCGCGAATTTTCGAAAATCCAGGAAGCTTATACCGCTATTTTCCCACCACCACCGGTGATGGGCTTGGGCACCATTGGCGGCTTTAGGCTGCAGGTGGAAGACAAAAACAGCCTGGGCTATGAAGCGCTTTATCAGCAAACCCAAAAGGTCATTCAAAAGGCGTGGCAGAACCCGGCGCTCACCGGAATATTCTCTAGCTTTCAAGTGAGTGTGCCGCAGCTGAATGTGGATGTAGACCGCGAGAAGGCCATGGTGCAAGGGGTATCGCTGCCGTCGATTTTCGATACTTTGCAGATTTACTTAGGGTCGTTATATGTGAATGACTTCAACCGCTTTGGCCGCACCTTTCAGGTGAATGCCCAGGCCGGCCCCGAGTTTCGGCAAGACCCGCAGCAGATACGCCTCTTTAAGGTACGCAACCGTGATGGTGACATGGTGCCGTTGGGGAGTTTTGTCACCCTGACCCAAAGCTCGGGCCCCGACCGGGTGATGCATTACAATGGTTATCCCACCGCTGAAATTAATGCCGCCCCGGCGCCGGGTTACAGCACCGGGCAAGCGCAGGCCGCCATTACACGCATCTTGAACCAGAGTTTGCCCAATGGCATGACCTATGAGTGGACCGAACTGACCTATCAGCAAATTCTGGCCGGTAACACCAGTTATATCGTGTTCCCATTGGTCATCATTCTGGTGCTGTTAGTGTTGGCGGCGCTTTATGAAAGCTGGTCTTTACCACTGGCGATTATTCTTATCGTGCCGATGACCCTGCTCAGCGCCATGGTTGGGGTGATGCTCAAGGGCAGTGACAACAACATTTTCACCCAAATTGGCTTGATTGTGTTGGTAGGGCTTGCCTGTAAGAACGCCATCTTGATTGTGGAGTTTGCCAAAGAGCAAGAAGAGCTTTACGGCAAAAGTATTGTTGATGCGGTGCTGGAAGCCTGCCGGCTGCGGCTTCGCCCCATTCTGATGACATCCATGGCCTTTATCATGGGGGTAGTGCCGTTGGTACTGTCTACCGGTGCGGGCAGTGAAATGCGCCAAGCCATGGGCACGGCGGTTTTTGCCGGCATGATTGGGGTGACATTCTTTGGTTTGTTGCTGACCCCGGTATTTTACGTGGTAATACGCCGCATGGTGGCGCGGCGACGGGCCAAAAAACAGAACGCATGACGCCTCTGGCGTTTTTTGCCGGCCTTTATGGCCGGCTTTTTTATGGCAAAAGGGCGGCTTTTAAACCGGCCTCTAAAAAGTCGCCGTCTAGCTGTTCGTGGTCAATTAGCTCAATTTTGCTATCGCTATCGATGTCGATCTCGGTGATTGCCAAAGCGCCATCGACGGCGTTAAAGGCCATCATGCCTTTTTCGGTCATCATGACTGCTTTTAACCGCAACACGTCGCAGGCGCTGAGTAAAAACCACAATTCGCGAAAATCAAAGCGCGTTTTCGGAGCAAACAAAAAGCCCAGGCTATGCATGCCGTCTTGGTGCTGCTCGCGGCGAATAAAGTGCTGGCCTTGTGGCACGTGCAATGTAGCCGGTAACACCGTATCAACGGCCTGTTGCTGCGCTTTAATCAACTTTTGCGCCGCCGGTCGCGGTGGGGTTTGTAACAGGCTGACAGGCACTTGCCCTTGGCTCAGCCAACAACGTTTTTCGGTTAAACCTAAGGCATCGGCCTTGGCGTACGCGGCTGTCTGTTGCGGGCAATTGGCCAGGTCTGTTTTGTTAAACACCAATACATCGGCCAGGGCCAACTGTTGGCGATAGGTATCATGGCTGAGGTAGCGATTGTCAAACAGCGACTGGGGGTTTACCAAGGTTAGGGTAGCGCCCATGGCCAACACCCCTTGGTATTGGCTGGCACAGAGCTGCTCAAGCAGTGAGGCCGGATGGCCAAGGCCGGTTGGCTCAATCAGCAATACATCCAGTTGCTGCTCTCGCAGTAATTGATTCAAAGCCACCTGCATGGGCAGGCCTTGGGCGCAGCAAATACAGCCACCGGGGACTTCGCGAATGGCAGCGCCACTGGCACTTAACAGGGCGCCATCAATACCCACTTCGCCAAACTCGTTAACCAGCACGGCCCATTTTTGTCCGTCTGGCTTATTGGCAAGTAAATTGAGAATGGTGGTGGTTTTTCCGGTACCGAGAAAGCCGGTAATAATGTGGGTTTTGGTCGGGATTTGAAACTTCATGACTTCCAATGAAAATGCGGCGGCCGGCTGCCATCAAGGGCGAGCAGAATACGGCAGTGAATAATATCAAAGTCGTCTTTTTCGTCCAAAAGCCCGACCTGGATCTCAGTGAAATTATCCGTGGTAAAAGGACCGCCAAGGGTGAGCATCCAATCAGCACCGGGGATCACCGCATCAACGGCACCGCGCTCTTCAAACTCCAGCGTAATATCAACCAGATCCTCGGCACTGAGGTGGTCGGCAGCCTTGGTTAGGAAAAGTTCGTAACCCCAGTCAATTGCATCGTCGATAGACATAGCGGCTCCTGTTGCGAAGGCCGCTATTGTCGCGCAATTTTTCGCCCTTGTGCAGGGCTTTATTGGATATTTGAAAAAACAGCCTTCCATGGCTGACGACGTCCTGCACCAGGGAGTACGGTGTGTGATTGAAACTAACGGTGTTAGTGGTTATTCAACAGGGCAGGAAGCGAATAGCTTTGTATGTAAATGCTTGATCTGACGTTTAATATTGGTTCCAGTTGTATGACTCTGCCTTTACACCGATAATGGCGGCCCAACACTTATACAGTGCGGACGCTATGAACAGCCATACCCAGCAATTACTTATTGAAGCCGAGCAGCGCTGCCGCCAATCTGGCCGGCAATGGACTTCTCAGCGCGCTGATGTGCTCAGTGTGTTGGCCGACTGCCGTGGTCCCGTTACCGCTTATGAATTGCTGGATGCCATTAAAGCTGTGCACCCTAATCCGAAGCCGGCCACTGTTTACCGGGCCTTGGAGTTTTTCATGGAATTGGGGCTTGTTCATAAACTGGATTCGGCCAACCGCTTCGTGCTTTGCAGCCACCAGCATGAGCATCACCACCGTGCGCAATTTCTTATCTGTGATAGCTGCGGTCATGTTGATGAAGTGCCTGTGCCTGGTAACTTATTGAAATTGCTTGAATCTGAAGCCGACAAGCTAGGCTTTACCATGGCCGACAAAGGTCTGGAGATCCACGGTAAGTGCCGGGATTGCACAAAACAGCATTGAGAAATTTTTTCGCTGTCATTACGCTTACGTAAACGGATTATAAATAACCGCGCTTTGCTGCCGATAGGGCAGTATGGCGAGACGTAAGAGTCATAACATGCGAACAAACCTGCCTGTTACTGGCCGCGAACGCACCTTTAGTTCGGAGCGGCGGCTAGTGTCTATTACCGATCTTAACGGGATCATTACCTACAGTAATCCCGATTTTGTTGAGATAAGCGGTTACAGCAAAGCCGAGCTGGAAGGTCAGCCGCACAATATTGTGCGCCATCCCGACATGCCCGCTGCTGCTTTCGAAAACATGTGGGCGCACTTAAAGGCCGGTAAACCATGGATGGGGCTGGTGAAAAACCGCTGTAAAAACGGTGACCACTACTGGGTGCAGGCTTATATCACGCCGATCACCGACCAAGGTCGAGTCGTGGGGTACGAATCGGTGCGTAGCTGCCCCAGTCGCGATGACATCAGCCGCGCTGAAGCCCTCTATTTGCTGATCAATAAAGGCAAAAAAGCCAGTCTTAAAAAAATTGAACCGCAATTGGTGGGTATTGCCCTTGGGGCGCTGGTTATGGCGCTTTTTTACGCCCTTGGCTGGCGGCTCGCGGCTGAGCTGTGGGTTATGGCAGCCTTTGCGGTATATGGCATTTGGAGCCGCATTAAACGCAATACCATCTTTGCCAGTTTAAGCGCCTTACTCCCTAAAGCCTTTAGTGACGAACTGGCGGTAAAAGCCTTTACCGATAATAGTGACCAGCTTGGGGTGCTAAAGGTGAAAATCTTATCGACCAAAGCCCACTTAGACATGGTGATGACCCGTATTGATGGCGCCGCGAATGAGGTGTCGGCGAACGCCGATGAAGGCTTAGCGCAAACTGAAAAAGTGGTTGGCCAAATAGCAAGGCAGCAGCGGGAAACCGAACGGGTGGCAACGGCCATGCAGCAGATGACCACCACCATTGCAGAAGTCTCAGGCCATGTGCAGGCCACCGCCGACAAAGCCGAATCGGCCAGACAGCTGGCGTCACATGGGCGCGATATTGCCAGCCAAACCCGGCAAGCAATTGAAAAGCTAAAGCTAACCGTTGACGGTATAGGCCAGTCGGTGCAGAGCTTGTCTGATGAAACCCACAGCATTGCCCAGGCCGCCATGCTTATCGAGCAAATTGCTGAGCAAACCAATTTGCTAGCTCTTAATGCCGCCATTGAGGCGGCAAGAGCGGGAGAGCAGGGCCGCGGTTTTGCGGTGGTGGCCGATGAAGTTAGGCAGTTAGCCGGGCGTACCCAACAATCGACCCAGCAAATTCACCATATTATTGACAGCCTGACCCGCCAGGCGGGTAAAGCGGTTGAGGTAGTGGGCGTGGGCAAAGAGGACGCAGAACATGGCCAGCAGCAGGTGCGTGAAGCCGAACAAATGCTGGAAGGTATCTTCGGTGAGGTTGGCACCATCGCCCATATGTCGATACAAATGGCCGCTGCGGTAGAGCAACAAGCGCAGGTCGCGGAAGAAGTGAATCAGCAAGTTGTAACCATTGCCAGTCTTGCGGGCAACAGCGCCTTACAAACCGAGGCGGCGGCCAATAACGTCAAGCAATTAAGTGGTGTTTCGCAGCAGCTTCAGGAAATGGTTAGCCGCTTTCGGCACTGATAAAAAAGCCCGGCTTAGGCCGGGCTTTTTGCGGTGCTGACTTAGCGTCTACCGAGAATGCGCAGTACCCGCAGGAACAAGTTAATAATGTCGATATAAAGCGCGGCAGCGCTATCGATAGCATTATCAACCGTCTTGGGAATGCTGTTGGCGCGGCCCCAGTCGTAACCGATGTAGCCACAGAATATCAGGGCGACAATCCAGTCAAGAATGCCGTGGTGCATTTTAAAGACAAAGGCTTCAACCAGCTCCACCACGATCACCAGCAACAAAGCGATGGTTAAGGCGCCGCCAATGCGGGCAAAGAAGGCAGGAAACAAGGTGCCAAACGCCATCATGCCAATGGTCACCAAGCCGGTTACCCGTACTGCCTCGATAACCACTTGGGGGTCATACTGTGCAACCACCAGGTTAATCACAAACCCAAATGGCACCACCACCAAGTTATAACCGAGAAAGCTCACCCAAGGATTATCGGATTTATTACAAAGATAAATGCCGGCAAAGCAGCATACGAAGTAACCGATAAAGAGCAGCATCGGGTTAATGCTCAAGATCGCATAGGGATCAATATGGGTGACCATCCACCAGTTAGCCAAGAGGCCCCAGGCTAGGGTAAGGCCAATAACAAAGTTATACAGGGGGGCACTGATTAGCGCGTCGCTGGTTTCCCGGCGCTTAAATACACTCACTTCCATGGATACATTCCGTTGCGGGTAATAAATTCAAAGCGCAAGGATACTGCCCGGTAATATAGAGGTTGTCAATTTGTCGCTCTGGTTGCCGCCCAAGCGGCAACGCCTTGCCGCCGTTTCGAGGGCTGGGCAAAAGCCAGGCTAATGCCCAGAGGCCTCGAATTAACGCCCGGCACTAAATTGGCGATAGGCGCTTAATGCCTTAGACAAGTTGGCATTGGCATCTTGCTGCTGTGCTTTAGGGTCTTGCGACAAGGCAACACCGGCAGCAGACAGGCTAACAGTGTCGCCTTCCGCGCCAACACCGTTGTTCTGCGCGGCCAAGTCTTGGCTGGCAGGGGTTTTCTCAAGCTGCTGCAGCGGAGAATGGCTGGCGGAAGAATGCAGCGAGTTGTTGATGTTCATCATGTTTTGCTCCTTAAGGATGCATGAGTGGTGCATGTAAATGCGCTAACACTCCAGCAAAGGGCGGGCCAACATTACCCACTTGCTCATTACGTCCTTAATTTAGGCGTTGATATTAACAGCTGCCACCGAATGGGGGACAATAGTGCCTTTGCTGTTGCTGGACTGTTGATATGTACGAAAATTTTGATGCCGAGCTGGGGTGGGCCGCACTTCACATGCCCCGTACCCGTGCCGCTGTTGCGGCTTTGCCTGCCCTTAATGGCGTGCGCCTTGCCTGTAATATGCACCTGGATTTAAAAATGGCGCCGTTGGTGGCTGGGCTGATAGACCGCGGCGCAGAGGTGTTTCTTACTACCTGTAATCCCACTACGGTTCAAAATGATGTTGTTGATTTTCTAGTTAAAAAAGGCGCCAGTGCCCATGCATGGCGTGACATGAGTGACAGTGACTGGTCAGACTCTTTTGATAAAGCACTGGCCTGGGGCCCCACTCACTTGTGTGAAATGGGGGCCGATCTGACCAGCCGTTTGCACCAAAGCAGCAACGGTCCTGCCATTATCGCCGGCCTGGAAGCAACCGGCTCCGGCATTAGCCGCCTTGGCGGTGTCACACCGCGCTACCCGATTTTTAACTGGGACGATTTACCCGTTAAAGAGGGGCTGCATAATCGCCACATGGTAGGGTTAACGGCTTGGCACACCTTTTTTCAAACCACGCATCTCACATTGCATGAGAAAACCGTGGTGGTGATTGGCTATGGTCTGGTGGGGCAAGGGGTTGCCGCGGCGGCAAAGGCCTATGGTGGCCAGGTGCAAATTGCCGAGTTAGACCCGGCCCGGGCGCTGCAAGCAAAATACGACGGCTGGCCGGTGGTTGACCTGTTAGAGGCCATGCCTCAAGCCGATGTGATTGCAACGGCAACTGGCGCCAAGGGTGTGCTGGCCGCTAAGCATCTGCAAGCACTGAAAGACGGCGCTTTTATCCTTAACGTTGGCCATGTTGCCCAAGAGATTGATGTGCCGTTTCTTAAGCAGCACCCCCACAGCCAGCCCATGCCTTATGTGGATGCCTACCGCCTGCCTGATAAAACCCTGTATCTGCTGGCCGACGGCTCCATGTTTAATTTAACGGCGGGTTATGGCGACAGCCTAAATGCCTTTGATGTGACCTTGGCAGTGATGGCCGCCGGTATAGGACATATCGTTGATGCAGGTAAAGACTGGCAACCCGGATTGTATTTGCTTCCACAATCAGCCTGGAAAGCTGTGCTATAACTGATACTTGTCTTTATAAGAACCCGCTTAAGGCGGGTTTTTTTAGCGGCAAAATAATTTGTTTAAAAAGTGTTAAATGTGACTTCAGGATGCGCTTATTGGTGCCGATAAGCGAGACGTGGATGTAAAGGAATCTTGGACCATGCGAAAGAACCTGCCGGTAACCGACCGTGAACGTACCTTCGGTGAGAAAGTTAAACTTATATCCGCTACCGATCTGCGCGGTGTTATTACCCACTGCAATGACGCTTTTGTTGATATCAGCGGCTTCACTCGCGACGAGATAGTTGGTCAGCCACATAATCTGGTGCGTCATCCCGATATGCCACCCGCTGCCTTTAAAGTCATGTGGGAGCATCTTAAGGCCGGTAAGCCCTGGATGGGGATGGTAAAAAACCGCTGTAAAAATGGTGATTTTTATTGGGTTAATGCCTATGTCACACCGATAACTGAAAATGGCACTGTGATTGGCTACGAGTCGGTAAGAAGCTGCCCTAGCCGTGAAGATATCGCCCGTGCCGAAGCGCTTTATCAAAAGCTCAATAAAGGGCAGCGCACCGAGCCGGTAGTTCAAATTCAGCTGCAATACCTGCTGTTAGCCGTGGCGTTAGTGGCTGCCGGGGTTTTGTATTTCCTCAAATACGACGGCGCCTCTGAAATTATGCTGCTATTGACCCTACTTGCCTATGGCTCTTGGGTCAGCATGAGCCGTCAGAAAACCTTGAGTACCTTAAACCAGCTTCTTTCTGGCTATTTCAGCCATCCATTAGCCATTAAGAGTTACACCAGTAGCGTTTCCCGGTTAGGAGAGCTTCAGGTACGCATTTTAAGTGCTCAGGCGCATTTAGATACGGTATTAACCCGTATCGAAGATGCCTCTGCTGAAGTGGCACGCCAGTCGCGAAATGGCTTGAGCCAAGCCGAGGCGGCCAGTGGCCAGATGCAGCGCCAGCAAGGCGAAACCGAGCAAGTGGCGGCGGCCATGCACCAGATGACCACCACCATTGCTGAGGTGTCGCAGCACGTTCAGGAAACCGCCACCAAGGCAGAACAGTCCAGCGCCTTGGCCAAAGAAGGGCGTAGCACCGCCAATACCACCCGCCGCTCTATCGAGCAGCTCAAAGATACGGTTGATAGCATCAGTGAGTCGGTTGTTGCCTTGTCAGAGCAAAGCCATCGTATTGCCCAGGCCGCGCAAATTATTGAGCAAATTGCCGAACAAACTAACCTGCTGGCGCTAAACGCTGCCATTGAAGCGGCCAGGGCAGGGGATCAGGGCCGCGGCTTTGCCGTGGTGGCCGACGAAGTACGGCAACTGGCCAAGCGCACCCAAGACTCCACCCAGGAGATCCACCAAATTATTGATGAGCTAAGCCGCCGCGCTGATGCTGCGGTTAAGGTTGCAGAAGTTGGCCGGGATGGCGCTGAGTCGGGTTTAGAAAACGTACGCGAAGCCGAAGGGGTGTTAGAGAATATCGCTGATGTGGTGAGTTCCATTGCCTCAATGTCGATGCAAATGGCTACTGCCGTTGAAGAGCAATCCCATGTGGCCGAAGAGGTTAATCGCCAGGTAACAACCATTTCCACCTTGGCACAAGAAAGCCTGGGTAAATCGCAGGCCGCCTCCGGCAGCATCTTAAAATTGCAGCAAGTTTCAGACGGTATGCACGAATTAGTTACCCGCTTTAAAAAATAAAAAAACCGGCCTCTAGGCCGGTTTTTTTAATCCTTTTCGCTGCGTTTTTGCACCTGGTGCTGATCTTCTGTCAGGCCAATTTTCCAATAGGGACTGGCGTACATGGCTTTGCGTTCGATGTTATGTTCATCCAGAAAATAGCGGCGCAGGGCCCGTACAGTATTGCCTTCCCCAGCTGCAAAAATGGAAGGGCGCCCGCTTGGCCAGTCAATGGCTTTAATGGCATCTAACTGCTGGCTGCTGGGGTTTTGTGCATCTGGATTGATGAGCCAAGTGATGCTTAAACCTGCAGGTGCATCGATAGGCTGTTTGTCGTCAGCACTTGGGATCTCAAAAAAGGCATAGCCCTTGGCATCTTGAGGTAACTCTTCGATGACTGCCGCCGCCGCTGGAATGGCACTCATATCGGCGGCAAACAAGAACCAGTCGGCATCGAGAGTTGACAGCTTTTTGGGGCCTGGGCCGGCAATGCCCACTTGGTCGCCCGCTTTGGCATTAACTGCAAACTGGCTTGCCGGGCCCATGTGCTGGTCACCGTGCAAAGCAAAATCGACGGTTAACTGCTGAGTGGCTGCATCGTAACGGCGCACGGTATAGGTGCGTACTATGGGTTTTTTACCTTCACCGGCCGGAAAAGCGTTGAGATCAGGCAAGGCATCACCAGGCTGGGGCAGCAATAACTTAAAGTTGGCCCCTTCCTGGCCTTCGGGGAAATCGTTGAGATTGTCGCCGCTGAAGATCACGCGCTGCATATTTGGCGTCAGGCGAGTGCTGGAATGCACCGTTATCAGGCGGGGCGGTTTACGGTTTTTTATTACTGGATTCATTGCGTTTACTCCTTGGCATCCAAGCGCGCTTCAAGGGCGGCAACCCGTTCTTCTAGTTCAAAAAAGCGCCGGGCTCGGTCACCGCCACCTTTCTGATGTTTGTTGATGTAGCGGCTTAGGATGCGTCTAATAACGGTGGCCATGGATACGTCGGCTTCCAAGTCAGCTTCCATCTCTAACTTCATGGTGTTGAGAAAGTCCAGCTGCTCGGAGTTAAGGCGTACCGACACCACTTGGGAACGGTTGTCGTCTTTCATCGTCGGCTCTCTGTATACGTTGTATTTGAATGTATACATTGTTTTCAATGATGACAACCGGCAATAAAAAAAAACCGGCGCCTAGGCGCCGGTTTTTCATTTCTTGCACAATCAATGTTGCGGGACATGGCCCTTGCGGCCGTAAAAAGCGATGTAGAGGTAACAAATAATGGGCAGCGCAAAGGCCATGTGGATACCAAAGATATCCGCCGCCTTGCCCATGGCTACCGGCACCAATGCGCCGCCAACGATGGCCATACACAGAATGCCGGAGCCTTGAGCCGTGTGTTTGCCAAGGCCATGCACCGCCAAGCTGAAAATGGTGGGGAACATAATGGAATTGAACAGGCCCACTGCCAGCACCGCCCACATTGCCAGGTGGCCTTCACCCAGCAAGGTGACTATCAGCAGCACTATTGCCGCCAGGGCGTTAAAGGCCAGCACCTTTCCAGCGCTGATATAGCGCATCACCGCCGAGCCAATAAAGCGGCCAACCATGGCGCCACCCCAATAGTAGGAGACATAGTGCGCTGCTTGGGATTCAGGCAGGTTGGCAATGTGGCTGTCGCTGATAAAGTTCACCAAAAAGGAACCAATAGAGACCTCAGCACCCACATAAACAAAGATGCCCACAGCGCCCAGTACCAAGTGCCTAAACTGCCAGGCCGAACCGGTAACCGCGGCTTCTTCCAGGGCCTCTTCCTTTTGCTTTTCACGCAAATCAGGCAGCCGCAGCGCCGCCACAATGGCCGCTAACAGCGCAAAGGCAATAGCGAGCAGTAGGTAGGGGAATTTGACGGCATTGGCCTCTTGCAGGTGCACCTGCGCATCACTAAGCCCTTGGGTAGATGCGGTAGCGGCGCCCAAGATTAGTAGCGCGCCAAACCAAGGCGCAATGGTGGTGCCTAGGGAGTTGAAGGCTTGATTCAGTGTCAGCCGGACAGAAGCCGTATTGGGGTTCCCCAGCATAGTTACATAGGGGTTTACGGCAACTTGTAAGGTGGTTACGCCGCTCGCCAGAATAAACAGCGCCCCTAAGAACAGGCCATAAACCCGGTAGCTGGCCGCTGGAATAAACAGCAGGCAGCCAATGGCAGACACCACCAAGCTGGTTACCAGCGCCCATTTATATCCCACCTTTTTTACTAGCGCACCAGCGGGATAGGACACCACAAAATAAGCGCCGAAAAAGCAGAACTGGATCAGCATTGCCTGGGTGTAATTCAGTGAAAATACGTTCTTCAGATGTGGGATCAGAATGTCATTGAGACAGGTGATAAACCCCATAATGAAGAACAGGAAAGTCATTGAAGTCAGGGCAAAGGAGTAGCTCTGGTTACCCTGTTGTACCGTACTTTGCACGGTACTTTGTGAGAAGGAACCCGCCATGGCGTCCATACCTCGTATCGATGTTGTTGTTCAGGCCTACAGCTGGCCCTGTTGATGCCAAGGCATATCAATGCCAGCGCATTTATTGTTGAAGAGCACTGAAACAAGGTAAAGGTTACTTTTACGTAAACGTATAAAATGCTGCTTGAGCGGTTGTGCGGCGGCGCTGAGTGGCGCTGTGATTTTTGCTGAAGTCGCTATTGGCTAACGCAGGGCGGAAATGGCGAGCCGGCATGTACCGGCTCAGTGGCGAGGAATAGAGCCTTTGAGGCCGTAAAAGGCGATATAGAGATAGCAAAGTATGGGCAGTGAAAAGGCCATTTGTATACCTAAGGTATCGGCCATTGCGCCTACCAGCGGCGGCAAGATGGCCCCGCCGACAATCGCCAGGCATAAAATGCCGGAGCCTTGCGAGGTATATCTACCTAAGCCCTTGACCGCTAAGCTGAATATGGTGGGAAACATTACCGAGTTAAACAGCCCCACCGCCAACACCGCCCACATGGCAACGTGGCCTGAATAAATAATGGTCACCAGCAATAGTGCTACAGCAGTAATAGCATTAAAGGCCAATACCTTACCGGCACTGACGTAACGCATCACAAAAAAGCCGATAAAGCGGCCGACCGTAGCGCCGCCCCAGTAGATGGACACATAGTAAGCCGCTACCGCTTCAGGTAGCGCGGCAATGTGCTTTTCACCGAGAAAGTTAACCAATAAAGAACCGACGCTAACCTCGGCACCGACGTAGGTAAAAATGCCAATAGCGCCCAACACTAAATGCGGAAAATGCCAAGCCGAGCCCATGCTTTGGGTGTTGGCTATGGCGCGGCGCTCTTGCTGCTCGCGCATGTCCGGCAGTTTTAGCAAGGTAAACACCACCGCTAAAACCGCGAACAGTAATGCCAATAACAGGTAGGGAAACTTCAGGGTATCAGGGCCGCTTAGGCCGGTTTGTGGCAAGGTTGGGTCGGTGAGGGCACCGCCCAAAATAAAATAACCACCGAACCAGGGGGCCAGGGTGGTTCCTAAGGCATTAAAGGCTTGGGTAAGGGTTAACCGTGAAGAGGCGGTTTGCGGCCGGCCTAAAACGGTGACATAGGGGTTTGCTGCTACCTGCAATATCGCAACGCCGGCAGCCATAATAAAAAGCGCGCCAAGATACAGGGCATAAATCTGGTAACTGGCTGAAGGCACAAATAAAAATGAACCAATAGCTACCGTAACCAAGCCCACTACCATGCCCCACTTGTAGCCGATACGTTCAATCAAGGTGCCTGCGGGTATCGACACCACAAAGTAGGCGGCAAAAAAACAAAACTGGATCAGCATCGCCTGGGTGTAGTTCAAGGCAAACACATTCTTTAGGTGAGGAATAAGAATGTCATTTAGGCAGGTAATAAAGCCCCACATGAAAAACAGCGACGTCAACGCGCTGACGGCGAAGCCGTATCGCTGATGTTCCCCCGAACCGTGATGGGCGCCAGCCATGCTTGCGAACCTCTTATCGTTTTTTTGTTGGTACTGCCGATTAGGAGAGCATTCTTTACGGTATTAACGCTGGTGTCAAAAAAGCTTGCAACAGGAAGGGAGTAACGGGGTGTAAATAAAAAAGCCGGTGACAAGCACCGGCTTTTTCAAAGGCTTAGGCGTGACGGGGTTTGGAACCTTTAGCGCCGTAGAAGGCGATGTACAGGTAGCAAATAATGGTCACGGCCAATGACACTTGCAGGCCGAAGTGGTCAGCAAGCTGACCGGTCAGCGGTGGCACGATAGCGCCGCCAACGATAGCCTGGCAGAGAATGCCGGAGCCTTGGGAAGTGTGTTTACCCAAACCTTGCAGCGCCAAGCTGAAGATAGTGGGGAACATGACCGAGTTAAAGAGGCCCACTGCGACAATCGCATACATGGCAACATGGCCCGAGCTCAATACGGTAACGGCAACCAGCAGGGTGTTCACGATGGCGTTGAAGGTCAGTACCTTGCGCGCATCAACACGGAACATGATGGCAGAGCCGATAAAGCGGCCGATCAACGCACCCATCCAGTACAAGGTCACGTAATGGGCGGCGTCGGTTTCTTTCATCGAGGCAATGCTATCAAGGCCCAAGAAGTTGATCATGGTTGAACCGATGGTCACTTCCGCACCCACATAAGCAAAGATACCGATAGCACCTAATACTAGGTGTGGGTATTGCCAAGCCGAGCCACCAGTGGTGTGGTCGATAGCTTGCTGCTCTTCTTCCTGGCTCATGTCAGGCAGTTTGAGCACTGCAAAAATCAGCGCCAACAGACCAAGGGCAATGGCCAGCAGCAGGTAAGGGAATTTAACGGCATCGGCTTCGGCCAAGCGGTCAGTGGCACTGCTCGCCGCGCCAAGGATAAGCAAGCCACCAATCAACGGCGCTATGGTGCCGCCCAAGGAGTTCAGGGCCTGGGTCAGGGTTAAACGGAAAGACGCAGTTTCTGGCTTACCTAAAATGGTGACATAGGGGTTAGCCGCTACCTGCAAGGTAGTAATGCCGGAAGCCAGAATAAAGAGGGCGCCTAAAAATACCGGGTAAGCGCGTGAGCTGGCGGCTGGAATAAACAGCAAACAACCAATGGCGGCAGTAACTAGGCCTGCAACGAGGCCCCACTTGTAACCAATGCGCTTAACCAAGGCACCGGCGGGTAGTGAAACCACAAAGTAGGCACCAAAGAAGCAAAACTGGATCAGCATGGCTTCAAAGTAGTTCAGCTGAAATACGTTCTTAAGGTGCGGGATCAGGGTGTCATTGAGGTTGGTGATCAACCCCCACATAAAAAACAGTGAAGACAAAGACACCAACGCAAACAGGTAGTTCTTCGGTTGTCCTTGCTGCTGCATTGTTTGGGCAGTGCTCTGTGGCGTTGCTCCAGCCATAGCGTGCAAACCTCGTAGTGGATAGTTTTAAGTTTTATGCAGACCCAAAAAGGTCTGCCCTTGTGCTCAGGGCACAGATTTAATGGCGGCATTCTCTGTTGCTATTAAGAAACCGTCAAACTCGCTTTAACGTAAACGATTAAATGCGTTACTCAGTGGTTCATTCTGGCACTTGAGCGGCAACAGCAGGCACGCCTTGGCCAGCTATTTGGCCAGTGCGGCCAACTGGCCACCGGTCAGTTGTATTAAATCACTGGGATTAAGCGACACTTCAAGGCCACGTTTACCGGCACTGACATGAATCATGTCAAAGCCGCTGGCACTGTCGTCAAGAAACAGTGCTAAGCGCTTTTTTTGCCCAAGGGGGCTAATGCCGCCCACCACATAGCCGGTGGCTTTTTCGGCCTCTGCTGGCACCGCCATTTCGGCCTTTTTTCCCCCCGCGGCTTTGGCTAGCCGTTTTAAATCGAGGTGTTTATCAACAGGGACCAACGCCACCACCAATTTGCCGGTATCAAGCTTTGCCAGTAGCGTTTTAAATACTTGGGCGTAGGGGAGAGCCAGTGCGTCAGCGGCCTCCAAACCATAAGCGGGCGCTTTAGGGTCATGGTGGTAGCTTAAAATTTGATGGGGAACCTGCTGTTTTTCCAGCAGAACGATGGCCGGTGTCATGGTTCATCCTTTAACGGCGTTGCGCCTGATTAGGGTACCAGAATTGGGCTTTAAATGGGGCTGTGGCGGGATTTAATGGCGTTTATAAACCGGCTTTGGCAATAAAAAAAGGCGCCTTGCGGCGCCTTTTTGTTAGTTCACCAAACCGCGGCGCTTGAGTAGCGCATCGATGGTGGGCTTTTGGCCACGGAACTTGATGTAGTCTTCCATCAAGTCTTGGCTGTTGCCTTTAGACAATACGTCTTTACGGAACTTGTCGCCGTTTTCACGGGTCAGGCCGCCATTGTCTTTCATGTACTGGAAGGCGTCGGCTGCAAATACTTCGGTCCACAGGTAAGCGTAGTAACCGGCAGAATAGCCGCCAGAGAAGATGTGGCTGAAGTAACGAGACTTGTAGCGCGGTGGAACCGGCGCGTAATCGATGCCGTGTTTGGCCAGTGCTTTGTGCTCAAAGGCGTCGATGTCGTCAATTTTGGTGCCAGCCGGAATGCTGTGCCATTCCATATCCAAAAGGGCTGCGCCAAGGTATTCAGTGGTGTCAAAGCCCATGTTGAACTTGTGGGCAGCCAGCACTTTATCCAGCAGCTCTTTCGGAATTGGCGCGCCAGTTTTGTAGTTCTTGGCGTAGTGGGAAATCACTTCTGGGTTGATGTCCCAATCTTCGTTGAACTGTGATGGGAATTCGACGAAGTCGCGTGGGGTATTGGTACCGGCCAGTGACGGATATTTCACGTCAGAGAACATACCGTGCAGGGCGTGACCAAATTCGTGGAACATGGTGGTCACTTCGTCAAAGGTCAGCAGGGTGGGCTGGCCTGGCGCCGGTTTTGGAATGTTCAAGGCGTTGTAAATAACCGGGTGGTTACCCAACAGGCCTGACTGTGTTACCCACTCAGACATCCAGGCGCCACCGCTTTTACCGGTGCGGGCGTAGGGATCTTCGTAGAACAGGCCAATGGATTTACCGTCAGCGTCGAACACTTCAAACGGCATGACATCTTTGTTCCAAACCGGCAGGTCTTTACGCTCTTTAAAGGTAATGCCATACAGTTTGTGCATGGCATAGAACAGGCCGTCATGCAGTACGTTATTGAATTCGAAGTAAGGTTTAACTTGGCTTTCGTCCAGGTCATATTTGGCTTTACGCACTTTTTCGGCGTAATAGGCCCAGTCCCAAGGCTGCAGTTTGAAATCGCCGCCGTCTTTTTTGATTTCAGCTTGAATATCAGCCGCTTCAGATTTGGCTTTGGCTACGGCTTTGGGCGCCAGTTTATCAAGGATGTCAAAAACGGCGTCCGGGGTTTTGGCCATTTGGTCTTCCAGCACATAAGCCGCCCAAGTGGGGTAACCCAGCAACTTGGCTTTTTCGGCGCGCAGTTCAACCAGTTTCAGCAATACCGGGCCGTTATCCTGGGCGCGGTGAGCAGAGGTTTCCCAGATTTTTTTGCGAAGCTCGCGGTTATCCAGGTGCTGCAAGATGGGCTGGCGAGTGGTGTTAACCAGGGTGATCATGTAGCCATCTTTGCCGGCATCTTTGGCTGCAGCGGCCAGTGACGCGATTTCGTCATCGCTAAGGCCTGCCAGTTCGCTCTTGTCCTTCACCAAAATAGTTTCGTTTTTGAACGACTGTAAGATGTTGGTAGTAAATTGGCTGGTCAGTTTGGCCAGTTCACCGTTGATTTCACCGATCTTCGCTTTGTCTTGGGCTGACAGTTTGGCACCAGCGCGAACAAAGTTGTTGTAGTAGAAGTCCGTCAGGCGCTGGTCTTCTTTGCTCAGGCTCGCTTTGTTTTTGTAGATGGTTTCAATGCGGGCGAAAAGCGTTGGATTGAGGTAAATGCTGTCGCTGTGAGCGGCCAGCTTAGGCGCCATCTCCGCTTCGATGTCTTGGTATTGCTTGTTTGATACCAGGCCAGACAGGTTGCCAAACACGGTGGATACGCGGTTTAGCAAGGTGCCGGATTTTTCCATGGCAACAATGGTGTTTTCGAAGGTCGGGGCGGCACTGTTATCAGCAATCGCTTTAATTTCAGCACTGTGCTCTTGCATGCCTTTTTTAAAGGCAGGCAGGTAGTCGTCAACAGTGATCTTATCGAATTCTGGGGCCTGATATTGCAGCGTGCTTTTGTGCATCAGCACGTTTTCATGGTCGGCGGACATAGCTGACTGCTCTTTGGCCGGGGCTGCTTGATGTTCTGCTTTTGGGTCATCTGAGCAGGCGCTCAGGGCCAGTGCTGCGCCAATGGCGGTAGCAATAAGGGTCTTACGCATCGGGTTCTCCCAAGGATGTTTGCTTGCGCGGCCTTTCTTGTTATGTGAAGGCATAAACGCGCGGTGCTGTGGTTAACAGCGGAACCATAGCAAGTAGCAACGCCTTTTAACAATGGCTACCGGCCGGAACCACCGGCCGTTCACCGAGCATTTTCGGTAAGAGGATGTTGCAAAAGCGCCTTTTTAACGCTGCCATTGCATCTGTTACTTTTTATTATCTTTTTTTGCGTGCCGTTGCGGCGGGTAAGGATGAAAGGCCATGTATTTACAAATGCCCAAGCTAAACGATTTTGAACGGGTTTCTTTACTGGAAGGCCCCACACCTATTCAGCGGCTGACACGATTGGAGCAATGTGTTGATGGCCGCTGTGCCTTGTTTGTGAAAAGGGACGACTTAACCGGCCTTGGTGGCGGCGGCAACAAGCTGAGAAAGCTCGAGTTTTTGTTGGGGCAAGCCAGAGCTGAGGGTAAAGACACCTTAATTACGGTAGGGGCGCGGCAATCTAACCATGCCCGGTTAACGGCGGCCAGTGCTGCCGCGGTAGGCTTTCACGCAGAGCTGGTATTAACGCGTACTGTGGCTAAAAGTGATGACGATTATCTTTATAACGGCAACCCGCTGCTTGATAACCTGTTTGGCGCCACCATCCATGACCTGCCAGGCGACGCCGATGCCTTGGCCTTTGCCGAACAGCGGGCGCGGGAATTGGCTGGCCGCGCTTTGGTTATTCCGGCCGGTGGCTCTAGCGCCATCGGTATGTTGGGTTACGCCAGTTGCGCCGAAGAAATTGTGCACCAGGAAGTGGCCATGGGCCGTTATTTTGACAAAGTGGTGGTGGCCAATGGCAGTCATGGCACCCAAGCCGGTTTGGTCGCCGGTTTTAAGGCCTTAGGCCACAGTGGCAGCAAGGTGCAAGGCTACACGGTGCTTTCGCCATTGGCTGAGGCCTGTAGCAATACCTTGGCTAAGGCGCAGCAGGTAGCTGCCCTGTTAGGCAGCGACGTCACGGCGAGCGATATTCTCATTGACGATAGTGAATTAGGCCCAGGCTACGGTATCGAAACCGCGTCGATGAAAGCGGCGCTCAGCCTGATGGCAAGGCGCCAGGGGCTGCTGTTAGACCCTGTCTATAGTGGTAAGGCTTTTGCCGGTTTGCTAGCGGCAATTAATGCTGGGAAATACGACGGCCAAACGCTGCTGTTTGTGATGACTGGCGGCACACCGGGGCTTTTTGCTTACCGCCAGGCCCTGGCATAAAAAAGCCCCGCACCAGCGGGGCTTTTCACTCATAGCGACTTAGTCAACTAAGCCTCGGCGTTTTAGCAGCGCATCAACGGTGGGCTTGGCGCCCCTGAAGTTAATGTATTGCTGCATCGGGTCAATGCTGTTGCCTTTCGACAAAATGGCCTCGCGGAATTTGTCGCCGTTTTCACGGGTTAAACCGCCGTTTTCTTTCATATAAGCAAAGGCATCGGCCGCAAACACTTCGGTCCAAAGGTAAGCGTAGTAACCGGCAGAGTAACCACCGGCAAAGGTGTGGCTAAAGTAAGGGCTCTTGTAGCGCGGTGGGACTACGGCCATTTTTACACCATGTTTTTCAAGCGCTTTATCTTCAAACGCCATGACATCACCGGTATCGGTGCCGGCTTTAAAGCTGTGCCATTCCATATCCAGCAGCGCAGCTTCCACGTATTCGAGGCTGTCAAAACCCTGGTTAAATTTACGGGATGCCAAGAGCTTTTGCAGCAGTTCAGCCGGGATAGCTTCGCCGGTTTGATAATGCTTGGCGTAGTTGGCCAACACTTTCGGGTTGATGGCCCAGTCTTCTTCAAATTGCGAAGGAAACTCCACAAAATCGCGCGGCACACTGGTACCGGCAAGGCTTGGGTATTTCACCTTTGAAAACAGGCCGTGCAGGGCATGACCAAACTCGTGGAACATGGTACTGGTTTCATCAAAGGTCAGCAGCGCCGGTTGGCCCGCGGCAGGTTTGGGAATGTTCAGCACATTCACGATAACCGGCTTCTGGCCCAGCAGGGTGCTTTGGCTCACCATGGCGTTCATCCAGGCTCCGCCACGCTTACCGTCACGGGCAAAGTAATCGGCATAGAAAAAGCCAATGGAGCTGCCGTCGTGGTCGAACACTTCAAAAGTACGCACATCCGGGTGATAAACCGGTAAGTCGTGGCGCTCTTTGAGGGTTATACCAAACAGGTTTTGCATGGTAAAGAACAAGCCGTTTTGCATGACGTTGTTAAGCTCAAAGTAGGGCTTAACCTGGCTTTGGTCTAAATCGTACTTGCTGGTACGGACTTTTTCGGCGTAATAGGTCCAGTCCCAGGGTTGCAGTTCAAAGTCGCCACCCGCCGCTTTGATTTCAGCCTGAATTTGGCTGGCCTCTTGCTTGGTTTTGGCAACAATTTTGGGTGCCAGGTCGTCCAGCATCTTGAATGCTGCCGCTGGCGTTTTCGCCATTTGGTTATCCAGAACGTAATCAGCCCAGGTGTCAAAACCCATTAGCTTCGCTTTCTCGGCGCGCAACTCGGTAAGGAGTTTTACTACCGGGCCGTTTAAATCAAGGGCGCGGCCGGTTGAGGCTTTCCATATTTTTTCACGCAGCGCTCTGTTGTCCAGGCTGGTCATAATGGGCTGGCGGCTGGTGTTCACCAGGTTGATAAGGTATTTGCCGTCCATGCCCGCGTCTTTGGCCGCTGCGGCCAGGCCTGCAATGTCAGCGTCAGAAAGGCCGGCAAGCTCGGATTTGTCATCTACAACGATGGCTGCGTCTTTGGTGGCTTTGAGAACATTTTGCGCAAAGTCGTTGGTTAACTTCGCCATTTCACCGTTAAGTTCACGTACCTTGGCTTTTTGCGTGTCATCCAGTTTGGCGCCTGCGCGAACAAAACGCTTGTAGTAAACCTCTACTAGGCGTTTGTCTTCACCTTGCAGGCTGTCGCGGTTGTTGTACACGGTTTCAACCCGCGCAAACAGTTTGGGGTTTAGGTTGATGTTATCGCTGTGCGCCGACAGCTTAGGGGCCATTTGTGACTGAATAGCCCGAATTTTCTCATTAGAAATGGTGCCGGTGAGGTTAAAAAAGGTGCTGGCGGTGCGGCTCAGTATGGCGCCGCTTTTTTCCATGGCGACGATGGTGTTGTCGAAAGTGGCCGCTTCAGTGTTGTTGGCAATGGCGTTGATCTCGGCCAACTGCTCTTGCATGCCTTTTTCAAAGGCGGGCACGTAGTCATCTAGGCTTATCTTGTCGAATTCTGGTGCCTGATACTGCAGCGTTGAGGTCGTGAACAGCGGGTTGCTGCTTTGCGCGCTAGCGGTTTGCTCAGCTTTGGGCGCGGCGCCGTTTTTTTCGCTGTTTTGGTCAGAGCAGGCGCCGGTGGCGAGGGTGGCGGCAATGGTCAGTGCCAGTAGGGTCTTTTGCATAGTGTGTTTCCCGGTCAGTGGCATTACCCCGAAATATCCATGAGGCAATGTTAAATTAATGGTTATTTTTTGTTGTCGCTGACCATACCAGTGCAGTGGCGGCAAAACACGGCAGCTTGACCGCGTAAAGTCACCTTTCGGCTGCTTTTTAAAGGCCGGTTGTTTGTTGGTTCAGTAAAAGCGGGAGTAGGGCAAGGTTTGCCGAAATGTTATTAAGTCTATTTCTTAGTTTTTGTTTTTAACATTTGCGGGCGGTGCGGATTGTTGCTCAACCACTAAGTTAAGGTGATATGACCTGCATCAAAAAGCACGATCGAGCTATCACCTATCTTGAGTGCAAGATAAGTCGGCGCTGTTATCGGTTGCTTATTTATCTGTGCGGCCTTGGCCGTTCGACATGTTGAATCTCTGTTTATTTAGATGGACTCGTTCTTCTAGGCCCGGCATTAGCCGGGCTTTTTTTTGACCAATATGACCTGAGTCAAAGTGGGGCTTTATAGCCTCTACTACGCTGAACAGGAGAGCTGGAAACAAGGACACTGTTATGGCCCTGCATATGAAATCGGCAATTGATGTTCAGCGCTGGTCGCACCATGAACCTTTTTCGCTGTTGTTTTACGCCTATCACGACCGCCACCCAAACTACCTGCGATGTGCTGGTAAACATCACCGAACCATAAAGACAGCTCGGGTGGCTAAGGTGTTGCAGTCGGCTTAATAGCAAAAGGCGCAAGGAGGGTGGCAATGAAACTACAGGTGCAGTACCCAGAGTTCAGGGAGTCTATTTGTAACTTGCAACGAGATAATCCCCGCTTTGACTATTGGTTATCTGAACGCCAATGCCGCTTTCGTTGTTCTTCTGCCAGCCCTTCACTAAAACTATTAATGGAAAACACCTTAGGTTTTAAGCGCAGCAACGACTGCGCTTGGCTTAAAGATCATATTTGACGCTAGGAGGAGTTATGGACTTTCTGGCCTCACTGCAACACAGTCTGTTGTCCCTGTGGTGGCTTTGGCTAGTGATCGCTCTATTTGTGGTTGTTGCCATGTTTATCGACACCTTACCCCTAGAGAATGACAACGAAAATCACCATCATCACAGCGGATAAAGGCGGCGTGTTCTGGTAAAAGCAGGCTACATTCGCTGACTAAAAAGGGCGCCGCAGCGCCCTTTTTAATACCCATTGTGAGCTAAGCGGCTTATTGGGTGATTTTTCGGCTTTCTACGCCAGGGGTTACATCGCCTTTTTCGACGTGTTCGGCGCCCCTTAGCATGCCGTGGATCAGCTCGGCGGCGTCAAACTTGGTTAAGGCCTCATTGGCGCCGACTTGGTGCGCTCTATCAACGCTAATTTCGCTGGACAATGAGGTGTGCAAAATGATGTAACAGCCTTTGATTTTGCTGTTATCCCGCACCTCAAAGGTCAGCTCGTAACCGTCCAGGCCTGGCATTTCAATATCGCTGACCAGAATGTTGTAGGGCTGGCCTTCTTCGGCAGCCTTTTTCATCATCTCCAGAGCATCAGCGCCGTCGGTACAAAAATCGAACGGGATCTCGATAAAGTTGAGGGCGTCAGATAACTGCTTACGGGCCACATGGGAGTCGTCTACAAACAAAATGCGCTGTTGGCGCAGCTGGCGCTGATCACTGGCGCTGATTTGAGCAAACAGGTGTTCATCTACCGGCGGGAAAATGTGCGACAGCAACATCTCGATGTCCAGCAGCTGCACCATTTTGCCGTCAAAATGGGTTACCCCCGACACAAAAATATTGCGCCCGGCAGAGCGTGGGGCTGGGGATATATTGCGCCAGTCACTTTCCATGATCCGGTCAACTTTACGCACCATAAAACCGACGATTTGCCGCTGGCAATCGGTGATGATAATAAAGCAATGCTTCATCTCTTCCGGCTGGATGGGCCGATAACCAACGGCGGCGGCCATGTCGATAACCGGGATCGGGTTGCCACGAATAGGGGCTGAGCCCAGCACCGTATGGTGCGACTTTGGCAACATGGTCAGGGGCTGATAAGGCACAATTTCCCTGACTTTCAATGTACCCAGCGCAAAGGTTTGGCGCTCGGTCAGGTTGAAAAGCAGGAGGCCCTGAGATTTTTGACTGCTGTTTCTCATGGTTTTGCCTGTAGTCAATTAAAAGGCTATTGCCCGTATCAGAGCATTATACCTCGGGTTATTTCTCATTAAGACGACCAAATTGTTGTAAAAAAAAACTGGCCGCCTTTTTATTGGCTGCCAAGCCTTGTTGGGCTGTTTTTCCAACATACTCATTACGTTAGCTTTATTCTTTATTTAACAAGTTAACGGGTGCGTATTGGTCGGTTAGCACTCTGGCCGACGTGTCCCAGTCAATGGCGGTGGACAGTTTGTCCGGATACTGCGCTATGGGCACGGCGAAGGCTTTTAGCTCGGGCGTCAACGACGCGGCATTTTCGTTAAGGGTTTGCGCGCTCGGCAGCGGAGCTTTGGCCGCGATAATGACCCGGTTTAAGGTGCCTTTCATTTTAAAATTGAAAAAGGGCCCAAATACCTTGCGGTAGGTTGTGGACTCATGGTCGTACAACTTGCTGGTAGAGAAAGTGTTGGCCACCAACACGCCCTGGTCGCTTAATAAGCCTTTGCTTTCCTCTAAGAACTCTTCGGTCATGAGGTGCTCGGGGATGTAGTCGCCATTAAAGGCATCGAGGATCACCAAATCGTATTGCTGATGAGATAGTGCCGCTCTTTTAATAAAGACCCTGGCATCGCTGATGGTGACCTGCATCTTGGCCGACTCTTTAAAACCAAAATAGGCTTTAGCCACTTTTTCAACGGCCGGATCTATTTCTACCACGTCAATTTGTGAATCAGGGTAAAGTTCGTGCAGCACTGTTGGCACCGAACCGCCCCCCAGGCCGACCATTAAAATGCGTTGTGGTTTTGGGTTCACTAACAGGCCAGCAAGTACCATGCGCACATAAGGGAACACCAGCTTTTCGCTGCCATCAAGGTACTGGCAGGTTTGGTTTTGGTCGCCCCTTATGGCGGCAAAAACCAGGCAGCGACGGCCGTCTTTTTCAACCACCGACAAGTTTTGGTACAAGGACCTTTCCTGATGCACCGTTTTTGCTGTGCTGTTGGCGGCAAATACCGACAGTAGCAGCCCCATCAATCGCATCATAGACACCGTTCTTTCATCCCGTAATGACCTAAAAAAGCGACCAAGGCGCCGGTAAACATCAGTGCTATCAGCGCCAACATAATGGTATTTACCTCGAGCCACAGCACCAGATAAAAGGATGTGGCAAGGGTGCCAAGGGCACTTCCCAAGGTAGAGATAAAATATAAAAAACCTGCCACTTGGCCACTGTGCTGCTGGTGTTTGACCAACAGCCGTACCGAGTAGGGCGCTATCATGCCCATCACCAAGGTGGGGAGAAAAAACAGCACTGATGCGGCCAGTAAAGAACCATAGCGGGGGTCGGTGACATGTTTAAACACCATCGCCATGGCATTTTCCCCGAGTAACACAATCGGCATCAGCGCCACGGCGGCAAGTGCATAAAAAAGCCCATAGCGAGCCAGGTTCGGGGTGCGTAGTGACAACCGGCCACCAATCAAATAACCCAACGACAGTGCCACCATGAAAATGGTGATGACCGAGCCCCACACATAAATGCTTGAGCCAAAGTAAGGGGCCAGTATCCGTCCGCCCAGTAATTCCACCGACATAATGGCAAAGCCGCTGGTAAAGGCGAGGGCAAAGACCAAGTAGGTTAGGCTGTTTTGATGTTGCATTGCCGAAGCTGGCTGCCTTGCCATATCCATAAACTCCCCCTCCTTAAGGCATAACGCCATCTTGAGATAATGGCACCAAAGCCGCAATAGCTTAAAAAGCCGTCGCTTTTCTATTCATCCTGGCTAAACCACGTACTGTCGTGTCGCGCAAACCATGAAGGTGCTGAGTTGCTTTGGGCGTGCGCTATCGCACCATTTTCCCCTTTAACACCGCCAGTGATTTGTACAGAGCCATAAACCTGCACTTTTTTCAGGGTTGAAATTTTTTATTTAATAATGAGAATGATTTTCATTATATAAAATGGTGTTTCGCACAGGTGCTCTGTCAGCCCTGTTTTTTCAACCTAACCAGAAGGCTCATCATGGACAACGCGCAGCCTAATTCCTTAGTAAAAGCCGGTGGTTTATCGTCAGATCCCACGGCATTTCTTTTTAACGACCAACAGCTTGGCCTATATCGGCAACACCTCGAAAAAGGTTTGGCACTGGTAGAAAAGCGCTTAACCGCCACCGCTAAGCCCTTTAGTGGCAAAACCCCTAGGGCGCTTGCCAAGGCATTTTCCAAGCTCGATTTAAATACCCCCCTTAGCGATGTCAACGCCGCACTGACTGAGCTTGAACAGCTCTATTTAGATGACGCGGTGTATTTTCATCACCGCCATTATGTTGCCCATCTCAATTGCCCGGTGGTAGTGCCGTCACTGCTGGCAGAGCTGATTTTGTCGGCGCTTAATACCTCGGTAGATACCTGGGACCAAAGCGGTGGCGCCACCTTCATTGAGCAAAGCCTGGTGGACTGGACGGCAAAGCGTATTGGTTTTGACCAGGACGCCGACGGCATTTTTACCAGCGGTGGCACCCAGTCGAACCTGATGGCAATGCTGCTGGCGCGGGACAACGCCTGCCAGCAATATTTTGGCCACAACGTACGCGAGCATGGCCTGCCGCCAGAGGCCAAGCGCTTACAAATTTTTTGCTCAGAGCTAAGTCACTTTTCCATCCAAAAAGCAGCAGCGCTACTGGGGCTGGGTTATGACGCTGTGGTCGCCGTGCCTTGCGATCGGCACTTTGCCATGGATATCGCGGCCCTAAACACAGCGCTGGAGGCGGCAAAAGCCGCTGGCAAGCTGCCCATGGCCGTGGTGGCAACGGCTGGTACCACCGACTTTGGCAGTATCGACCCCATTGCCAAAGTGGCCAAAGTGGCCAAAGAGGTGGGCGCCTGGTGCCATGTCGACGCCGCGTACGGTTGCGGCCTGCTGGTGTCTTCAAAGCAGCGCTGGCGCCTTAGCGGCATTGAATTGGCTGACTCGGTGACTGTCGACTACCACAAGGCCTTTTTCCAGCCGGTCAGTTGCAGCGCGCTGTTGGTTAAAAACAAAGCCCATTTAAGTGTGGTGACCTGGCATGCCGACTACCTCAACCCCCTAAGCCAGCGCCAGGAAGGCACACCCAATCTGGTGGATAAAAGCCTGCAAACCACCCGCCGCTTTGACGCCTTAAAGCTGTGGCTGACCCTGCGCATTATGGGGGCGGACGCTATTGGCCAAGGCTTTGAAGCGGCCATGCTGTTAGCGCGCCGCACTTATCTTTTGTTGCTGTCCGAACCCGACATCGAGGTGCTGCACCAGCCGCAATTAAGCGCTGTGGTGTTTCGTTTTCGCCCGGCAGGGCTGGTTGGCGACTGGGATCGGCTTAACAAGGCTATTCGCCAAGCCGTGATGGCGTCAGGCCAGGCCATGATCGCCGCCACCCAGGTAAAGGGCCGCCAATACCTCAAATTCACCCTACTCAACCCCGCCACCACCATCAGTGACATGCAAGGGGTGGTGGAAATGATTAAACAGCAAGGCCAGCGGCTGCTGGCGCAATTTAGCGAACACCATAATCTGGAGGAGGTGGCCCATGGCTAAGCCCATTATTGATGTGCTGGGAGTGGGCCTTGGGCCCTTTAACTTAAGTCTGGCGTGTTTGGCCGAACCGGTTAGCGAACTAAAGGCACTCTTTGTTGACCAGCGCCCCGGTTTTGACTGGCACCCGGGGTTGATGATGGAAGATGTGCACCTGCAAACCCCTTTTATGTCGGACTTGGTAACCCTGGCTGACCCCACCAGCCGCTACAGCTTTTTAAATTACATCAAGCAGCAAGGGCGCCTTTACAGCTTCTATATTCGCGAGAACTTCTTTTTACTGCGCCGTGAATACAACCAATATTGCCAATGGGTTAGCCAGCAATTAAGCAATATTCGCTTTAACCGCCGGGTCGATGCGGTGCACTTTGACGAACAGCTCGACTGCTACCGCGTCAATTTGGTGTGCAGCAAAACCGGCCAGCAAAGTGAGGTGCTGGCGCGCAAACTGGTGCTAGGCACCGGCCCCAAACCCTTTGTGCCTAAGTGCTGTGAAAACCTTGACGGGCCAGTGCTGCATGCCTCGCAATACCTTTATCAAAAGGCGCAGCTGCAACAGCAAAAGGCCATTACGGTCCTGGGTTCCGGGCAAAGCGCCGCCGAGATTTTCTACGATCTGCTGCAAGACATTGATAGCCACGGTTACCAGCTGAACTGGCTGACCCGTTCACCGCGTTTTTTCCCGCTGGAGTATTCCAAGCTCACCCTGGAAATGACATCGCCTGAATACGTTGATTACTTCCATGCCTTGCCAGGTGCCAGGCGCGATGCCCTCATCAGCAGTCAAAAACACCTCTATAAAGGCATCAACAGTGAGCTTATCAACGCCATTTTTGACTGCCTGTACGCCAAACGGCTTAGTGGCCGGGTGCCGGTGGAGCTGCGCACCAACGTGGCGCTAGAAGATGCCAACTATGCCCCCGAGCAGGGTTTTTCACTGCGCTTTTATCATCAGGAACAGGGCCGCCACTTTCAGCACCAAACCCAAGGCTTGGTGCTGGCAACCGGCTATCGCTATCAAGTGCCGGCGTTTTTAACGCCGGTGGCACAGGAGCTTAACTGGGACAACCAGGGCCGCTTCGCGGTGCGCCGCGATTACAGCATCGATAAGAGCGGGGGCCGGGTGTTTGTGCAAAATGCCGAGCTACACAGCCACGGTTTTGTCACCCCGGATCTGGGTATGGCGTGCTATCGCAATAGCTGCATTTTGCGCTCATTAACCGGCCGCGAGGTTTATCCGGTTGAAAAACGCATAGCCTTTCAAGAGTTTGGCGCTGGCCAAAGCGCCGTTACCCGGCAACCGCTGGAGACCTTACTCTGATGCGACTGTCGTTTAAGTCGGCACTGATTGTGCTCACCCTCATCGCCGTGGTGGGGGATGCAATGCTGGTGCCGTTTTATCCCCGCTTTTTCGCCGAGGCCTTTGCCCGCCACAACGCCCACTGGGTAGGGCTCTATCTTGCTGCCATTTGCGCGGTGGTGATGCTGGCGTTTCCGGTGTGGGCAAGGCTCGCCAGGGGACGTTCGTTACTGAACATCCTTATTGCTACCCAGCTAGTGGCCGCGGCTTTAAGCCTGAGCTGCTATTGGGTGACGAGCTTTGGGCTTTTTTGGCTCGCCTCGTTGCTGATGCTGGCCTTTAAAGCCAGTTATCTGCTGATTTATCCGCAAATTATGGCCTTGGAGCAGCAACAGCATCATGGCCGTACTATCGGCCTGCTGTCGGTTACGGTGCATTTTGGCGCCATTGCCGGGGCACTGCTGGGCGGGGGCATGTTGCAGTGGCTGAACGCGCGCGACATTTTTGTGTTGATGGCGCTGGGCGATGTTTTGCAAACCGCGCTTTGCCTGTGGCTAAAGCGGCGCCAGCCGCCACTGCAGGCCGCACCTTCGCCAGCGAAGGGCCAAGGTTCTTCTTGGCGACTGCTAGTGCGCCTTTGCAGCGTCATGGTGCTGTTTTACTTCAGTATTTATCTTATTCGGCCCTTTTTTACCCGTTATTGGGAAGGGCGTAGCGGCATTGACGACACCCTGGTGTCCGGGTTGGTGTTTGCATTGCCTGCCGGGGTGGCGTTGCTGGCGCTATGGCGTAGTTATCGCCACAAAACCGCGTCTGATCCTTGGCAATTACTGGGGCCGCTGAGCTTTTTGGTGATTGGCGTGCTGTTGCAAAGTGCGCTTTCGCCATTGTGGGTGCTAATAGGGCGTTTACTGTTTGGTTGGGGGCTTTATCACGCCACGGTGCGGCTTGACCAACTGCTGTTTCGCTTAAGTACCCCGGCCCATTACGCCACCGACTTTGCCAAGGTGAGTTTCAGCCAAAACCTGGGGGTGCTAATGGCCTCTTGGCTGGCCGGTTATCTCAATAGCGCCTTTGTTCCCGAATGTCCTTTCTTTGTGGCCACGGTAAGCCTGTTGGCTTGCGCCCTGGTCTTTACCCTCTTTTTAAAACCCGCCACGTCGGCGGGTAATAAACCAACGCTTTCAAGGAGTGATGCATGACATTACCTGACACTATTGCCCCTTTTACTTTTCTTGACCCCAAAGTCGGCGCCTTTACCCTAAGGCCGTTAAAACTGCCGGACGACATGGCCTTAATCCATGGCTGGCTAAGCCAGCAGCGGGCGCGTTTTTGGGCGATGGAGAAACTGAGCATCAGTGAGCTTTGCGACTTCTACCAACAGCTCAAATCAAGCGGTAAAGGCGGCGGCTTTATCGGTGAGCACCAAGGCAAGGCGGTCATGCTGATTGAATGCTATGACCCGGCGCAAGACCCGGTTGGCGAGCATTACGCTGTTGCCCCTGGCGATCTGGGTATGCATATTTTGCTGGCCCCGGCCAAGACACCGATACGTGGTTTTAGCCGCGCCGCCTTTAACGCCACCCTGCATTTTTGCTTTGACGGAGTGGGGGCCAGCCGCGTGGTGGTGGAGCCCGACACCCGCAACCAAGCAATTCACCGCCTTAATCGCCAGGCCGGATTTGTCTACGAGCGGCAAATTACCTTGCCTGACAAGATTGCCGAGCTGGCGTTTTGCACGGCAGAACAATTTGCTAAGGCGCAGCAGCCAACACCGCACCGCTCTTTGGCCGTTGCCGCGCATCTAACCCCGGCGCGCTGGCAGCAGGTTAACCGCCACCTGGTGCGCAAAATGCTCGCCGAGCTTTGCCATGAAAAAGTCTTTATACCCAAGGCGCTTGGTGACGGCGTGTATAGCGTTGCCGCCGACGATGGCCAAAGCCTTTACCGCTTTACAGCGAAAATCACTGCCCTTGACCATTGGCTTATCGCCGCTGACAGCATTGAATGCTGGCAGCATCAGCAGTGCCAACCTATTGATGCGGCATCGCTGGTGCTTGCCTGCCAACAGCAGCTAAAAATCAAGCCCGCCATGCTTGGCACCTACCTTGAAGAAATTGCCGCCACCTTATACAGCGCCGCCTATAAGGCCGAACACCAGCAATACAGCAGCGCTGAACTGGTGGATGTGGATTTTCAAACCATTGAGCGGGCAATGACCGAAGGTCATCCCTGTTTTATTGCCAACAATGGCCGCATTGGTTTTGACGCCTTGGATTTTCCGGCCTATGCCCCGGAAGCCGGGCAGCCGGTGCGGCTAATTTGGCTGGCCGCCCACAAAGACGACAGCGTGTTTGCCACCAGTCGAGACCTTGATTACCGGCGGCTGTTATTAAGCGAACTGGGCGAAGGCCAGCTCAATGATTTTGAGGCCAGCATTAGCCAAAAGGGCTTTAACCCGGCGCATTATTACCTGATGCCGGTGCACCCCTGGCAGTGGTTTAACAAGCTGGTTTACCTCTTTGCCAAGCCCCTGGCAACGGGGCGGCTTATTTGCTTGGGGGAAGGCCTGGATTGTTACCAGGCGCAGCAGTCTATCCGCACCTTTTTTAACCGTGACAAACCCGAAAATTGCTATGTAAAAACCGCGCTTTCGATTCTCAATATGGGCTTTATGCGCGGTCTGTCCCCCTATTACATGAGTACGACCCCGGCCATTAACGACTTTGTCTACGACCTGGTTAACCAAGACCCTTACCTGGCAGAGACCGGCTTTAGCATTCTGCGTGAAGTGGCTGGGGTGGGTTATATGCACCCGGATTTTGAAACCACCCTGGATAAACACAGCCCTTATCGCAAGATGCTATCCGGCCTTTGGCGCGAAAGTCCGCTGCCAAGCTTGAACCCTGGGCAAAAGCTGATGAGCATGACCGCGCTGTTGCATCAGGATAACGACGGCAAGGCCTTGCTGGTGGCGCTTATTCGCGCCTCGGGCCTTGATACGCGCCAGTGGCTGCGCCGCTATTTAAAGGCTTATTTGAGCCCGCTGCTGCACTGCTTTTACGCCCACGACCTGGTGTTTATGCCCCACGGTGAAAACCTGATTTTAGTGATGGAAAACCAGGTACCGGTGCGGGCCATCATGAAAGACATTGCCGAGGAAATTGCCATTCTTAATACCGAGGTGGTGCTGTCGGAACAGGTGAAAAGGCTGGCGGTGGCGGTACCCGATGACTACAAGGTGTTATCGATTTTGACCGATGTCTTCGACTGCTTCTTCCGCTTTATTGGCGCCATTTTGGAAGAACAAGCGGATGTAAGCGAAGGGGTATTTTGGGCGTTAGTGGCCGAATGTGTGCTCCAGTATCAGGACGCCCACCCAGCGCTTGCCGAGAAGTTTAAAAAACACGATCTCTTTGCCCCGCAATTTACCCTTTCCTGCCTCAACCGTCTGCAACTGGCCAATAACCAGCAAATGGTGGACTTGGCTGATCCGGCCGGCAGCTTGCAGTTTGCCGGGGTGCTTAATAATCCCATAGCCCCCTTTGCCAGGGAGAAAGAAGCCACGGCGCCGAAGATGGCGCAGGCATAATGAAAAGGCGTGCTTGGCACGCCTTTTTTGTCTTTAGAATAAAAAAGGTATCGGGGCAGCGAAGTAACAAGGTCCGATACCAAGGAAGGAAATCCTTACGCTTCTAGCGCCCGCTCGCGATTGCCGCGGTGGGTTTTGTCGTCATTTTCAGTGGGCAACAAGGTGATATCAAAGGTCACCAGGTTAAATGGCCCGCTTAAACCGTAGGCTTCGGCCTTGGCCGGGTCGGTGATTTTCTTTGCCTCGGCGATAAGCTCATCGCGGGTCGCAAAAGCAAAGTCGTCATGCAGGTAAGGGTCGCCATCTAGATTAATTTGCGTGGTCAGGTGGCGGTAATTGTCGGCGCTAATAAAGTAGTGAATGTGCGCCGGGCGGTTACCGTGGCGGCCAATAAGGTCAAGCAGCTTTTGGGTAGGGCCTTCGGGCGGGCAGCCATAACCGCTTGGCACAATAGAGCGGGCAACGTAACGGCCGTTTTCGTCGGTGCGGATGCGCCGGCGCAGGTTATAGTCGCTCTGGCTTTTATCAAAATAGGAATAGCAGCCCTTGGAGTTGGCGTGCCAAATATCTACAACGGCGCCAGCGATGGGCTGGCCATTGTTGTCGGTAACGGTGCCGGTAACAATCATGGTTTCGGCGGGGTCTTTACCATCGTCCATACGGGCAAAACCGTCGCTGATAGGGGCGCCTGCCACATAGAGTGGGCCTTCAATGGTGCGCGGCGTGCCCCCTTCAAAACCTTCGGCAGCATCGATGGCGTCGCTACGAATATCAAGGAAATGCTCAAAACCGATACCGGCCGCCAGTAAGGCTGCCTCACCGCTTTGCCCCAGTTCATTGAGGTAGCTCATGGCGGCCCAGAACTCTTGGTCGGTAACGTTAAGGTCGTCTACCGCTTTATAAAGGTCGCTTAGCACGCGGTGAATAAGGGTTTTGGCACGTTGGCTACCGCCGCTTTGGTCAAAACCACTGGCTTTTTCCAACAGGGTTTGCACGGCTTCGGTCTGCATTACTTTAACTGACATAATTAGCTCCTGATGTTCTTGTTGTGGCCGCTTTGGGTCTTCGCCCTTTAGCGGTCGTCACTGTGAATGGACGAGGGGTGGCGGCATAACGGCGTCACAGTAACGTCCATATAGGGGTAGAGGGGAAGGGCCGTCAGAATGTCGTGCAGCTCGGTGTTATCGGCAACATCAAAGATACTGACATTGGCGTAAAGCCCGGCCACACGCCATATGTGGCGCCATTTACCCTGGGTTTGCAGTTCTTGGAAATAGGCCTTTTCCTTAGCTTTAACGGCGTCGGCATCGGCCTTGGGCATGGAGGCGGGAATATTGACGGTCATTTCCACTTTAAACAGCATGGTGTTGTCCTTCTCAGTCGTTGCGGCGATAAAACGCCAGCTTGTCTTGGTCTAGTTCAATGCCAAGCCCTGGCCCGGTGGGCAGGCTGACCCCAAAGTTGTGGTAGCGAAGGGGCTCGGTCACGATGTCGTCTTTCATCAGCAGCGGCCCGAACATTTCGGTGCCCCACTGCAGTGGGCCTAAGGTGGCCCAGGCGTGCAGGGCAGCGGCAGTGCCAATACTGCCTTCGAGCATGGTGCCGCCGTAAAGGCCAATACCGGCGCTTCTGGCAACGGCGGCCACCTTAAGGGCCTGCTGTGGGCCGCCTGCTTTGGCAATCTTCAAGGCAAAGGCGCCACAAAAACCAGCGGCGGCCAGGCTAAAGGCGTCAAGGCTGTCCTCAATGGCTTCGTCGGCGAGAATGGGGATCACAAAGCGGCTACAAAGCTGCGCCAAGGCGGCGCGTTCTTTGGCCGGTGTGGGCTGTTCTACCAGGTCGATACCGGCGTCTTGCAGCATCTGCATGCCCTTGGCGGCGGTGCTGGCATCCCAGGCTTGGTTTACATCTACCCTGACACTGATGTCATCGCCAAGGGCGGCCTTAATGGCCGCAACGTGGCTCACGTCAGCGGTTAAGCTACGGGCGCCAATTTTCAACTTAAAGCAGTTATGGCGCCCGGCACTGATAAGGCTTTTGGCTTCGTCGATATCGCGGGCGGTATCGCCGCTAGCCAGGGTCCAAAGTACCGGCAAGTGGCTATTAACGGCGCCGCCCCAAAGGGCATGCAGGGGCTGATTAAGGCGTTTGCCTTTCAGATCCCAAAGCGCAGTTTCAATGGCGGACTTGGCAAAACTGTTGCCCTTTACCGCGCTATTAAGGCGCAGGCAAATCCCGTTGATATCATCGCAGTTTTGGCCTTTTAATAAGGGCCCCAGGTAATGGTCGATGGCGGATTTAATGCCTTCAGGGCTTTGGGGACCATAACTCAAGCCGCCGATGGTAGTGGCTTCGCCAATACCTACTAAGCCGTCGCTGTCGGTGAGGCGCAGTATCATCATGGTTTGGCAGCCCATGGTCGTCATGGACAACTTGTGAGGGCGAATAGTGGGAATATCCACCAACAAGGTTTCTATTTCCTGCACCGTGGCTGGCATGGTTTAATTCTTCCTTTACGTAAACTTCCCTTGGAACAGTAAGGGCAGTGACAGGCAGTAACCAATATTGATTTGGTTGGTCGCCATACCCTGGAGGTATGATGGAGCTCAGGCATTTACGTTATTTCTGCGCCGCCGCAGAGGAGTTAAACCTCACCCGTGCCGCGCAAAAGCTATTTATTGCCCAGCCGCCGCTTACCCGGCAGATAAAGCAACTGGAAGATGAAATTGGGGCGACGCTTTTTATTCGCGAAGCCAGGGGCCTGAAGTTAACCCCGGCCGGCCGCTATTTTCTGGACCATGCCCGGCAAATTCTCGATAAGGTCGCTGCCACGGTTGCAGGCACCCGGCAGGTGGCCAGTCACGGCAAGCAGGTGTTTGGTATCGGCTTTGTACCTTCCATTTTTTATGGCCAGTTACCGCGGTTGGTGCGGCGACTGCGGCAAAATAAGAATGTGGAAATTGTCCTCAAAGAGATGAAAACCGGCGAGCAGGTTGAAGCCTTAAAAGCGGGCCATATTGATATAGGTTTTGGCCGCCTTTACATCGACGATAGTGAAGTAGAACAAGAGCTTCTATTCAACGAGCGCATTATCGCTGCCTTGCCGGCTGAACATCCGCTGGCAACGGGGCCGGTGAGCCTTAGCCAGTTGGCGAATGAACCTTTGGTGGTGTACCCAAGTGGCAGCGGCCCTAATTTTGCCGACATTATGCAGGGGCTGTTTGCCAATCAGGCACTAAAGCCTAACCCGGTGCAGCAGGTTAACGATGTGCAAACCGCCTTGGCGTTGGTGGCCTCTGATTTGGGGTACACATTGGTGCCGGAGCAGGTGAAAAGAGTCACCCGTGAAGATGTGGTGTTTCGCGCCATTACCGGTAGCGATGCCACCTCGCCGGTGCTTTGCAGCCGCCGCCGCGAGCCGCCGAATGCCGTAATGCGCCTAGCCAACCTTATTCTCTCGGAGCTGGTCAGCCAAAAGCAGCAAGACCCTTCGCTACTGTAGCAGGCATATCTTTTAGGTATTAATACCAAGTAAAATGATATGGCTATTCTAAGCGTTTGATTAACTTTGCTTTTTAAAGGTTTTTGCGCCCTTGTCCAAGGGCGTTCGATTGACCATGACACTAAGTTGCCGTTAGCGTTAGGGCAGATTGATTGCCATGGAGTTGTTATGGCCTTTTTTGTGAATGGCCCGCTATTGCTGCAATACCGACTGCTGGGGGATGAAGCCAAACCGTTACTGGTGTTAAGTCATCCTTTGGGCATGTCGCAGCAGGTGTGGGATGCTTGTTTAGACCGGCTGCAAAGCCGCTATCGGCTACTCAGTTGGGATCTTCCTGGGCACGGTGCCAGTGGCCCGGTGACGGCCATTGATGTGGCCACACTCAGCAACGCTTTGCTGGCACTGATTGATAGTCTGGATATTGCCCGTTTTAGCTTTTGTGGCACCTCTATTGGTGGCGTTATCGGCCAGCAACTGCTGATGACGGTACCTGAGCGCCTTAAAAAAGCCTTTTTAACTAACACTGGCGCGGTGATCGGCAGCCCTCAGGGCTGGCAAGAGAGGATTGATGCCATTAACGGCCAAAGCCTGGCGGCCCTGGCGGGGCAGCTGGTTGTGCGCTGGTTTTCCCCGCGTTCCCTTGCAAAAGACAGTGCCTTAGCCAGTGGCTGGCAGCAGCAACTGGCACGTACCGATCAGCAAAGCTACATTGCCCTTTGCCAGCTGCTGGCGGCTTTTAACAGCCAGGGGCAAATGCAGGCGAATAAGGTGGCGGTAAAATTGCTGGCGGGCAGTGACGATGCCTCAACGCCCCCCGCCACCTTACAAGCTCTGGCAAACCATTTACCTGGCGCCACCTTGACTGTTTTGGACGGGGTAGGGCATGTGCCTTCAATAGAGGCGCCACAAGCCTTTTGTGATTGGTTGCTGGGGTAAATAGTTACCAACAAAAAGCCCGCTCAATTGAGCGGGCTTTTTGCAATTTGGTACACCCGAGTGGACTCGAACCACCGACCCCTACCATGTCAAGGTAGTGCTCTAACCAACTGAGCTACGGGTGTATACATCTGAATTTTTGGTACACCCGAGTGGACTCGAACCACCGACCCCTACCATGTCAAGGTAGTGCTCTAACCAACTGAGCTACGGGTGTACTGCCAGCGCAAGGCTGAACGGACGCCAATGATAGCGACGTGGCTTAGCCTCGGCAAGTGCAAAACAATGACCAAGCTGCTGTTTGGCGAGGTTTTATGCAAATGAGCGGCCTTTCCCTAACTGACCATTGGCCAAGGCTTATCGTGGGCCCGTTGATCTACGGGCCCGGCGCTAGGCCGCAGCGGCCTAGCAGCTGTTGCCAGGCATGGGTATGGCGATGAAGGGCGGCCATAAATTGCCCGCTTAAACTGTCCGGTTGCTGGCTGGCCAAGAAGGCAATATTGGGGTCCTTGGGGTGTGGAAGATGGGCTATCAGCGGCCAGAGGCTGCCTTTTAAAGCGCGATCGGTAGCCACGAGTTGCCCTAAATAAGGCTGAACCTGCTTGCCGTAGTAGCTAAAGAAAAAGTCCCTAACCCGTTTGGCTTGGCTGCCAGGGTGGCCATGGATGCAAACGAGCTTGGGGCCTTGGCGTTTTATTAGCGTGGTAACGGCATTCAGGGAATGGATACCATCACTTAGCTGCTGATTGAGCCGAGCCAGAATACGGGAATTTTCAAAGTCGCCCAGTTCGTCTTCCAGCCGTGCCTGGCGTTTTTCATCGTCGCCCTTGAGAAGGGCGCTGATATCACTAAACAGGGTTTGGGCATTTTGGATGCCTGCAAACGCCTTGAGCGGTGCCCGGTCATGGCGCCAGTTGGCTCTAAAGGCTTCATCGTCGCTTACCAGTCGCCAAGCCACCAGCGGCAGGCTGGCCGATTTTTCGCTAACCAACTGTTGCACCAGCTGCTGAAGGCTTTCATCTTGCGGCTGGCAGGCCTTAAGCGCGGCTAAGAGTTTGACCTCATATAAAAAGCGCTGCGACGGTGGCGCGGTTTTGCCCAAAGGCGCATTGCGCTCGCTAATTAGCCCTAGCAGGTTGCAGTGGCGAAGGGCGTAAGCTTGTTTAACGTTAACGGTGACCTCTGGCACGGTTAGCGCCCACTGTCTGCCGCCGCCGTTGGCAAGCAGCGGTAAGCTAACCGCCGGCGCTTTAACGTCAAAAACGTTGGCTAATCGCTGCGGGTATTGGTTAAGCGGGCTCGGCGCTGGCGAACAGGCTGCGAGTAATAGCGCCAGTGCCAGGGCCAGCCATTTCATGCCACTATCTCAAGGGGAATTTGCGCCTGGGCGCGGCGCTGGTGCAGTACCCGTACCCTCAGAACCAGCATCACCGCCGCCGACGTTAGCCCGGCAATAAAGCCAATCCAAAACCCCGAAGCCCCCATCGCCGGGGTAACAAGGTTGGTCATGGCTAAGGTATAACCGGTGGGCAGGCCAATGACCCAGTAGGCGACAAAGGTAATAATAAACAAGGCCTTGGTATCCTTGTAACCCCGCAGCGCCCCACCTGCGACCACTTGGAAGGCATCCGGCAGCTGGTATATGGCAGCCAGCAAAATAAGGTGGCTGGCAAGCGCCAGTACCGCTAAGTCGTCGGAATAGAGTGTCACAATGTATTTGCTAAAAAGCACCGTGAGTACGCAGGTGGTGGCCGCCATGGCGACCCCCATAATAAATCCGCTATAACAGACGCGCCGCGCCGCATCCGGTTGGCCTTCGCCCATGGTATGGCCAATACGAATGGTAACCGCCAAGGCCAGGCTCATCGGGAACATAAAGACGATAGAGCTGAAATTAATGGCAATTTGATGCCCGGCCACCACCACGGCCCCAAGGGGAGCCAGCAGCAGCGCCACCACTGCAAACAAGGTCACTTCAAAGAAAAAGGCCAGTGCCATGGGAATGCCGATTTTGGCCAGATGCACTATGACCTTGAAGTCGGGTTTATACAGTTGCCGGTAAAGCCCCAGGTGCGTAAAGCGCTTGCTAAACACGGTATAGAGCCAAATGGCCGCCAGCATAAACCACATCACCAGTGCGGTGGCGAGGCCACAGCCGGCACCCCCTAACTTCGGTAACCCGAACAGGCCATGGATAAACACATAGTTCGCCGGAATGTTCACCAACAGCCCTAAAAAGCCAATCACCATGGTAGGAATAGTGTGGCTCATGCCTTCCACATAACTGCGCAAGCTGTTGTATAGCGCAAAGGCCGGTAGCCCCAGGCAGATAAAGTCGACATAGAGCCGGGTTTTATCGGCAAGGGCCGGGGCAACATCCATCACCTGTAGCACCCGTGGTGCCAGCGGCGCCAGGCAAAGGACCAAGAGGGTTATGCCCATCGCCAGCCAGGCACCTTGCTGGGTAATAGGGGCAATGGCCGCGTCGTCTTTGGCACCATGGTGATTGGCCACCATCGGCGTTAGCGCCATGCAGATGCCAAGAATAAACAGCGCCATCGGCCACCACAGGCTGGCACCTACCGCAACAGCGGCCATGTCATTGGCACTGACCTGGCCTGCCATCACGGTATCGACAAGGCTCATCAGCGTTTGTGCCAATTGGGCTATGAGGATAGGTATTGCAAGGCGAGTTAACCGCGCCATTTCCTTGAACATATCGACTGACTGACAACGCTTGAGACGAACCAGGCGCGCATTGTAAGTGATTGGCGGCGATAATGCCGCCAATTACAATAAATTAACCGGCGTGATAGAGGCTATCGAGCAGTTTGCGCTCGAACTCGGTCATGGTGCGGTCGGCCTGGTCGCTGTTGTCACCTAACGACAGGCTGGAGCTCATCAGTACAAACAGGTAGCGCTGGCCAGAGGCGGCGGTAAAAAAGCCGGCCAGGTTCATTGAGCCATTAAGGGTGCCGGTTTTGGCCTTAAGGTTACCGCGTAGCGGCGCTTTCATGACGCTGTGGCGGTATTTTAAGGTGCCGGTTTTACCGGCCAGTGGCAGGCCCTTGTAGGTCGCAAGCTCGGTGTGATGGCCAAGATACTTGAGCACGGCGGCCAGTTCTGCCGGGCTAACCAGGTTATCCCGTGACAAGCCTGAGCCATCGACCAAGGTTGCCGGTTTTAAGGTCAGGCCAATTTTCTTGGCAAGAATGTCTTTTACTTCCCGCACCCCTAGGGCAAAGGTACCGGGCAGGCCGGTTTTGCGGCCCAAGGTTTTCCCCAGGTTGTTGGCGTAGAGGTTATCTGACTCGGTGAGCATGTGCTCAATCAGCGCTGACAGCGGCGCCGAGTGGGTCACCGCTAAACGCTGCCACTGGCCACTGGCGTTATCTTGGCGGCGAATATCGCCAGCAAAGTGAATGTTGTAGCGCTTAAGTTCGTTCTTGATGGCAGCGGCAATGTAGGCCGCGGTGTCATTAACAGCGAAATTGAGCGGCCACACCGCCCGCTCGTTGGTGACGCAGCCATGCAGGTGGTAGTGGTTGCCTGGGCCGCGGTCGAGCTGCAATTCACACAAGTTTTGCTGCTGCTGGTCTTGGGTAACGGCAACCACGTCGTCGGTTACTGACACCGGTTGGAAAGAGGGCACGTAAAAGCGGGTTTTTTGGCCAGCCGCGCCGACACTGAGGCTGGCGGCTACGCAGTTGTGCTCAAAGGTCAGTGCCGACGACGGAGCGCTATAGCAAACACCCAGGTTGTCCCAGGGCCAGCCTGGGCCGCGCTCGTAACCGGCAAAGGCACTGCCATCGAGCAGAATGTCGCCGTCGATGGTATGAATGCCTTGGCCTTTTAAGGCTTGCAGTAAGGCACCAAGCTGGGCGCGGTTAAAATCGGGGGCACCGCTAAAAACCAGCCGTAAATCGCCTTGCCATTGGCCAGCGTGCAGTTGGCCGCGGCCGTCAATACGGGTATCGAAACGGTAGTTGTCACCCAGTTCCAGCTCGGCGGCCAGGGAGGTAAACAGTTTTTGGGTACTGGCCGGTGCCAGCAGTAACTGGCTGTTGTGCTCTATGCTCAAATGGCCTTTGTCTAAAGGCTCAACAATCAGTGCTACCTGGCTACCGGCAGGGCGATGGTTAATGATGCTTTGCCAGGTTGCGCCGACAGATGAAAAACTGAAAAGTAACAAAATAAAAGAAAGGCAATAACGCATGAAAAATGGTTCCTTTTTAGTGCCGGCTCATCATGCCACGTTAGCGCCTGTCATGGTAATGTGAGGCGATGGACAATCCCCTTAACAGCGACATACTGCACTTTTTGGCCGAGCACCCGGAAGGCATCAGTGAATACGATTTGCTGCGGGGCCTGGCCGAACACCCTTTTCTGGTGTCACTCGATTGTGGTGGCGACTTGGGGCTTTTTCGTCGCCATTTTGCCCTGATGAATGGCCTTTATGGGCTGCGCCAGCAGCTGTTTGAAGAAGGCTGGAGCCTGTTCATCAGCGCCCTGCATATCCGTTTAGTGCCCAGCAGCGGTAGTGGCGAAAGCCAGTGCTTGGCGCTTGACGACCCCTTAGCCAGCTATTACCTCGACTGGCAAGAATTCGACAACACCGGCGAAGACGAAGTCAAAGCCCTGTTAAACGGTTTTTGGACCCGCTTTGACGCCTTTGAGCACCAAGCCCAGGCCTTAAGCGATTTAGGGCTGGATGAAGATGCCGACTGGCGTATGATCAAGCGCCGTTATCGCAGCTTGGCCGCGCAGCATCACCCTGATAAGGGAGGCCGCAGCCAAGACTTTATTCGTATTCGCCGCGCCTTTGAACAACTGGCGCGGCTTCGAGGCAAAGGAGCCTGAATGTTTACCGGCATCGTGCAGGGTAAAGGCCAAGTGCTGGCTGTCACCGAAAAAAACGATTTTCGCACCCACGTGGTGCGCTTTCCCAGCGAGCTGCTGGGCGGCTTGGAACTGGGGGCGTCGGTTGCCCACAATGGTTGCTGCTTAACGGTAACTAAGGTTGAGGGTAGCGACGTGAGCTTTGACCTCATCAAAGAAACCTTAAAGGTCACCAATCTTGGCGCCTTACAGGTTGGCGACGAGGTTAACCTGGAGCGAGCTGCCCGTTTTGGCGACGAAATTGGTGGCCACAGTATGTCCGGTCATATTCATTGCCTGGCAACCTTGGCAGAGATCATTGAAACCCCAGACAACCGCATTTTGCGTTTTAGCCTGCCGAGCGCCTGGCGCAAATATGTGCTGCATAAGGGCTATATCGGTATCGACGGTATTTCGCTGACCGTTGGCACGCTTTTCGACGACGGTTTTGAGGTCAATCTCATTCCCGAAACCTTAGCGCGTACCACCCTTGGGCAAAAGCCGCTGAGAGCTGCTATCAATATAGAGATAGATCCCCAGACCCAAGCCATAGTGGACACCGTGGAACGGGTCTTGGCACAGCGTTAGATGCTGCGAAGGCAGCATCACGACACGGAGAGTGAAACGATGCTGTCTGCGACCCAAAGCACGACTTCTGCTACGGCGGCTTATTCCGCCACCGCCAGTACGGCTAATGCCATCTCTGCTTTTAACAGCAGCGATGACACCGATACTGACGCCACCAATACCGTAACCAATGACGACACTGCCAGCAGTGACAGCGATACTGATAGCACCATTGCCGAATTAACGGCGCGGGTGCGCCGGTTGGAACAACAGGCGCGGCTGCTGGAAGACCGCATCTCTGCGGTTGAGGCCCGTAACGACGACGCCTATTTGGCGCAGTTGCAATCAATGCAGGAGCAATTGGCCCAGATAAATGCCAATTTAATTGATGCCTACGCGCAACTGGCCGACCAGCTTAAACAGCAAGGGGAAAGTAGCAGCGGCAGCTTGCTATCAACCACCGCTTAAAGCGGCTTTTTTTAAAGCGTTAAGCCAGGCGGCCCAGGGCAAAAATACTGTCTACCACCTGCTGGTTGGCGATGGAGTCATCGAGCGACACGCCAGGCCGCTGTTCACCGCTAACCGCTTGGCAGAAGTTATCAACCATCGCCAAGTAATGGTCGCTGTTGCCGAAAAAGCGTGTTTCAAGGTGGCTGCTTTTTTCGGTGTACACATCAACGCGGGCACCATGGGGGCCATCCATGGGGTTAAAAGGCGCGTCCATTTCAATGCGGCCAAACTCGCCATGAAAGCTCATGCGCTGGCTGCGCTCTTGCTGGGTGCCGCAATAGAGGTTGGCGCGAGTGCCGTTAAAGTCGAGGTTGGCATCCACAAAGCGGTCAATGCCGTAGTCGGGATCTTGTTCAATATAGGCATCAATGAGCCTCGGCTGGCCCAAGGTCATGCGGCCCGCAATGATGGGGTAAACCCCAACGTCACGCAGGCCGCCGCCACCCATGTCGGGGTGGTTACGAAAGTCGCCGTCTTTTTTATTGAAATAGGTAAAGTGGCCGCTGACTTTATAAATGCGGCCCAGCTTGTTTTCAGCAAGCAGGCTTTTAACCCATTGCCATTGCGGGTGAAAGGCAATCATGAAAGCTTCCATCACCACCTTGCCGGCTTCGCTTGCCGCCGCTTTCACCGCTTCTATTTCTTCGGTTTTAAGTGCCATCGGCTTTTCCACCAGCACATGTTTACCGGCAGCAAGGGCTTTTAAGGTCCACTGCACATGTAAATGGCTGGGCAGCGGAATATAAACCGCATCAATCTCGGGGCTATCCAATAGCGCTTGGTAGCTGTCAAAAGCAAAACGCGCCCCTTGCTCGGCGACATAGCGCTGGGCGGTTTCAAGATCGCGGCTGGCCACCGCCATTAGCGTGCAGTGTTTGGATTTATGAATGGCTGGCAACACAAACTTGTGGCCAATTTTTGCCGTACTTAACACGCCAAAGCGCAACATGGCTAACTCCCCGTTGGTGGTATCTGCCCACCCTAACGGCGGGCTTATAGAAAATAAAGCTAAGCCGGGTTGGGCGGCGGGGTGTCTTTGCTGGGCGGCTCTTGGCCTTCGATGAAAAGCGTGCGGGTAGGGTAGGCGAAATCAATGCCTTCTTTGGCAAACAGCCGCACCATGGCGAGGTTAATTTGCTGGTGCGCATCCATATAGGCGATGTAGTCGGCTTTTTTTACCCAATACACCACTTCAAACTCGTAAGCACTGTCGCCAAAATTACAAAAATGCGCCCGGTCAAAACGCAGCACTTCTATGTTTTCAATGATGTTTTTAACCATGGTTGGCAGCTGTTCTAACTGCTCGGGCGGGGTTTGGTAGGTCACGCCAAACTGAAACAAAATACGCCGTTCGCGCATCCGTTTGTAGTTGCGGATCTCAAGGCCCAACAGCTTGTTGTTGGAAAAAACAATTTGCTCGCCAGAAAGGCTGCGAATACGGGTGGTTTTAAGGCCAATGCTCTCAACGGTGCCGCTTAAGGTTTCCACCACAATGAAATCGCCCAGCACAAAGGGCTTATCAACGACGATAGAAATCGAGGCAAACAGGTCACCCAGAATGTTTTGTACCGCCAAGCCCACGGCGATACCGCCCACGCCTAAACCGGCTACCAGCGCGGAAATATTGACCCCAAGGTTATCGAGGGTAAACAGCAATAGCAGTGTCCACACCACCATGGCGCCAAGAAAACGAAAGGCGGCAACATTGGTCATGGCGCCGGGGCTGGCTTGGTAGCGGCTGGATTTTTGGGTGCTTTCAACGGCGGCGTAAAGTGCCGCGGTTAGCCACAAGCCCAGTTGAATGAAGGCGCTAAAGACAGTGACGCCTCGCACCAGGTTTTCTACCCGCTGTGGAAATTGCAGGTAATGAAAGGAAAAGCTGATGGCAAACAGCAGCACCAGGGTAAAGCGGGTAGCGGCCAGTACTTTATAAACAATGCGGGCAAACTTGTTTTCAACATGGCCCATGGCACGGCCGACTTTTGATTTGAGCAGCCATTTAAGGCCCAGCACCGCCAAGACAATGAGCAGCGCCATGGTAAGCGCCGCTGCCCAATCGTAAAGCGGATTGCCGATAAAGTCGTGTTTTAAAAAGGCCAGTTTTTCGAACATGCTTGCTCCATCGCCCAATGGCTAAGTATTAAAGCTAATGTCCTGATGTTGCTGGGTAAAGTTAATCCATGGCCGCCAGTAAGTTTCGGCACAGCCGCACGAAATCAGACGAGGTCAAAATTCCCACCAGCTTGCCGTTATCGCTGACAACCGGCAGGCAGCCATGGCGGTGTTTTAAGAAGAAATCGGTGACCGCCAATAAGGGGGTGTCGGGGGTAACGGTGGCGCATTCGGTTTCCACCAATTCGGATACCGGGCTTTGCCCTTCGCGTCGCTCCAGGGCATTGGCGCCATAGGTGGCCAGCAGGTTAATGACGGTGGCTATCATGCGCTTTTGGGTCAACATGCCGACAAATTGCTCACCGTCCATGATGGGCAGGTGGCGAATGCCCTTGTCACGGGTCAGGCTGTGGGCGTCTTTAAGGGTGGCGTTAAAGGGCAGGGTAACCAAGTCTTTGGTCATAATATCAGCGGCGGTATGCATAAAGGCCTCCTTGAAAACCGGTATTGAAAAACGTTACAGCCTGGCTAGCGATGATCTAAAACAAGGCCGCTGGCATTAGCTGCTAAGACTGTAGCCACTCAAGATGGCGCTGCAAAGCAACAATATTGCCGCGCCGGTCAGTAACCATTGCGCGGCCAGGGTTTTGTGCGCTTTTAGTAAGGCAGCAAGCAGCAGGCACACTAGTGCTGCTGCCAGCGGCCAATAAAGGCTTGTGGCAGTTATGCCGTATTTATCGAGATGCCCGCCCCAAAGGCCAAGCCCCCACTGGCCGGCAATGAACAGCGTCAATGCCTGGCCGCCAGCCAGCCCCCATGCCCAGGCGCTTCCTTGCCAGCGATATAGACAAACCAGCCCCCAATACATCAGCGCCAGGCAGCACGCCAAGGCGAAGAGGTGCTGGGAGCGGTAGGGCGGTGCATAGAGGCTGTCATTAACGTTATCGCGCAGCTGGTAAAAGGCGCCATCAATCGTGGGGTAGAGCCAGGCGTTATAAAGCACCAAAGCCAGGGCCACAGTGGCAACGGCCAGCAAGTAGCGGCCTAAAATGGTTTTGGATTGTGGCTGGCTTAGCACCAATAGTGGCGCTGCCAGCATTAATGCCGGCAGCATTAATAGCGCGCTGCTAAAGCCCATGGGGCCACCGGTGTCGGTGCCGCTATTAAGGTTGGCAACACTAAACACCGTTAACAGCGCCGCTAATGCAAGGCCGGCTGATTTGGCTGTGGCCCGGGCGAAAGTGGCGAATGTTGTGTGTGGCATTTATTCGTAAGCGTCAAAAAAGCCTTTGGGAATAAGCAGGTTATGGCGGCCAACTTCGCTTAACTGCCGCTCGCCACAAAGCGCCATGGAAATATCTAACTCTTTTTGCATCACTTCTAAGGCTTTAGTGACCCCCGCTTCACCCATGGCGCCAAGGCCATAAATGTAAGCGCGACCCGCCATGCAGCCGTCGGCGCCAAGCGCCATGGCTTTTAAAATATCCTGGCCGGAGCGAATACCCGAGTCCATATAGACCTCGGTTCTACCGCCGACGGCGGCGAGAATGCTGGGCAGCATCCGAATAGACGACAAGGCACCGTCGAGCTGCCGGCCACCGTGGTTAGAGACAATAATGGCGTCAGCGCCAAAGTCGGCGGCGCGGCGGGCGTCGTCTTCGTCGAGAATGCCTTTAAGAATGAGTTTGCCGCCCCACATGTCACGGATGGCAGCAATTTTGTCCCAGTCGAGTTTGGGGTCGAACTGTTCAGCGGTCCAGCTGAATAACGAAGAAGCGTCGGTTACCCCTTTGGCGTGGCCGATGATGTTGCCAAAAAAGCGCCGCTTGGTTTTGAGCATTTCCATTCCCCAGCCCCACTTGGTGGCAAGGTCAATCATGTTGGGAATGGTCATTTTCGGCGGTGCCGACAAGCCGTTTTTTAAGTCTTTATGGCGCTGGCCCAGGATCTGTAAATCCAAGGTGAGCACCAGGGCTGAGCAGCCCGCCTTTTTGGCCCTTTCAATAACGGCGGCTAAAAATTCCTGGTCACGCATTACGTAAAGCTGGAACCAAAACGGGGCGCTGGTGTGGGCGGCTACGTCTTCAATAGAGCAAATCGACATGGTCGACAGGGTATAAGGTACGCCAAATTTTTCAGCGGCTTTCGCCGCTTTTATTTCGCCATCTGCGCGCTGCATGCCGGTTAACCCTACCGGGCTAAGAGCCAACGGCATCGCCACCTTTTGCCCTAATAGGCTGCCTTCGGTACTGCGCCCCGACATATCAACCGCCACCTTTTGTTTAAGGCGAATGCGGGTAAAGTCGGTGGTGTTTTCACGGAAGGTTTGTTCGGTATAACTGCCGGATTCGGCATAGTCATAGAACATTTTGGGAACGCGGCGATGATAAAGACGTTTCAGATCGTCAATACAGGTAATGACGGCCATGCGGACTTCCTTAGTGATGGCGAGACGAAAAAGGGCCACTAAGGCCCTTTGGGATAATACGGCTAGACTGCTCCTAACATCCTGTTAAGGCAAGTGTTTATGTCTTTATGGTTTTGTTAGCGGCCGGGTTTGCTTTGTTTTTACGACTTTCCCTTAGCACCCAAGCCATATAGGCCACCACCGTGATATTAATCAGCATCACCACCAAGGTAACCCCGTTGGGGTTGGTGACCATTTCAAAGAGTTCAAACGGCAGGTACACAGCGCCACTTAACAGCGCAAACCATTCGGTCCAGGTGTAGCTGCGCCATAAACCGTAGGCTTCAACAAAACGAATAAGGCCGTAAAGCACGGCCAGCAGTGCAACAATACCCACCCGAGACGGAGCAAACCAATCGCTGTGGTTAACCACAAAGGCATAAATAGGATTACTGTGGCTAAGGCCAATGCGGCTCAGTATACGCTCAATGTTTTCGGCTAGATGATCCCCAGCCAGTTGATGAAGCACCAGGGCGACAATCATGGCCAATATCCCCTTACTGGCCTCCAATAGCGCGACGGCGCGCAACCCCTTTTTAACGTCTGACATAATCAAAGAACTGGCAAATGGCATTGCAGTATAGACCGGACCCACAACCGGGCGAAGCGCCTTTTTATAACAAGTTGTGACCTGCCTAAAAGCTGTACAAGGTATTGCTGTTTTATTCAGCTAAAGCGCGGGCCACCGCTTGTTCGGTGTGAATGGCGGTGGTGTCAAAAAGCGGGGTTGGGGTATCGCTTTGGCTAAGCAGCAGGCCAATTTCTGTGCAACCTAAAATGACCCCTTCAGCACCATCGGCCACCAAGCTTGCAATGATGGCTAAAAAAGCGCGGCGCGATGCCTCTGAAATAACGCCAAGGCAAAGCTCGTTATAAATCACCTGGTGCACCAGGGCGCGCTGCTCGCTATTGGGGACCAGAACCTCAATGCCGTGGCGGTTTTGCAAGCGGCCCTTATAAAAATCCTGTTCCATGGTAAAGGCCGTGCCCAGCAAGCCAACCCGGCGGATATTGCGCGCTTTTAGCGCCGCGGCGGTGGCATCAGCAATGTGCAATAAGGGAATGCTTAGCGCCGCTTCAATCTCGGGGGCAACCTTGTGCATGGTGTTTGTGCCAATCAGTAAGAAGTCGGCGCCAGCGGCTTGTACCTTAACGGCAGCAGCTGCCAGGGCCTTGGCCGCGCTGTCCCAGTCGCCTTGGTGTTGGTAATGTTCAATTTCAGCAAAATCAACGCTGTAAAGGGCAATTTTGGCCGAGTGCAAACCGCCCTTGGCAGCCTTAACGCCTTCATTGAGCAGGCGATAATAGCTAAGGGTTGACTCCCAACTCATGCCGCCCAAAAGGCCGATGGTTTTCATTTGGCTTTCTCAGTCAGCACAGATTCCTGCTTTTTAAAAAGCAGGATCACTAAATACACCACCCCGGCCGCAGGCATGATAGACAGCACAAACCCCAGCACCGCCGCAAGCCAGGGGTATTTCACTTTGCCGCGGGCCAGCCAATAGCTAAGCACCGCCACCACCACGGCAAAAACGGCAATAAATTGGCCAAGCAATGTTATGTTGATGTCCATGTCTGTGTCCTCTTTAGCCTTAACGGTGGCGGCTTTTACTGTGATTTGAGCTTGATGGAGGTAACCATCTTTTCAAAGGCTGGCAAATAGGTGGCGCGGTCTTTTTCAGCGCTTTCACCAAGGGCCAGCGTATAGCCTTGCTGGTTAAAGGTCATTACCTGATAAACAAACATCGGTGCCTGCGATTTGTTGTCTTTGGCGGTGGCAAAGATTTGATAGCCCGCCTGGCCGGCCATGGTTACCGGCAACACCTTTTCAATATGAATATCGCCAAGGGTGGCAATAGAGTTGAGGTGGTTAACCGCCTCTTGTTTGGCATCGGCTACCTGATAATTTGCCGTGGTCGACAGCCCCACCATAAAGACCGGGTCGCTTTGGTTTTTACGCTGGTTTTCGCCGTTGGGCGTCAAAATAGCATTTTGGCCAATGGTCCAGGCAATTTTAAAGGGCGCTACCGGCTCAAGGCTAAAACCAAGGGCCTTGATGGGATCAGAGCCCTTGACGTAACGAATGGCCATTAAGGCTTTTTGCAGTTCGGTGCGCTGCTCGCCCGAGGTGTAGGTAGCAATCACCCCCAGCAGTTTGCCGTGATGATTAATGGCTAAAAACCACTTACGCACGGTTTTGTTGTTCACCGCCTGGGTAATATCCAGCAGCAAGCCCTGGTCGCTAGCGATGGTCACCGGGGTTTTTGACAATACCACCATGCCTTTGGCTTTTAATTGGGCTTTATCTGCAAAACCGGCAATGGCTTGCTGATAAGGGGCGGGCAGCTGCATCACCATAATGGCTTCGCCCAGCGCCTGGTTGGCAAAGCCGTTTAACCGGGCGGAAGGGGTAAAGCCGGGCGGCGGTGTTAAATCAACATCGGTGCCAGGTACCACTTGGGCATAGGCAAAAGCGAAGGGGAAAAGGGTCAGAACCAACAAAGACCAAGCTTTAATCATTGAGAATATTCCAAATACGGTTTACCGCGAGTTTTATGTATCAAGGCTATCAAGCAGTAGAGTCTTAAAAGGGCTGCTGATAGACTTTGCGCCAACTTTTGTTGGACGAAAAAGGCCATTTATCATGCCTATCCCTGCTCGATTCAAGGGCGCATTTCCTCGTAACCTGCTTCGTTTAAGCCTTAGCACCTGTGCTGGCGCCCTATTACTGAGCGGCTGTAGTAAGCCGCCGATGCTGGAAAAAGTGCAGGGTTTTGCCGAAGGCACCACCTACCATATCAGTTGGTGGTCTAAAAAACCGGTGCCAGTGGCAGATATCAAGGCGGGTTTTAATACCACCCTTGCGCAAATTGACAAAGAACTGTCCACCTACCGCAAAGATTCCTACATTTCCCGCTTTAACCAGAGCCATTCAACGGACTGGCAACCGGCGTCCAAAGACTTTATCGAACTGTTGGAAATAGCCAAAGACATCGAGCATAAAACGCAAGGCTGTTACGACCCCACCATTGGGCCACTGTTTGACCTTTGGGGCTTTCAAAACAATGTATTGCATGTGCCAACGCAGGCGCAAATTGATGCGGTGAAGGGCGATTTGGGCATGGACAAAATCAAGATTGACCCGGCCAAAATGCAGATCCGCAAAACCGTTGCCCAGCTGCAAATTGACTTGTCGTCCATGGGCGAGGGCTACACCATCGGTAAGTTAAGCCAAGTTCTAGAAGCCAACGGCATTAATAACTATTTAGTGGAATTTGGCGGCGACATGAAAATTAAGGGCCACAAGCCCAATGGTGATAAATGGCGCATTGCCATTGAAAAGCCGGTGATGGACAAGAAAAACGACAGCCCCGAGGTGTACAAGATTGTCACTATCAATGATGAAAAAGGGGTAACTCTTGATACTTCAGGCACTTACCACCACAACTTTGATGTGAACGGTAAGGAATACTCGCACATTCTTGACCCCCGCACTGGCGCCCCGGTAACGCACAACCTGGTGTCAGCCTCGGTGTTTGGCAGCGATCCTCGGGTTAGTGATGCCTGGGCTACTGCCATGCTTTGCCTTGGCCCACAAGAAGGCAAAGCGGTGGCCGCCAAAGAACATTTACCGGTGTTCTTTATCACCAATGACAACGGCAAGTTTGATAACGACCAAAGCGAAGCGCTGGCAACCTCAAAACGCGTGACCTTTGAAAAGAACGAATAAAAAAAGCCCCTGTTACAGGGGCTTTTTTGTAGCAAAGAAGGTTTCGTGTTTTTTATAAGGGCCGGTGTTATTCACCGGCTCTATTGGTTTAAGGCCATCGGTGCCCACCAGCTCTGCCACCATTTGCCGGTTAAAAGCGGCGTTGCGCGGGTCATTGACGAAGCTGTCTAGTGCCACCCAGCGGGCATCTAAGATCTCGCCACTGTCTTCAATGGCGATGTGCTCGGTTAGCGGTGTCATGCGGCAGATAAAGTAAATATTGGTGCGGCCAAACTGCACTGGCTGGCGAGAGGTAAAACCCAGCACCGCCTCAAAGCGGGTAGCAATGCCGGTTTCTTCGCGCACTTCCCGGATAATGGAGCTTTCAATTTTCTCGCCCAGCTCAATGTGGCCACCGGGCAGTTTGTAGCCTTGCATGCCGTGCTCTTGTACCACCAACAGTTGCTGCTGGGCATTTAGCACCAGCGCCCCGGCGCCTAAGGTATGGGTGGGAATAAAAGGCACAAATTCGGTGCTGGGCGCTTTATGAATTAAGGTAACTTCCTGCTCTTGGCAGTTATGAAACACAAAGCCTTGGGCAGTGGCTTCGCCCACCAAAAGGGCATGGCTTATGGGCAGGGTGAGCCAAATCAGGTTTTTCTGCTCGCCTCTGGCAAAGGCCAGCAACTCGGCAAGTTCAGCGCTAAATTGTGACGGGTTTTCGGGCAGGGCGTTAGGGTCAATAATAACGCCATTAAAATGGTCTAAAGCAAACTTCACAGCTTATCCCTTACGGCTAACGGCCACACCAGCTTACGCCTTTTATGCACCTTGTTACACCAAGCCTTTTGGCCGTTGTCAGGCTTTTAATGCCATCAATTGGCGGCTTAAGGCGGCCAGATAGTCGTGGCCAAAAGGGCCGGCTTCGAGGTTTTTTGCCAAAAAGGCGGGCAGGTCGGCTTGGTACTGGCCACTTTCGGAAGCAATGGCCAAGGCGAGGGCGGTAACGGTATCGACATCGCCCCCGAAATCCACTCCCATTAACAACAGCGCTGACAAGCTGTCGGCGTTTTTAAGTAGCGTCAGTACCGCATTAACGGTTTCCCAGGCGCTGCATGGCACTTCGCCGTGCCAGTTGTCGTCCCAAAAACCGCCGCCGTGCTGGCTAACAAAGGCGCTAAGCCCGGCTTTGTCGCCCCGCTGATACAGCATGTAATGGGCCGCCAAAGCAATCGCTTGGGCAGACTCAATAGCTTCCGGGGTGTCGTGGGTAACTTGTGCTTGCAGCTTGGCGTAGTGCAGCAAGGTTTCAATATCAGCCAGCACACCAAGGGGAGCGGCGCGCATGGCGGCGCCGTTACGACTGCTGTTGGGGTTAATCTGCTCAAGCAGCTCCTGGCCGTCGTTAACGCTATCAAGTAGCGCTTGAAAACCGCTGGAATACCCCAGGCGCCGGTCGCGCTTGTAGCAGGCCACAAAGTGGTTAGCGATATTGGTTTTGGTCCAGGGCGCTTTACTGATAAGCAGCTCGCTAATTGCCAGCGACATTTGGGTGTCGTCGGTATAACAGCCGGCCTTAATACCCAAACCGTGCTGCTGGTAGCCGGTTAACTTGTTGTGTTGGTCAATTTTTTCGCGGGGGGCAAATTCAAAACCGGCGCCGTAGGCATCGCCAATGGCTAAAGCCAATAACATGGCAGGTCCCTTTCTTAAACTCGATTAATTGCAAGCCTACCTTAACGGCGCTGAATAAGGTCTAAGTCTTCAGCGTAAAGGCTGATGGCACGGCCATAAGCGTTAATGCCGTCGTGACGGCTGATGGCAACGGTCAGTTTTAGCATCAGTGCCAGCGCTTCTTTGTGGCGGCCAAGGTTATAAAGGCAAATGGCGTAAAAAGGCTGCACTTCCAATGCCTCAGGAAAGTCTTGCAGCAGTGCTTCAAATAACGGCAATGCAGCCTGGTATTGCCCCAGACAGCGCAGGGTTGATGCCAGGCCAAACTGCGCTTCAAAACGGTCTTGGGGGGATAAATCCCCGGTCAGTGCCTGGCGGTAATGTTCAGCGGCGTTTAATTCTTGGCCTTGGTTATCGAAACTCCAGGCGATATGCAGGTGGGCAAGCGCGGCATCTGCGCCGGTTAATAGCGGGTAGAGCAGGGCGCGGCAGCCCTCAAAATCACCTTGGCGCCGCCGGGCGATGGCGTTATCAACTATTGATTTCACGGGTTATCAACCATGGCGCCTTTAATGGATTCAATCACGGTGTTTTGCAGCAAGTCGTTGGAACGGCCTTCCATGTCTTTACTGACCTCAGACTGCAAATCTTTGAGCTTTTGAATATAGGGCGACTTGGCCTTTTGTGTCATTAGGGAGCGGAGCTCTTTACCCGAAAAATAGTGCAGGTAAGCATCGGCAAGGTCTTGGTTCCACTCGCCTTGGTGCGCGGTAGTGGCTTTGTGCACCGAGGCCTTTAAGCGGGTAAAAGCGGCTTTGTCGCCAATGGCGGCAGACAGCTTTTTAAAGGTTGCGGTGCGGGCTGCAATGCCCATGGTGACGGTTTCAAAGTTATTGCCAAGGCCGGTTTTTTGCACAAAGGCTAAGGCGTCGTGCTGGTCGTTGGCAAAAGCGATACTGGGCAACAGTACCAAGCAAAGTAACAAGCATTTTTTAAGCATGGATCTCTTTTCTACTGCAAACTGCGGCGGCGCCGATGTGGAGCAATAGACTGCCCCACTGGCGGAAGGTTCCTTGAACTGAGCCCAGCATTCTTCTTCGCCTGCGGGCCGGCTTAAGCGCGGGGAGTTCTCGGCGTCTAGGCATGGCGCCGTTGTTAATCAATGATAACGGCAGTGCCGCTGGCCGACACCATCATCATGCCGTTACCTTGGCCCATGACTTCGTAATCCAAATCCACACCCACAACCGCGTTCGCGCCAAGGGCCGCGGCGCGTTGCTGCATCTCTTCCAAGGCAATTTCCCGCGCTTTTTGCAGCTCCTTTTCGTAGGCGGCAGAGCGGCCCCCCACAAAGTCGCGGATATTAGCAAACAAGTCTTTGAATACATTGGCGCCAAGAATGGCTTCACCGGCAACAACGCCGCAGTACTGATTAATAGGGCGGCCTTCGACAGAAGGGGTGGTGGTAATAAGCATCGCTATCTCCTTGCGTATTAATGGTCGCTATCCGGGCCTGCGTCCGGGTAGCGGGGAAGCGGGTCTTCTATGTGCAACCAGCTTACCTGGCTTTGGCACCAAATATGGTATTGCGGCGCTACGCTGTTAACGTCGTCAAGGCTGGCGAGGGTGACATCGAGGGTGGTGGCGCTGTTAGATTTTCTAAAAACCAACTGGGTGCCACAGTGGGGGCAAAATTCGCGCTGATAATGCGGGCTGGAACGGTAGATTTTGACTTGCCCTTGCTGATAACGAAAGCCGCTAACGGCCACCGTCAGCCAGGCAACCACCGGTGCACCACTGGCACCTTGGCAAAGCTTGCAGTGGCAAAAACCGGCATCTAGGGGTTCTTCATCAATAAGGTAGCGAACATGGCCGCATAAGCAGCCGCCTTGGCGGTCCATAAAAGCATCCTGCCTTTTTAGTGACTGCCATTACAATGGCCGCTGTTTGCGAAAATAACGAGCGAAATTATGAGCGGTAACATTCGAGCCAACATCAAAATTGGCGCCAAGGTTTCTATTGTCCTGAAACAAGACCAGGGCACCGGCGCATTAACAGAGGGGGTGGTAGCGCGCATTCTGACCAACTCTGCCAACCATCCCCACGGCATTAAGGTGCGCTTGGAAGACGGCCAGGTGGGCCGGGTGAAGGTTATTCATAGCGAAGGTTAACCACTCGCCTTTACCAGAACCGCCACCAAGGCTTTTTCGCTAAAACCGGGGCTGCGGTGGGCGCTTGGCGAGATGCGGGTGGGGTTTCGGGGGGCAATAACGTTTTGTCGTTATCTGCGCTGACATCAACCAAGCCAACCCCATATCTAACGGCCAGTTGCCGCATCAGCGGGTAAGCGTTTTCTAGCTCAGACCAAGAAAATGCCGAGTAAGTTAGCTGGCGGCCAACCCTGCGCCCGGTAACGTTAGGGGCCTTTGCATCGAGCGGCCCATGCATTGGCAAAAAGTGCTTTGTCATCTCTAAACCAAGACGGTAACGCCGCCGTTGAGCGGCATTAAAAGTATAGTCATGCTGCTGTAACGGCAAGGCTTTTGGCTGGACGACACCATGACCGCCCCTATTTCAATGTTCTCCCTTTGCTCAGAGGGAATGCTGTTATCTGAAGGGCAGGTATGTTTGACATCAACAATCAGCAGCTAAGGGGAGTGCGACAGCAGCACTTTCAGGCCATCAGCGCTGCAATTAAGGCGCTTCATGGGAGGCGATTTTTCACTTTAAATACGGGGTAAAGCTAATGGCTAAAGGAATATTGAAGTAGATACCCGTATTATTTATCTACTTATTCTCTTCTGAGGGAAGCTTTGACTTATTGAGCATAGCAATGCCTGAAAACAGCCCCCAAAAGAAAATACCGATACAGGCAAGAAAAATACCCACCCCAACCGGCGAGCCCCAACTGAACCAATCAATGTGCATTTTTGCTCTCCTTTTCCCGTCGATGGGTAATAAACCTTTTGGGGCTTTCGGTAAACAAGCGCAGGCATGTTTCCGGCTGAGTAATGGCCTCTCTTTTTATGTAAAAGCCTACCACCTAAGGCAGACAGTCGGCCATCGATAAAAGACGCGTGTCCCTGTTATTTTTAATGCATTTGTTATATGTAATTGGCGCCAAACTACGTTGTGATTTTTTCAATCGCCAGCCACAAAAGGACAATAATTAACAAAATGATGGGTGATGCTCGTAAGAGCAAAGCAAAGCTGTAAACGTTTTCTTTGAAATCATGAGAATTACTGTCTTTATTAACGTAATTCGTTGAAGGTGAGTCGCATTGCTTACAGTACATTGCAGTATCAACGTTATCAGTTTTGCAATTAATACAGTTCCACATATGGGTCTCGGTATATATAATGCCTCAAATACCGGCATGGTGAAGTTGGCGGCATTTTGGGAACTAAAAAGATGACAGCTTTGCCACGTCCGAGTGCTTTGACTTGTTAACTGCCGAACTCCTCAACCCACTCTTGGTGCTGCTCAATAAAGTTTTTCCAGTAATATTTTTCACCAGAAATCTCCTGCAATCTGCCTTTAATTTCAGCAAGCTCCTTAGGATCAGTGATTGTATTTCCATCTGGATCTATTTGTGCGAAATCCTGTTTACTAATGCCATTTAGATAGGAAAGTACTTCAAGGAAAGAAGACAACGAGGTAGATACTAACTCCGCACTCCATTCGCCCACGCCATGCATAGCCGTATAAACTGGTAGCGATGGTTCATTTGTATCTACGAAGAAAGGATCTCCGACTTCTATATCGGTTCCGATAACAACCCAATTCTTTTGCCAATCACCCTCATTTGGCCCACTTAGATCACTACCATCTGGATGCACACTGTAACCTAATTGAAGGTCACTGATGCTAGCTTCATCCGCGATGCTAAACCCATTGGCGCCAAAGAAAACCTTTTTTAGGTTTTTATATTTTATGGCTTCCATAATTTCATGCATAGAAATCTCCTAAAGCGGTTAATAGTTTTATTAGCCAGTGAGCTTATTATCATCACCTTGGAAAAGTACTCAGAAGATGGGGTCCCGTATTATTTCGTTCTTAGCGGTTGGTAAGATGATGCTCTATGGCAACAATGGCTGCCGCTAGGCCACCAATCAATAACAACACCAAGGCATAGAAAATACCTTTTAAACTTACCGTTATGGCGCCAAAGCTGTTCACTTGCATACTTATACCTTGCCCAAAAGCAGGTGGCTTCGTTACCTTTTGATTTTGTTGGAATATAAAAGTGGGTGTCCCACGTTATTTTGGTGTTCGGCGTGGTTTGATAGTTGGTTTAGATGCCGGTTAGCGCACCGGCGGGCGCGATACTTTCTTGCTTGGCCAAGAAAGTATCCAAAGAAGGCCCCCCCGGCGTTACGCGGTGTCTTTCCCTCTGGTCACTTGCCGCTGACCGCTTCACACGCGTTCCGGACGCGTCTTCCACTCTCTCAGCATCCATGCTTCGAGCCAGCTCCCACTCCTGTCAGTAAGGCGCTTCACTTAAAGTGGTACTAATAACAGGTAGCTTCGTTACCTTTTGATTTTATTGGAATATAAAAGTGGGTGTCCCACGTTATTTTGGTGTTCGGCGTGGTTTGATAGTTGGTTTAGATGCCGGTTCGCGCACCGGCGGGCGCGATACTTTCTTGCTTGGCCAAGAAAGTATCCAAAGAAGGCCCCCCCGGCGTTACGCGGTGTCTTTCCCTCTGTTCACTTGCCGCTGACCGCTCCACACGCGTTCCGGACGCGTCTTCCACTCTCTCAGCATCCATGCCTCGAGTCAGCTCCCGTGCCCGGCGGTAAAGCGCTCCACTTAAAGGGGCCCCAAAAGCAGGTGGCTTCGTTACCTTTTGATTTTGTTGGAATATAAAAGTGGGTGTCCCACGTTATGTACCATTATCGTTTGGACATGCCAAAACCCAGCGGCCCTAATCAGCAGTGGTCAAGCGATGTCACCTACATCCGTTTTGATCGCCGCCATGTGTTTTTAGCGGTTATCGTGGACCTGTGGTCACGAAAAATCATCGGCTGGGCGCTGCATGAGAAACTCAAAGCCGAACTGAGCACGGTCGCGCTTTATAAAGCCATCAAGCAACGAAAACCGAGGCCTGGATTGATACTGCACACCGACAGAGGCGTTGAATTCCGGGCCAAGGCCATGCAGCAATGGCTGAATCGATATGGCATTCGCCACAGCATGAACCGCCCAGGGCAATGCACGGATAATGCCGAAGTAGAATCGTTCTTTAAGACGCTGAAAGCCGAACTGATACACGACAATCACTTCGGCACGGTGGCGTCACTGCGCCAACAAGTGGGCCATTACATCCAGCATTTTTACAACAAGGTGCGGCTACACAGTAGCCTCGATTACGTATCACCGATACAGTACGAGCAAGCCGCTTAATAACAACTGCGTGTCCGTTTTATCGGGTGAACATCAGGTACAATGCTAAACCGTCGAGACAAGTCGTTGTAATGACGTATTTATTCATTTATGTATTTGGTAGCTAAAAATGATAACGAAAGAAGCACAAATTGAACAAGCGCTCATAGATAAGCTGGGTGATCTGAAGTATTCATACCGTAAAGATATCCGAACAGATCGAGCCTTGAAGCAGAACTTTCGTGAAAAATTTGAGGCGTTAAACTTTGTAAGCCTTACTGACAATGAGTTTGAGCGCTTGTATCAAGACATCATTACGGCTGATGTCTTTGAAGCTGCTAAAACGCTGCGTGAACGCGGCTACTTTCAGCGTGAGGATGGTACACCGCTGCATTATACCTTAGTGAATATCAAAGACTGGTGTAAAAATGAGTTTGAAGTAATCAACCAATTGAGCATGAACACGGATGAAAGCAATCACCGTTACGATGTGATCTTGTTGATCAATGGTGTGCCTACGGTACAGATTGAGCTGAAGGCTTACGACATTGTGACTCGTCGCGCTATGGAACAAATCGTTGATTACAAAAACGATATTGGCAATGGCTACACCAATACGCTGATGTGCTTCATTCAAATGTTTATTGTCAGTAATGAACACCATACTTATTATTTTGCTAACAACCGTAGTGAGCATTTTAGCTTCAATGCTGATGAGCGCTTTTTACCTGTTTATCAACTAGCTAATGAGAATAACCGTAAAATCTCGCACTTACATAACTTTGCCGATGCCTTCTTAGCGAAGTGTACTCTTGGACAGATGATCAGTCGCTATATGGTTCTGGTTCAATCGGAACAAAAGCTTCTGGTTATGCGTCCGTATCAAGTCTATGCGGTGGAAGCTATTGTTGACTGTATCCATGAAGGGCGAGGAAATGGCTATATCTGGCATACAACAGGATCAGGCAAAACCCTAACTTCTTTTAAAGCGTCAACGTTACTTAAAGATAATCCTGATATTGAAAAGTGCTTGTTCGTGGTCGACAGAAAAGACTTGGATCGTCAAACCCGAGAAGAATTTAATAAGTTTCAAGACGGCTGTGTGGAAGAGAACACCAATACAGAAACGTTAGTTCGTCGTATGTTGTCAGAAGACTATGCTGACAAAGTCATCGTTACAACGATCCAGAAACTCGGCTTAGCACTAGATGAAAACAGCAAGCGCAATCAGAGTAAACTGAAAGAGGGTAAGAAAACTTTCAAAGAGCGGCTAGAGCCATTGCGAGATAAGCGTATTGTTTTTATCTTTGATGAATGTCACCGCTCTCAGTTTGGTGAAAACCATAAAGCGATTAAAGAGTTTTTCCCTAAGGCACAATTGTTTGGCTTTACGGGTACTCCTATATTCGAGAAAAACTCAACGTATACTCAAATTGATGGCAATGTGGGTTCCTTTAAAACCACAGAGAGTATCTTTGAGCAAGAGCTACACCACTATACGATTACTCATGCAATTGAAGACAAGAACGTTCTGAGCTTCCATATTGACTTTTTTGGCAAACATTCTGCGAGTAAACAGCTAGCAGACGCTAGCAATGATGAAGCTGAAGCCACGGTGACAAGAGTTACACCTCCACCACGTGCTGTCGTTCAAGAGATATTAGAGAAGCATGATGCTGTGACGAATCACCGCCGATTCAATGCCATTCTAGCAACAGCTTCTATTAACCATGCGATTGAATACTTTGAAGAGTTTAAAAGCCAGCAAGAGCTTAAAGCATCAGAATCTGAAGACTATGTTCCGTTAAATATTGCTTGCGTGTTTTCGCCACCAGCTCAGCTTAGTGATAAGGACAAAGAAGATTCAGATTTAAATACACTCGTTCGAAATGTGAAAGATATCCAGCAATTACAGGAAGATCTACCACAAGAAAAAGCCGATAACGAAGTTGAGCCTGAGCGAAAGAAGCAAGCACTAATCGGTATTATTAATAGCTACAACCAGCAGTATTCAACGAATCATACTATTAATGAGTTTGACCTTTATTACCAAGACGTTCAGCAGCGGATTAAAGATCAGCAATATGACAATGCTGATTATCCACATGAAAACAAGATCGATATTGTCATCGTGGTTGACATGTTATTAACAGGTTTTGACTCCAAATACCTGAACACTTTATACGTGGATAAGAACCTAAAACACCATGGTCTTATACAAGCATTTTCACGTACTAACCGTGTATTGAATGATAGTAAGCCTTGGGGAAATATTTTAGATTTCCGAGGTCAAGAAAAAGAAGTCAATGAAGCGATTAAACTTTTTTCTGGTAAAAAAGAAGAAGGTGCTGAACAGATTTGGCTGGTAGATCCTGCACCTGTTGTCGTTGAAAAATATAAAGCAGCGGTCGATAAACTAGAAGCCTTTATGCAGAGGCAAGGTTTAGCATGTGAGCCTTCAGAGGTGACTAATCTTCAAGGTGATGCGCAAAGAGCTTCTTTTATTAATCGCTTTAAAGAAGTACAAAAATTTAAGAACCAGCTAGAGCAGTACACAGAGCTGGATGACGAACAGAAAGCTCAGGTTGCAGCGACATTACCAATTGATACCTTACGTGGCTTTAAAGGAGCGTATTTAGAAACAGCCAAAGACTTAAAACGCAAGCTAGACACGAATAAAGGTACGGGAGATTTTCCTGAAGAAGTCGAACAGCTAGAGTTTGAGTTTGTGTTGTTTGCATCCGCTTTAATCGATTATGACTACATCATGGGATTAATTGCTAAATCGACTCAGGGAACAAGTAAGCAAAGCATGACTCGTCAGCAACTCATCGATTTAATCTGCTCGCAAGCGAATTTGATGTCTGAGCGCGATGAGCTGATTGCTTATATTCATAGTTTACCTTCTGGTGAGGCATTAGATGTGTCACAAATTCATGCAGGCTACCAAGCATTTAAAATGAAAAAGGCTACCAATGAACTCAATGACATGGCTATAAAGCACGGTTTAGCTACAGAGAGTTTACAGGCGTTTGTTGATGGAATTATGGGACGAATGATTTTCGATGGTGAGAAGCTGGGGGATCTGTTAGAGCCACTAGATCTTGGCTGGAAAGAACGTACGAAGAAAGAGTTAGCATTAATGGAAGATTTGGTTCCTTATCTACATAAACTAGCGCAAGGGCGTGAAATATCCGGGTTAGCAGCTTATGAGTAAGATTGAGTATCCAACTTTAGTACCTGAACTAAGGTTCCCTGAATTTGTAGAACAAGATGGATGGAAGCCTAAGATATTGGAAGAAGTCTGTGATCTGCAAGCTGGAAAATTTGTTAAAGCTGCCAATATCAAGAGTGAAAAGGACGATAGTTTTTATCCTTGTTATGGTGGTAACGGTTTACGTGGTTTCACTGAATCATTTACACATAATGGCAACTATTCTCTTATAGGTCGCCAAGGTGCGCTGTGCGGAAACATTAATTTTGTATCTGGAAAATTTCATGCGACCGAGCATGCTGTAGTCGTGGAACCCAAGGAAGGAGTTGATAACTCATGGCTTTATTACGAATTATGTAGGTTAAATTTAAATCGGTTTGCGACAGGACAAGCTCAACCGGGGCTATCTGTAGATAATTTGTATAGAGTTGATACACATGTCCCTCTAGTAGAAAAAGAACAGCAAAAAATAGCTGATTGTCTTGTCTCGATAGATGGTTTGATTACAACAAATACGAAAAAATCAGATTCATTAAAATTACACAAAAAAGGCTTGATGCAGAAACTCTTTCCAGAAGAGGGAAAAAGGGTGCCTGAATTGAGGTTTAGTGATTTTGAGGGCGATTGGAAACCTGCATCGATAGCTAAAATGGGGATGGTAGTCACAGGGAGTACTCCAAGTACTTCGCATAGAGAATACTATGGTGGTGAGCACTTATTTGTTTCACCCGCAGATATTTCTGAAAATAGATTTATTGAAACAACAAAATCAACACTTACAACAGAGGGGATTCGTAAATCAAGAGTAGTGCAAAGTGGTAGTGTTCTTTTTGTTTGTATTGGTTCAACAATAGGAAAGACCGCTCAAATTAAATACGGCTGTGCTACAAACCAACAAATAAATGCCATAACTGCTTTTCCAGGATATGATGATGATTTTTTATATTATTTGTTAAGCTTCCATTCGCTAACTATATCTGAGCTAGCAGGAAAGCAAGCTGTGCCTATTATCAATAAAGCTACTTTTTCCAAGGTCGTATTGATGGTTCCTGAAGAAAAAGAACAAAAAAGAATAGCAGATATATTGTCTTCTATTGATGAGTTGATAAGCGCACTAAATAAAAAGATAGAAGCTCTTAAAGCTCATAAAAAAGGCTTGGTGCAACGTATATTTCCTTATTTAGAGAGAGTTAGTGAATGAACTTAACGGAAGTTGTAAATAAAATAAGCGAAATGAAGGAAGCGATCGTTCTTATTTATGCTTTTAATGGGACTGGTAAAACTCAGTTGTCAGTGGCTTATAAAAATGTAACCAAAGAAAAAAATGAGGGTCAACACGCTGGAGTTTATTATAATGCCTATAGTGAAGATTTATTTCACTGGGATAATGATGAAGATAATGATGGGCTTAATGTTAAACTCTCATTATTACCAAGCAACCTTAATCAGTTTCATAGTTTTATTTCTGATGACCCTCAAGTTATTGAGAGTAAGTTGGCGTTATATAATGCTCGATTTAAGTTTGAATTTAATTTGTTCGAAGATATTGAAAAAGGCATTGAGTCTATAAGTTTCTATACTTTAGATGATGAAGATAAGAATAACCCTATAAAAATTTCTAGAGGAGAAGAAAGTATTTTTATATGGTGTTTTTATCTGGCGTTGCTTGATGTTGATGGCTGGGCTGATGAACAGGATGCTCATCTTTTTATTGATGATCCTGTATCTAGTTTAGATGAGAATAACATATTTATTACGGCAGATACTATTTTTGATCAAATAGAATCTCACTATGAAAAGAAAAAAATAATAATAACCACTCACCATATAGGCTTTTTTTCTATTTTAGCTAATCGTTTGTTTAATGGTGAAAAGAGTGGGCGTTACAGAAACTTGACGACATGTCGAGTATTAAAGCGTTCAGGTGGTGATATAGTGTTGGAGGAAACAAAAAGAAATGTTTTTCTTTATCATTTACACTTACTCCAAGTTCTTAATGAAGCTATAAATGAGCAACTTTATACCTATCATTTTGCGTTACTTAGGCAGCTTTTGGAGAATATTTCGTCATTTCAGGGAAGTGGTAGTTCGGGGCGAGTTCTCGGAAAGTTAGGATTTGAAGGTGTTGAATCATTAATGGAGCTTGTTAATACACACTCACACAAAACACCATATTATTATCAGACTGAAATGATGAATGAGACTGAACAGTCTGATTTCAAAATGATATTCAATAAGTTGATTGAAATGTATCATTTCAAATTTTAAGCGGGAAAGTTATGACTCAAGAACAATTAAACAAGTTAGGTAAAACTCTGTGGGATATCGCGGACACTTTGCGTGGTGCGATGAATGCTGATGATTTTCGTGACTATATGCTTTCTTTCCTATTTTTACGTTACTTATCTGATAACTTTGAAGCGGCAGCTAAGAAAGAGTTAGGAAAAGACTACCTTGATTTACCTAAAGATGTTCTTAGGGATTTAAAAATGTCTAACCCTTTGGAAGTGTGGTATGACGAAAACCCTGATGACGTCTCGTTTTTTGAAACGCAAATGCGCCGTAAATTGCATTACATTATTAAGCCTGAGCATCTTTGGTCAAGTATCGCTGAAATGGCTAGGCTTCAAGATGATGAATTACTCAAAACGCTAGAGGAAGGGTTTAACTACATTGAAAATGAAAGCTTCAATAGCAGCTTTCAAGGCTTGTTCTCCGAGATCAATTTGAATTCAGAGAAGTTAGGAAAAAAGCCATCAGATCGTAATGCAAAGCTATGTACTATTATCCAAAAGGTTTCTGAAGGTATTGCTCAGTTCTCGACTGATACTGATATTTTAGGCGATGCTTACGAATACCTCATTGGTGAGTTTGCTGCCAACGGTGGTAAGAAAGCAGGGGAGTTTTATACACCGCAACCAATATCAACCATTCTTTCGGAAATTGTCACATTAGACAGCCAAGAACCCAAGACGGGTAAAAAGAAGAATTTTAACAGAGTTTTGGACTTTACTTGTGGTTCTGGTTCTTTGCTATTGAATGTGCGTAAACATATCACTTCTGCTGGTGGTAGCATTGGTAAGATTTACGGACAAGAAAAAAATATCACCACCTATAACTTAGCTCGCATGAACATGTTGCTTCATGGAGTAAAAGATACTGAATTTGATATTTTCCATGGGGATACACTATTAAATGATTGGGATCTACTGAATGAAAAGAACCCAGCGAAAAAGCTTAAGTTCGATGCTGTTGTTGCTAACCCTCCATTTAGTTATCGATGGGAGTCAGATAGAGCTGAGTTTAAAGAAGATTTTCGTTTCAAAAATCACGGTATAGCTCCTAAATCTGCTGCTGATTTTGCTTTTCTTTTACATGGTTTCCACTTTTTAAGTGATGAAGGCACGATGGCTATTATCCTGCCACATGGTGTCTTGTTTAGAGGTGGAGTGGAACAACGCATACGCAGCAAGCTATTAAAAGATGGGCACGTTGATACTGTTATCGGTTTACCTTCTAATCTGTTTTTCTCAACGGGTATCCCTGTTTGTATTCTCGTGCTAAAAAAATGTAAGAAGTACGACGATGTTTTGTTTATCAATGCTAGTGATGAAGAGAACTTCGAAAAGGGTAAACGCCAGAATAAGCTTCGCCCAGAAGACATTCAAAAGATAGTCGATACCTATAGATTTAGAGATCAAGAGGAACGCTATTCTCGCCGAGTTTCAATGGAAGAGATCGAGAAGAATGACTTCAACTTGAATATTTCAAGATATGTAAGTACGGCTAAAGCTGAAGCTAAGGTGGATTTACAAGCAGAGCATAAGAAGCTCGTTGATATTGAAAAAGATATTAATGAAGCTTTAGACAAACATAATAGCTTCCTCAAAGAGCTTGGTTTGCCTCCGTTACCTAGATAGCAATAGTTTGCAATCTGTTACAGGCTGCATACACAAATAAGTGGTGCAGCCTTTATTATTTATCTTTTTGGGTTAAATTTAGATAACTTTCAACTGTTTAGCCCCCGTTACAGAGAGGCTGCCTTTGGCTGCCTCTTCTATATGTCCGCTCCACCAGCTCATCATTGGTCGGCGGCGTTCTAGGTAATCAGTTCGGTTATAGGCACTACGCACTTGGTTATCATCAACGTGGGCTAGTGATGCCTCTATTAAGTCACGGTCAAAGCCTTGTTCGTTGAGTGTGGTACTCGCTAGCGAGCGTAGACCGTGGCTAACTAATCTTCCTGCAAAACCGGCGTTGTTTCCCAAATCCACTGAACCATTCTATTTGACCGTGATCCGATCCCCGACGTATCGCAGGGGAGCAACTCATGGGCAAGGCCAAACATCCAATCCGTAACTGGGCTGAGTACAACCGCGCTTTGATCAACCGGGCTTCACTGTACTTTTGGATGGATAAGACCGCCATCACCAACTGGTATTGCTCCCAGCACCACGGCAAGCGGGGTCGGGGCTTTGAGTACAGTGACACCGCCATCGAAACCGCCTTGATGCTCAAAGCGCTGTTCAAACTGTCCTTGCGGGCCTTGGAAGGCTTTATCAATTCCTTGTTTCAGTTGATGAAACTGCCGCTGACCTCTCCCAGTTACAGCTGCATCAGCAAGCGCGCCAAGACGGTCAATGTCCACTACCGTCTGCCAAGCAAAGGGGCTGTGGCCCACTTGGTTATCGACGCCACTGGCCTAAAAGTCTTTGGCGAAGGCGAGTGGAAACAACGCAAGTACGGTAAGGAACAACGTCGGGTGTGGCGTAAGCTGCACTTGGCGGTGGACGCCAAAACCCATGAAGCGATTGGTGCCGAAGTGAGCCTGGAAAACGTCGGTGACAGCGAAGTTTTCCCCACCTTACTTAGCCCGTTACGCCGCCGACTCGAGCAGGTCAGTGCCGATGGGGCTTATGACAGCAAAGCCTGCCACCGACTCCTACAAAAGAAAGGTGCCAAAGCCAGTATTCCACCCCGTAAAACGGCAGGTTACTGGGAGGAAGGGCATCCTAGAAACGAAGCGGTAATGGCTCTCAAGGCCGGGCAACTGGCGGAGTGGAAAAGGGAAAGCGGTTATCACCAACGGTCAAAAGCGGAAACGGCGATGTCGCGATACAAGCAGCTCATCAGCGCGAAACTCAGCCTGCGCAGTTACAACGGACAGGTTGCCGAGGCCCTGGCAGGGGTGAAAGTGATGAACAAAATGCTGACCTTAGGCATGCCTGAACGCTTGCCTGTCAGCTAAGGGCAGCCAGCCCTTTAGGGGACTGCGGTTCCTTGTTGGATTTAGGAAACAACGCCCTGTATATATAAACAGCACCGTAAAGGGTGTCCCTTTTAAACATTCACAAAATCTCAACGAAGCCACCCGCTCTTTTGCCCGTTAAGTGCAGCGCTTTGCTTACGCGAGTGAAGGGGCAGCTGAGACATGGATGCGAAGGGGCCGCCTAGGTGCAGGTGAATACGTGTCTGGACACGCGTATGAACCGGAGAACCGAGAACGACCAGAAGCAAAGACAACGCGACAAATTTGCCAGGAGCAAATTTGAATATCGGCGCTTGCGACGATTACCCGTTAGGGCGAGGACCATGGATGGTCTGAGTAAACATGGGCAGTGTTTTTGGTTGGGCAGCCCCGCTGACTTTTGGCGACAAAATTGCCGGGAGTAATTTTGAATATCGTCGCTTGCGACGATAGCCCGCTAGGGCGAGGACCATGGATGGTCCGAGTAAACAAAAGTAGGGCGCCCGCCGGTGCGCGAACCGGCATATAGAATAACCCTCAAGGAAAAATGAACGCAATAAAATCAGAGGCCTATACGCATTATTCTATGAACCAACACCCACGCTACCGCCCGTGGAATCAGGTTATCCAAAGTCCCTTTCTCGTCTTGAGTTGTTCGTCCCTGGTGGTTCCTACCACCAGGGACGTGCTGTGTTACTCGGGCTATCCTTACCCTCGTCGTTACACTCCGACGTTCAAATCTTTTCCCGAAAGATTTGTCGCGTAATGCTGATAGCGTCGTTGTTATCTTTTCGTGCCAAACCGCCTGTGGCTTGCAGCCAAGCGGCGAATGTTTAATGGCTTGATGCGCCTAACATTAACGAATGGGCAAAAAACTGTCAGTAACATGAACAACATAACCTGTTGAAACCTTGAGGTAAACCACCATTAATTGGCTCCGCACCACAAAATGGCCATAAAAAAAGGCAGCCAAAGGGCTGCCTGAAAGGTTGGGAAAAGCAAAGCAAAGGTTAGAAAAAACTATCGTCGTCGAAGCCGCCTCCAAAATCGTCAAAGCCCCCACCGTTATCAAAGCCATCGAAGCCTTGATTTTGGTCGAAACCGGCGTCTTGGTAGCGCAGGTTGTCGTCGTCCATGCTGTTATCAAAGCTGGAGTCGGCGAAGTTGTCGTTGCCCATATCGTTATTGGCAAAATCGTTTTGGCCCATGTCGCCGTTAAAGCCGTTATCCATGGGGCGATCGTCAATGATATTGACGATTTCGGTGGGTTGGTGATGGCTGAACATGTTCATCAGCATGTCGCCAATAACCACACCACCGGCCACGCCGGCGGCGGTTTGCAGCGCGCCGCCTAAAAAGCTGTTACCGCGGCCCCAGCCGCTAGCGGCCATTGCCTGTGGTTGCGGCTGGCTGTAGGCGTTATTGCCGGGCTGCGGCCCTTGTGAGGCTTGGCCCCAGCCACTTTGGCTATGGGTGGGCTGCGCCTTGGCACTACCGCCACCAAAGAGGCCAGCTAAAAAGCCGCCGGAGCTGGGTTGTTGCTGCTCGGCTTGTTGTTTCAGTTGTTCAACTTCGGCTTGCAGCCGTTTTAAGGCTGCCTCTTGCATGATGATGGTTTGGGCCATGTAGTAGGGCGCAGAAGGTTGTTCGACAAGATGTTTATTAATACGGGATTCTGCGTCCGCGTCGCGAGAGCCGCTTTTTTGTTCGGCTTCCTTGATGCGACTGAATAGGTTATCTATCAAGCGATTAGCGTCATTGTCCATACTGCTTTCCTCGACAATGTGAAGTGTCGTCATTATGACGTGTGAGCGCGCTTAGGGTTCAGTCTTTAAATGCAACAAGCTGTGTCAGCGTAACCTGGTTTGGCTTGAGTTAAGTTTCAGCCAGTGCTTGGTAAAGAGGTGGGGGGAGTGAGGGCGTATTTCAAGCCAAGGGGCTGGGATGACGATTTGTTGCCATAAAAAAAGCCGGCACAGGGCCGGCCTTTTTGTGACCCGGTGTTACTTGGCGGGCTTTGCCACCAGTGAACGGGTTTCTTCGTTGGCTTCAATCAGCTGCACCTTGATGATGTCAGCCAATTTGTAGTTCTCTTCGCCTTTGATCAGTACGGTACCGGCTTCAAAGTTGACGTCGAGTTCGTCTTTTACGTCGTGAATTTGCGACGCGGGAATAAAGGCCACGGCGCCGTTATCAACCAAACGCACCTTCATGCCACCACGGTTTACGTCAATCACCTCAGCGTCGAACTGGGTGTCGTTACCGGCATGGGGTTTTAACCAGCGCACATACAGCCAGTCGCCCATGTCGCGTTCGGCCAGGCGGTTAAGGCGGCGATGCTCAGACAGGTGCTCGGCCAGCTTTTCTTCCGGTTTGGCAACCGGCGTACCTTGTAAAATGGCTTTGATGATGCGGTGGTTAACCATATCGCCGTATTTACGAATAGGGCTGGTCCAGGTGGCGTAGGCAGTAAGGCCCAGGCCGTAGTGGGGGCCAGCTTCCAAGGTGATGGCGGCAAAGCTTTGGAAGCGGCGCAGGCGGCCGTCTAAAAATTGCTTTTTGTTGCCGTCCAGCCAGCGGCGCATGGCGCTGTAACCTTCCAGGGTATGTACCTGGTCGATATCTACCGGCACGTCATGCTGGGCCAACAGCGCTTTGGCGTCTTCGAGCTTTTCATCTTCAAAGCCGTTGTGGACGTTGTAAACACCAATACCACCGTGGCGGCGCAGGTATTCACCACAGGCCACGTTGGCGGCGATCATCGCTTCTTCAACAATGCGGTTAGCAATGCGGCGTTCTTCACGGTGCACTGTGACCACGTTGCCGTTTTCGTCCAGTTCGAAGCGGTAATCGGGGCGGTCGCCAAATACCAGGGCGTGGGCTTGACGCCAGGCGGTGCGTGCTTCGGTGAAATCGCGCAGCAGCTTAATGGTGGCGGCTTCGTCGTCGTCATTGGGCTGCCACTCGCCAACGCCTTCGAGCCAGTCGGAAACGTTGTTGTATACCAGCTTGTGGCGAGACTCTATCCAGGCTGGGGTAAATTCGGTGTCGTCACCCAAGGTGCCGTCGTCGGCCACAAACAGACGGGCAACCAGGGCAGGGCGCTTTTCACCGGCTTTAAGGGAGCACAGGTCGTCAGACAGCACTTCTGGCAGCATGGTGATGTTTTTGCCCGGCAAGTATACGGTAAAGGCGCGCAGTTCGGCGGCTTTATCAAGGTCAGAGCCTGCTTCGACATAAGCGGTAGGGTCGGCAATGGCCACCCACAGCTGATAACCACCTTCGACCTTTTCAAGCCAGATGGCATCGTCCATATCCTGGGTAGAGGCGGCATCGATGGTGGCAAAGGGAATATGGGTGAGATCCTGGCGCTCAAGGCCGTCAGCCAGGGTCAGCTCGCCATCAAAGGTCGGGGCGGTTTTTTGCAGGTTATGGCGGGCCAGGGTGACATTCCAGGGCGCAAAGCCGTCGTCACTGCCGGCAATTTTTTCGACGATATCGGCGCTAAAGCCCATGTCGCCTTTAAGAGGGTGGCGTTTAAGTTCGGCTACAACCCAGTCGCCCGGGGCAAAATCGGCCTTGAGACCCTTTTTAGGACGGCAGCGAATGCGGTCTTTAATCACCGGGTGGTCCGGCACCACATAAAGGCGGTCGTCACGCTGCTGGATACGGCCAACAAAGCGGGTCAGGGAAGGTTCGAGCAGTTCTTCAGGTTCTGCCACTTCCTTGTCTTTCTCGCTGCGCACAATGGCTTTGACACGGTCGCCATGAATGACTTTCTTCATGTAGGGCGGCGGAATGAAAAAGGACTCTTTACCGTCTACATCCAGAAAGCCAAAACCTTTGTCGGAAGCCTTGATATTGCCTTCCACGGTTTTCAAATTTTCGCGGATCTCGGCCTTAAGCTGGGCCAACAGCGGGTTGTCTTTGAACATCGAACTTGCTCTGTAGGTGAGCCGGCAAAAAGGGGCCGGTAAAAAACCCGGTCACTATACGAAAAGGGCCCTAATAAGGCAAAGAAAAGGGCCCGCTAACGGGCCGTAAATTGCCGGGGCGAACAGCCCATGGTGCGTTTGAAAGCGGTGCTAAAGGCACTTTCTGAGGCGTAGCCAAGGGCTAGGGCAATGCTCGACACCGGCTCGCGGCTATGGCGCAAGCGGTCACCAGCCAGCAACATCCGCCAGCGGGTAAGGTATTCCATGGGGCTGGCGCCAACGGCGGTTTTAAATTTTAGGGCGAAAGTCGAGCGAGACATGGCCGCTTCACTGGCAAGCTCGGCTAAGGTCCAGGGTTTAGCTGGGGCTTGGTGGATGGCATTAATGGCCGTTCTAAGCTGCTTGTCGGCCAGCGCAAAAAACCAGCCCACCCGGCGCTGGCTGACATTGTCTAAATGCCTGCGCAAGGCTTCCAGCAAAATCATGTGCGCTTGGTGATGCAGCATCAGGTAGCCGCCGGGCTGGGGGGTGGTTAGCTCCTGGATCATTTTTTCCATCGCCCAGCGCAAGGTGCCGCCGTCAGCCTCTTTGGGGATATGAATAATGGCCGGTAGCTGCGGCTGCAACAGGTCGGCATGGGGCTTTTCAAGGTTAAAGCGGCAACTGACCGATAAAAACTCACCGCCACCGGCGACAGTGGTAACCCAGTCTGTTTTGTATTGGCTAAAAATGTCGCTGGCAGCGGTGGCTGGCAATGCTAAGTCTGAGCCCATGCGAAATGGTGGGCCACTGGGTAATAAAAAGGCTTCGCCGGCGTTAATTTGTATCGGCTTTTCGCCTTCCACTGCCAGCCAGCACTGGCCTTTGACCACCGCACAGCATTTGATGGCCCCCAGTTGGTCAGGAAAGGCAATGTGCCAAGGGCCAGCCAGGTCAAAGGCGCCCGACAAGTAGCTTTGCGGTTTGAGCAAACTCAGCACTTCAGATAGCGGATCCATATTGGCTCGGACGTTCGATAAAGTAATGCGGACTATAAGGTATAGAAAGTCCGAGTGCCAACCGGTAGCGTGAAGCTTCTGCCGTTATCGGCCTTTTATGCTGAGTGAGGGAAGGAATATGCGCGTATTTGTAACGGGTGCCAGCGGTTTTGTTGGCAGTGCTGTGGTTGCTGCCTTGTTGGCCAAAGGCCATCAGGTATTGGGGTTGGCGCGGTCAGCGCAATCGGCCGAAAAACTCGCTGCCGCCGGCGCCGAAGTGCTGCTGGGCGACCTTAGCGACAGTGCTTGCCTGATGGCGGGCGCCAGCCAGTGCGACGGTGTTATTCACACCGGCTTTAACCACGACTTTTCAAAGTTTGTTGAAAACTGCGAAATGGACCGCCAGGCCATTGTGGCAATGGCTGAGGCGATGGCAGGCAGCAACAAACCGCTGCTGGTAACCTCGGGGGTAGGGGTGCTGGGCGGCCTTGGCCGCACCATTTTGGAAAGCGACCGGGCCAGTGACAACTTTCCGCGAAAATCAGAGCAAGCCGCAGACGAGGCCTTGAACATGGGTGTAAAAGCCATGGTTATTCGCTTGGCGCCCTCTACCCACGGCGAAGGCGACCACGGTTTTGTGCCCATTTTAATTAGCCTGGCGCGGGAAAAGGGCTTTGCCGGTTATGTGGGCGATGGCGGCAACCGCTGGTGTGGGGTGCACCGTTTAGACGCCGCCGATTTGTTCGTACTGGCGTTAGAAAAGGGCGAGGCCGGTGCCCGCTACCACGCTGTGGCTGAAAGCGAAGTCGCCATGAAGGCCATCGCCGGGCAAATTGCCAAGGGGTTAGGGCTTGAAGCCAAGGGCCTTGACGTTGAGGCTGCAAGGGAATATTTCACCTGGTTTGAGCACTTTGCCAGCTTTGATGCACCTTCTTCTAACCGCTGGACCTGCCAGCAGCTGGGGTGGCAACCCACGCGCCTTGGCCTGCTTGATGACATTGCCAAACCCTACTATTACCGCTAACAAAAAGGCCGCATGCGCGGCCTTTTTTAGGGAATTAAGCTGTAGCCTTGCTGCTGCAGTAGCGTCAGGGCTGTCATGGCCGAAAAGGCAATGGCAATGCCGGGGCGCAGTTCCTGGCGGCGAAAGCCTTTGGCTTGCATCGCTTGGTCGCAAACATGGATTTGCACCTTGGCTTTTAGCAGCGCGGCGATAAGGTCGCCGCTGGCATTCGCTTGCTGAAAATGGCTTTGGTGGGCGTCGTCGGTTAAGGCGTAGCGAATGGCATCGCCCCTTAATACCACGGCCACTTTTACCGCCACCTCGGCCCGGGCATGCATATTGATAAAGCGCGCCACCGCGTCCAGTTTCGGCGCTGCTTGAATATCAAACACCGCTTTAAGCTGCAGGCCGGGCGGCAGCGGTTCGCCGTCGCGAAGGTCAAACACCGGGCCAAAATCGGCCAATACCGGGCCGGGGTAGGGGGAAGACATACTGCGTCCTTTATTTATGTACGGTCAGGGTGAACAGATCGCGGCGGCGGTCTTTTAAGTTGTGCACCGAACCTTCATTACGTACCACCTTCAGCTTGTCTAAATCGAGGTCTGAAAACAGGATCATCTCGGTATTAGGGGTGGCTTCGGCCAGCACGGCATCGTGGGGGAAGGCAAAGTCAGACGGGCTAAATACCGCCGACTGTGCGTACTGCACATCCAAGCTTTCCACCTGCGGCAAGTTACCTACCGAGCCGCAAATGGCCACGTAACATTCGTTTTCAATGGCGCGGGCCTGGGCGCAGTGGCGCACGCGCAGGTAAGCGTTTTTGGTGTCGGTCCAGAACGGCACAAACAGAATATCCATGCCTTGGTCGGCCAGAATGCGGCCAAGCTCCGGAAACTCCACGTCGTAGCACACCAAAATACCGACTTTACCGGCGTCGGTATCAAAGGTACGCACCTTGTGGCCACCTTCTATAACCCAGTCGCGGCGCTCGTGAGGGGTGATATGCAGCTTGTACTGCACTTCGGTGGAGCCGTCACGGCGGCAAAGGTAAGCCACATTAAACAGCTCATCCCCGTCCATCAGTGGCATGGAGCCGGTAATGATGTTGATGTTGTAGCTCACCGCCATTTGTGACAGTTGCTGGCGAAAATGCTCGGTAAAACTGGCCAGGTAGCGAATGGCCTCTTGCTGATGCGAGGTGTTGGCAAGGCCCATCAAGGGGGCGTTGAAAAATTCCGGGAATACCACGAAATCGGATTTGTAATCAGACACCGCATCCACAAAGTACTCCACCTGCTTGAGCACTTCTTCGGCGCTGTGAAATGCGCGCATTTGCCACTGCACCGCACCAATGCGCACCTGGCGTTTTTGGCTGAAGTTGCTTTCTTCCGGGTCAAACAAAATGTTGGACCATTCCAGCAAGGTGGCGTAGCCCTGGGATTTTTTATCTTCCGGCAGGTATTGGCGCAGTAACCGTTTTACCTGAAAGTCGTTGGCCAGCTGAAAACTTAAAATGGGGTCGTAAATGGCCTTTCTGTCTACCTGCTCGATGTACTGCGACGGCGTGAGTTCGTCGGCGTGGTGGTAGTAATTAACGATACGGCCACCGGCCAAAATCGCCCGTAGGTTGAGGTTTCTACAAAGCTCTTTACGGGCTTCATAAAGACGGCGCCCCAAACGGTAACCGCGGTAGGCTGGGTCGATGAACACGTCCAGGCCATAAAGGGCATCACCTTCGCCGTCGTGGGCGATGGTCATGCGGTTGGTAATAAGGTCATCGTAGGTATGAGGGTTGGAAAACCGCTTGTAGTCCACCTTCACCGTTAACGCCACGGCGATCAGCTGCCCTTGGTCCTCAATACAAATTTGCCCGTCGGGAAACTGGCCAATCAGGGTGTCGATGGTGTGCTTGGGCCAAGAGCCACCGATGTCGTTATAGACCACATCCATCAGTTGTTTGAGTTGGGGAAAATCGGCTTTGGTGAGTTCGCGGACTTTTAAGATCGGTTCTTCGGTGCTCATTGGTTACTCTCTATTGCACTGGCTTTTCTACGCTACTCCAAAAAAATGCCCTTGTCATAAGGGGCACTCAGTTGGTTTTGGTTTATTTCAGTAATGGCTTTAGCAATAAGCCGCCTAAGGAGTTTGGTTCAAAATCATTGGCTTGCCACTGTTTAAGGGCAGGGCAAATTGTTTTATGAACCAAACTTAAATGACCTTCTGGTGTTGTCACCGCTCGGATACGTTGTTGTTAGCCCCCAATACAGCTAAAGAAACAATGAAAAAAACCTTGCTAGCCAGTCTATTGGCGTTAGGGGCGCTGTTTGTATCCGGTTGTGATCCCAGCGCCAAGGTGCGCTCGCAACCCGATGCGCCCAAGCAAACCGTTGCTACGCCACCGCCGCCGCTGGAATCACCGGAAACCGTTGATGCCCATACCCTGGGCCAGCACCTGACCGCCAAACAACAAGCGCTGCTGCTGACCTTACTCAAAGCGCCACTGCGTTATACGCCTGGCCGCTATAGTCAGTTCATTGTGCCCGCGGGCAACGGCAGCTTTCCGCTGCTGGTGGGGGCAAAAACCGGCAAGCCCCTGGTGTCGGCGGGTGTTAGCGCCGATGGCCGGCGTTACTTGGCCTTTGGCACTGTGCCGACCAGCGCTGAATTTGCTGCCTTTTCGGTTAACTTAAAACGCTTAACCGCATGGCTATTGGCCGGCCGCACGGCCTTGGCCGAGCACCGCCGCTATGCAGTAGCGCTGGCGTATTTAGGCCATCAGCAAGACAAGGTTGCCCATTGGTTTGCCGTTAATCTGCCCGAGGTTGAGGTTGTTAAATGCCAGCAGGCAACGCTGAAAGCCTGCCTTAATGGCGCCAGTTTGGCGGTGATAGGGGCACAGGGAAGCCTAATAGATGCCCGCACGTTGGTGGAAACCCTTGACCAGAATGCCCAGCTTCCAGTGCTGTATTTTCACACCCCTTTTTGGAAGGAAAGCCAGTTTGCCAGCCTGGTGCTCAATGCCCTGGCACTGCGGCAAGGCGAAACCGACGGCAACTATTGGGCGCAAGATGCCGCTAACTGGCCCACGGTGCATCACATGATGCGCACCGAACTTCGCCGCAACAACATGATGGTTAGCCGCTAACCGCTATTTTGTTGTTCAGTGTAATTGGTTATTTTCCTGTTCGTCCGCTGGCTGCTTAACTAAGCAGTATGACCATTGCGACGGCGGCCAATTGTGCTGCGACAACGGGCCTTCGCCGTTACGTTAAATGCCCAAGGGCTATGGCAGAATAGCCCGCCTTTTTGCATCTCCCGGAGAAGCTGTGTCTCGCGTCCCCTTCAGCTTGATTGTCACCCTTGGCCTGGTGGCCATGCTGACACCCTTTGCTATCGATATGTACTTGCCGAGTTTACCGCGTATTGCCCGGGATCTTGGCGTCGCGCCTGGGGCAGTGCAGGGCACGGTGTCGGCCTATGTGGCGGGCTTTGCCATTGGCCAGCTTTTTCTTGGCCCCCTGGCCGACAGCGTTGGTCGTAAACCGGTGTTGCTGTGGGGCACCCTGGTTTTTGCGTTACTTGGGCCGCTTTGCGCCCTGACCTCTGACATTAAGATGCTGCAATTGCTGCGGGTAGCCCAGGGCTGCGCCGGTGCAGCGGCGGCGGTGGTGATTTATGCCCTGCTGCGCGACTTGGTGGAGGACCGCAACCAACTGGCCAAACTGTTTTCCACCATTACCCTGGTGGTGACCTTGGCGCCGCTATTGGCGCCAATGCTGGGGGGCTGGCTGCTAAGTCTTGGCAATTGGCATTTGATTTTCTGGGTACTGGGCGCGGTTGGGCTGTTGGCCTGCCTGTTGGTGAAAATCAAAATCCCCGAAACCCTGACCGAAAAAAGCCCGCTACAGGTGGGCAAGGTTTTTCATAACTATCGGCGTTTGTTGAAAGATCCTGCCATCGTTGGCTTGGTGTGCTGCTCTGGGTTGTCCTTTAGCGGCCTGATGGCGTTTTTAACCGCCGGCTCCTTTGTTTATATCCAAGTCTACGGCGTCAAAGACACGCATTTTGGCTATTACTTTGGCCTGAATGTGTTGTCGCTGATGCTACTGACCTTTATTAATGGCCGTTTGGTGACCCGCTGGGGCGCCGAGCGCTTATTGATGCTGGCGCTGGCGGTGCAAGGGGTTGCCGCCTGTTGTGCGGTACTGACGGTGTTATTGCACTGGCCCTTTGCCGTGCTGGTGGCCAGTGTGATGACCTATGTCGGCTGTTTGTCGATGGTTGGCTCCAACGTCATGGCCCTAGTGCTGGAGCAGGTGCCGAAGATGGCGGGCACTGCCTCGTCGCTGGCTGGCTGTACCCGTTTTGGTGTGGGTGCTATTGCCGGTTGGACGGTGGCAGCCATTACCGGCCATGACGCTGTGGTGATGACAGCAGCCATGCTAATTTGCGCCGTATTGGCGCTGGTATTTATCCGTTTTGTTTACCATCCGCATCGGCGCCACCAGACATTAACTGCGCAGGAATAATACGCTTTGCCTGCTTTATAGGCAGTCGCGCCAAAGGTGCTTGCAACGGCTAAAAAAAGCCGTATAGTGTGCCTCCACAGACGCGGGATGGAGCAGTCTGGTAGCTCGTCGGGCTCATAACCCGAAGGTCGTTGGTTCAAATCCAGCTCCCGCAACCAGTTGAAAGTTAGTGCTTTTTTAAAGGGCTAACAGCAAGAAGACAACGCAAGGCACGACACCAGAGCCAAGCTATAATATTGACGCGGGATGGAGCAGTCTGGTAGCTCGTCGGGCTCATAACCCGAAGGTCGTTGGTTCAAATCCGGCTCCCGCAACCACCTTGAAAAAGCCGACTTTTTAGTCGGCTTTTTGTTTTTGTCTACCAGCTGCGCGGGCCTGGTAGCGATGTAAAGCAAACATTGCCGCGCCGCATAATCAAAACCCAGCTTTAAGCTGGGTTTTGATGTTTAGGGCCTTAGCTTTTACGGATGGCCGCAACAATTTGCTGGGTGTTATAGCGCATCATTTGCAAATAGGTGGGGGCTGGGCCATTTGCGCCGGATAATGACTCGGGGTAGAGCTCGCCGCCAGGGCGGGCGCCGGTGGCATTGGCAATCTGTTTTACCAGGCGGCTGTTGTTCGAGTTTTCAATGAAATAAACCTTCACGCCTTGGCGCTTTATTTGCTGTATCAGCGCCGCCACATCAGCGGCTGAGGCCTCGGTTTCGGTTGAAATACCCAGTGGCGACAAAAATTGCACGCCGTATTCTTGGCCGTAATAACCAAACGCATCGTGACTGGTCAGTACCTTGCGCTTTAATGCCGGCAGGGCCTCGATTTGTCTCTTAATTTGTTTATTCAGGGCCTGCAGCTTTTGCCGGTAGCGGTTGGCGCTGGCGGTAATGTCTTTGCTGTCAGCTGGGTCGGCCTTGAGTAGGACCGCTTCAATGTTATCTACCCAAATCAATACATTGGCGGCACTGTTCCAAACGTGAGGGTCGGTTACCGTTTTACCGGCTTCAACGAACTGGTGGGTGTTAATGCCTTTGGATACCACCACCGGCGGTTTTTCGGCGCCGGAAGCCTTGGCCAGCCGCGAAAACCAGGTTTCAAGACCTTCACCACTAATAAAGGTAATGGCGGCATTTTTTATGGCTTTGGCATCTTCAGGGGTGGGTTCGTAGTCGTGGGGGTCGCCATTGGCGGGCACCAGGCTTTTAACCGCAACGTGCTGGCCGCCCACTTCTTTTACCACGTCGGCCAATACCGTAAAGCTGGCAACCACCTGCATAACCTTGGCCTGCACCGTGGCGGTGGCGAACAGTGGCAATAAGCAGGCGAGGGCAAATAGATGTTTTTTCATAACAAAACCTTTATTAAAAAGCTCGGCGTTTGAGGAGGCGCTTTACACCACTGGACGGACTTAGCAGCAGTGACAGGCTGTAAATCACACTGGCCGTTAAAATGATGGTGGGCCCGGAGGCAAAACCCAGGTGGTAGGACAGCAACAGGCCAACGAAACCGCTGACTGCCGCCGAAACGGTAGCGATGGCGAAAATAGCCGGTAACGTGCGCGCCCATAATTGGGCAATGGCGGCGGGCAGCATCATCAGGCCTACCGCCATTAAGGTGCCAAGGGTTTGAAAGCCGGCCACTAAATTGAGCACCAGCAGCAACAGAAACAGAAAGTGGTAAAAGGGCCCCTTGCCGCCAACCGCACGTAAAAAACCGGGATCAAAGCATTCTGCTACCAGTGGCCGGTAGATCAGTGCCAGCACCACCAAGGTAAAGCTGGCAATGGCGCCAACCAAATACAGGGCATGGGCATCAATAGCCAAAATGGTGCCAAAAAGAATGTGCAGCAGATCGATATTCGACCCGCGCAGCGAGACGATAAGTACCCCAAGAGCAAGAGAGGTCAGGTAAAAGGTGGCGAAGCTGGCATCTTCCTTAAGTGAGGTGGTGCGGGTAACTAAACCCGATAATAGCGCCACCGCCAGCCCGGCAACCAAGCCACCTAACCCCATGGCCAGCAACGACAGTTTGCCAGCGATTAAAAAGCCGATAGCCGCGCCAGGCAGCACCGCATGGCTCATCGAGTCGCCCACCAGGCTCATGCGCCGCTGCATTAACAGAACCCCCATCGGCCCGGAGCCTAACCCCAAGGCAATGGCGGCAACAAGCGCACGGCGCATAAAGCCAAAGTCGGCAAAGGGCTCAACCACGTAGCTATAAAAACTCATCTACGCGGCGCCTTCTAGATTACTGGCTAAGGCGCGGGCCCGATGCAAATTGCGATAGTTCAGCACGGCTGGGGTTGGGCCCCAGGCAATTAGCTCCCTTGCCATTAGCAGGGTTTGGGGAAAGTGTTCGCGTATCTGCTCAAGGTCATGGAGTACGGCAATGATGGTGCGGCCTTGTTGATGCCATTGGTGAACCAGTGCCAACAGATCTTGAGTGGTGCGCTCATCAATGGCGGTAAAGGGCTCGTCTAACACAATGACCTTGGCATCTTGTAGCAGCAGTCTGGCGAACAAGACCCGCTGAAATTGTCCGGCCGAAAGGCTGCCGACAGTGCGCTTGGCCATACCGTCCAGACCGACCGTTTTTAGCGCCAGCTCGGCGTTTTGAGCCATTTGGGCTGACACGCCACCAAAAACGCCGGTTTGATGCCAAAGCCCTAACAGCAAACTGTCGGCAACGGTCAGCGGAAATTGGCGGTTAATGTCGGCGGCCTGTGGCAAATACCCCAAGTCACGGCGTTTAAGGTGGCCCCGGCTGACGTGGCCTTGGCTGGGGGACAACTCGCCCATTAAGGCTTTGAGCAGTGTCGATTTACCGGCGCCGTTAGGGCCTGCAATGGCGGTTAAGCTGCCAGCGGCAAAGGTGCCTGAAATATTCAATAAGGCGGGCTGCTGCTGGTAATAAATGCTGAGCTTATCAAGGGTAATGGCGGCTAGGCTCATGGCAGTGATACCGCCCAAAAAATGGCGAGCCACAATAGGGCCAGTAGTGCAGCAACCCAAAGCAGCCGCTGGTAAGCGGGCCTTGCTATTACTGCCGAGCGAAAGGTGTTTTGGTTGCGCATAGCCAAAGATGGCCCCAACGAGATACGTGAGGTTGTTATATTATAACAAATAGAGGTGGTATCCCAAGGGCCCGTTAGCTATTGGTGGCCGCGCGCTGTTAGTGAAGGTGCAGCGCAAAGGCCCAAAAATAGGTGTGCTGGCGGCTGGAGAAATTGTCGTCAGAGACCACCAGCAGTAACCGCGAACCGTCGGCAAGCCTAGGCCCAAGGGCCAGACCCTCAGCGTTATCTTCCGGGATCCCTAAATCCTTAAAGCGGGCTATGAGTGTTTTTTTCACCGGCACTATAGCTGTGCGGGCATCTTCAATACTTTGCAGGTGCCGAATGTCGGTAGCGCCTTGGATATCGACAAGATAAAGGGCAATATCTGCGCCTCCCGGCACACTAAAGCCACGTTCAATAGCCAATAGATGGCCCTGGTTATCTAATGCCTCCATGTCTGATAGGCCCTTCATGGCATAAATGCCGTTGGGGGCTTTAGCCAAGGGGTAAAGGTACTGGGCTTGTGGCTGCTGATTTTTAAGGTTGTAAGTGAGAATACGGCAGGGGCTACCAGCAAGGGATGAGGCTTCGGGGCCGTCTTGCATCAAGGCTGATTCGGTGGCGGTGTAGAGGGTATGGCCATCAGGGGTTATGGTTAGGCTTTCAAAGGCTAGGTTATTACGTACACCAAAATGACCTTTGGGCATAAACTGCGCCGGCAGTGGCAAATTATGCTGCCATTGGCCCTTGAGATTATATTGGCCAATAAAAGGCGGCCGGCCTTTGGCAACGTCACCTTCTGATGAAATAAATAACTGCTGGTGATTAAGGGCGATGCCTTCGGCATCAATGTGATCCGGCAGGTATTTTTTGCCGTCTTTAGTCAAGGTTTGCTGAGACTCTGGTGCTACCATTACCAGCCTGCCGTGGTCGAGTTTTACCGTAAACTGATAAAACCGGGCCGGTGCTTTAAAGGAGCGGTCGTCACTGATGGCTAAAAAGCTGTTGCTGCTGGCCTGATAAGTTAGTCCCGATAACCCGCCGATGGGGGCGTGCTCAAACATCGCCATGTGGGGAATGGTCACTTGCCCAAGTGGCGTTAGGCTAACGGTTTGGGCATGTAATGAAAGGGAAAGCAAACCAAGGATGGCAAGGATGCGCATATTCAAACTACCGGTATTCGCCTATGTCAGCGCGCACAATTGTCATAGTTGCGGCGCCGACTCAAGTCTTCTTTTTCGCTTTTCTCTCAATAGTGCGGTGATAGCGCCGCGCGAGTTGTGCTCAGACTTCGACATTGTAGAATGTCGCCTCAAAATAATAAGTGGATAAATGACGAACATGCAGGGGTCTTACGACTGGGCTTTGGTGGCCCTGTCTTTTGTGGTTGCCGTGATGGCATCGTACAGTGCTTTAGATCTTGCTGGCCGTGTGCGAGCAAGCACGGGTATCGCCAAGCGTTTGTGGCTTTGGGGCGGTGCCTTTGCCATGGGAACCGGTATTTGGGCTATGCACTTTATTGGCATGTTGGCCTATGTCATGCCTGTTCGTATGGGTTACGACTTTACGATGACCGCTATCTCAATGGCGGCGGCTGTGTTTGCGTCAGCCCTGGCACTGAAAATCGTCAATGTTGCGCATTTAACGCGGCTGCACATGGCAAGTGGCGGCCTGGCCATGGGGCTGGGAATTTGTGTCATGCACTATTTGGGCATGGAAGCGATGGAGATGACGCCGCCCATTCATTACGACCCCACTATCTTCTCGCTATCGGTGCTTATTGCCGTGGCTGCCTCTACCGCGGCGCTGTTTTTAGCCTTTCGCTTAAACGATAAAAATCGCCGTACCCCAATTTGGCACCGCCTTGTGGCAGCGCTGGTTATGGGGGTGGGTATTTGCGGCATGCATTACACCGGCATGGCCGCTGCCGAAATGGCGCCCGATGCCGTAGGAGCAGGCGCCAGCAGTATGTCGCCCACACAGATGTCGGTGTCTATCGCCTTGGTAGCAGGCTGCATTATGCTGAGCGGACTGGTGCTGTCGATTTTCGATGCGCACCTTGCTTCTCGCAACGCCAAGCTGGCCAGTTCCTTACAGGAAGCCAACGACGAGCTTAAGTCTATGGTGCTGCACGACACCATGACCCGTTTACCCAACCGTTTATTGTTTGAAGAAAAGCTCAGCCAGTTTCTCACCATTGCCAAACGCCAGCAGCAACCCTTTTCGGTACTTTTTGTCGACCTTGACCGCTTTAAAAACGTTAACGATTCCCTGGGCCACCATATCGGCGACCAATTGATTAAGCAGGCCGCCAAGCGCTTAACGGCGGCGCTGCGGGAAGATGACATTGTGGCAAGGGTTGGCGGTGATGAATTTTTAGTGTTAACGCCGCCGGCGACCGATATTGAGCAAAGTGCCGGTATTGCTCGGCGCATTGTTGATGCCATGGCCAGCGCCTTTGAAATTGAAGGCTCGGAAATTCGTATTTCATCAAGCGTTGGTATTAGCTGTTACCCACAAAATGGCCAAGATGGCCATGAGCTGATGGTGCATGCCGATGCGGCGATGTATAACGCCAAGGCGAGCGGTAGAAACAACTTTCAGTTCTTTGAAGCGGGTATGGTGTCAAAGGCCGAGCAGCGTAACCATATTGAGAAAAGGCTGCGCTTGGCGCTGGATAACGAAACCCTGACCTTGGCTTACCAGCCGAAAATTTCGGCAGCCGATAACAGCCTAACCGGCCTTGAAGCGCTGCTGCGCTGGCATGACGACGAGCTTGGCATAGTGCCACCGGATAAGGTGATCCCGCTGGCTGAAGATACCGGCCTTATTTTGCCCTTGGGGGAGTGGGTGCTGCGCACCGCCTGCAAGCAGACCTTGGCTTGGCATCAACATGGCCAATTTACCAAAGTGCCGGTTGCCGTTAACCTGTCGCCAGTGCAGCTCAACCAGCACGACTTTATTGAGCGGGTGGTGGCAATTTTAAACGAAACGGGCCTGGACCCGCGCTATTTGGAGCTGGAGCTAACCGAAAGTGCGGTGATGCAAAACCCCGACCGCGCCAATACCATTTTGACTGCGCTTCGCGATCTCGGTATTAAGATCTCCATTGATGACTTCGGTACCGGTTATTCAAATCTGGCCAAGCTCAAACGCTTTCCTATCGACAGGCTGAAAATCGACCGCTCTTTTACCGCCGGTGTCACCAAGGACGCCCAAGATGCCGCCATTGTAAAAGCGGTTATTGCCTTAGCCCACAGCCTGCAGTTGGATGTGGTGGCAGAAGGGGTGGAAACGCAAGACCAGCTAGAATTTATTCGCAGTCTGCAAGGGGAGCAGTATCAGGGCTTTTTATGCTCAAAAGCCCTGTCACCGGCCGACTTAGAAGCCTTTATGCAAAGCTGGAAAGACAACAGCAGCGTACTGCCAGAGATCGTTAAGGAAAAAGGGGCTTAATGCCCCTTTTGCCATTACTTAGCAGCCATCATGGCGGTGGCGGTATCGAGCATCCGGTTGGAGAATCCCCACTCGTTGTCGTACCAGCTCATCACTTTGACCAAGCGCCCTTGCACCCGGGTTTGGGTGGCGTCGAAGTTAGACGAGTAGGGCACATGATTAAAGTCCATGGACACCAGCGGTGCGGTATTAATGGTTAACACCTCAGCAAGTGCCCCTTGGCTAGCCGCCTCGGACAAAATCGCATTCACTTCTTCTACCGTGGTATCACGGCCAGCAGTAAAGGTGAGGTCGACCAACGAGACGTTGGCAGTCGGAACGCGCACCGCCATACCGTCCACTTTGCCTTTAAGGGCTGGCACCACCAAACCCACAGCGGCGGCGGCGCCGGTTTTGGTGGGGATCATATTAAGCGCCGCGGCGCGGGCCCGGTGCAGATCCTTGTGGTAAACGTCAGTCAGGCGCTGATCGTTAGTGTAAGAGTGGATGGTGGTCATCAACCCCGACTCAATGCCCAGGGTGTCGTTAAGCGGCTTGGCAATAGGTGCCAGGCAGTTGGTGGTGCAAGAGGCATTGGAGACAATGGTCATGTCTTTGGTCAATATCTCGTGGTTCACCCCGTACACGACAGTGGCGTCTACATTTTTACCCGGCGCTGAGATCAATACCTTTTTGGCACCAGCAGCCAGGTGAGCCTTAGCGGTTTCACCGGTGGTAAACAGGCCGGTACACTCAAACACAATATCGATGGCCAATTCGCCCCATGGCAATTTGGCGGGATCTCGTTCACTGTAAGTAGCGATGGCTTTATCGTTGATATAAAGCGCTTTGTCGTCATGACTGACTTTGGCGTTAAAGCGACCGTGAATGGTGTCGTACTGGGTCAGGTGGGCGTTTACCGCTGCATCCCCCAGGTCGTTGATGGCAACGATGTCGATGTCGTAGGCTTTGTCGGTTTCGAACAAGGCGCGGAGAATGTTTCGACCAATGCGTCCATATCCATTAATGGCAACCCGCATGATAGTGTCCTTATCTGCTATTGCTGAAAAATTGGTAGTAAATTTACAGAACATTTGGTGCTTATCAAGGTTAAATCACCATAACACCAGAGCTATTGAAAATAAATTACATAAACGGAGCGTTTTATGAACAAAAAAGGTTGGAAAGGCCCTCTCAGTTCTGCTGCTGAAGCGGTCACCCAACAAGGTGCAACGGAAAGGCCCTTCTCGGGTGAATATCTTTACGAGGATAGACCAGGGATATACCACTGTGTGGTGTGTGGCCAGGCGCTGTTTCATTCAGAAACCAAGTTTGACGCTGGTTGTGGTTGGCCTTCCTTTTTTGAAGAAGTTGAGCAAGGCGCGGTGCGCTACTTGGAAGATAACAGCCATGGCATGGTGCGCACCGAAATTCGCTGTGGCAAATGCGATGCGCACTTAGGCCATGTATTTAATGATGGCCCTGCGCCTACTGGCCGCCGTTATTGTTTGAATTCGGTGGCGTTGGATTTTGAGCCGCAGGCGTAGCCTGTGTGTCCTTGTTCTGTTCAGGGCGAGGGTCTAATTGCGCCATTGGTGGCTTAAAGCGATTTTCTTTGATGGCCAAGTCCACCTCGTCTGCCTTTTTATCGAGCTTGGCGATAAGGGATTTGTCATTTCTTAAATATTGCTCCAGCGGTTTGGGATCGGTGGCTACGCCATGGTGCTGGGCAATACGGGTCCAAAGATAGGCTTCCTGATAGCGCCGCTGAGACATGGAGAGCGTGGCCAGGGTTTGAAAAATGTCAGGCTCTACAGTGGCTGATTCCCGGGGCAGGGCGAGGCCTTCAAGCAATAATTGCGCGGTTTTCTCGGTGTCGCTTTTGGCGTAGTAACCGGCCAGCATGGCTTTTAATTCCAAGGTATTAAAAGCGCCACTGCCTTCTTCTGCCAAAAAGGCATCAAGGGCCTTTTGGTCATCCAGGCGGGTATAGAGGTAGTAAAGAATGTGCGGGTCTTTACTGGTTTTATATTGCTGCTGAAGTGCTTTTAGGTCTTGTAAAATGGCGACATAAGCACGGCCCCTGTCACTTTGGCGCTCTTTTAGGGTTTTATGCACCACCCCTGCCGCTTTGGCCATGCAGTTGCGGTAGTCTTCGGTATCAAGCAGCAGTTTGTAACCGGGGTAGCCTGGGTCACCGGTGAGTTTGCTCACCGCATACCGCTGGCGAATAAGCGCTGCCCGCTCGCTGCGGCACCACCCGTCTTTATTTAATCGTGAACACAGCGCTGGCTTTTGCTGGCAGATCTCCTGCAAGCTTGGCTCGCTGTTGCAGCCGCTTAAGATGAGCGCTGCAAGCAACCACATCAGCCTTTTCATGAACGTCCTTCTTTCATCTGTTCTTTGTCATTTGTTAAGCCAGTTTGGCAATGCCTTGGTCGCCTGACAATAGCAAAACTGTCAATGACAACACTGAGTGTGGCGAAAGCGGTTGCCCTTGGGTAAAATTGCGACCGCCTGACTTCCCGTACGAGGCTAAGCAGGCCCCTACATTAGATTGCGACCAATATCATTAAAGACCGCGGTCGCCGGCACCTACGACGTGAAACTAAAGGAAACCCCATGAGCAACACGCAACCGGATATCTACATGAAGAGCTGGCAAGAGCGTCAGGAACTGGCCGAGCAGATGCAACCCATTATCGGCCGTCTGTATCGCAACTACGGCGTGGAGTTAGTTATCTACGGTAAGCCGTTGCTCAACGCTTCTACTATCGACATCATCAAAAGCCATCGCCAAGTGCGCCGCTTTGAAGGTGAAAAACTGCGCCTGCGTGAAAGCTTTCCGCTGTTTAGCGCGCTGTCGAACATGAAGTTGGCCCCGGCCCGTATTGATATTGGTAAGCTGGCAGTTAACTACTTGAAAAACCACGGCGACAAAACCGTTGATGCCTTCTTGCGTGAAGAATTGGCCGAAGTGGTTGATCACGAAGACAACATGCAGCCCCGTGACGTGGTGCTTTATGGTTTTGGCCGTATCGGCCGTTTGCTGGCGCGTTTGCTGATTGAACGTACCGGCCCGCAAAATAAATTGCGCCTGCGCGCCATTGTGGTGCGTGGCGGTAAAGACGGCGATTTGCAAAAGCGTGCCAGCTTGCTGCGCCGCGATTCCATTCATGGCCCTTTCAATGGCTCCATTTGGGTAGACGAAGAAGCGTCGGCCATTGTCGCCAACGGCTGTTATATCAAGGTGATTTACGCCAACCAGCCGGAAGATATTGACTACACCCAATACGGCATTGAAGACGCACTGGTCATTGATAACACCGGTGTCTTTAAAGACGAAAAACTGGCTCGCCATTTGGAAGCCAAAGGTGCCAGCAAAGTGTTGCTGACCGCGCCGAGCGGCGGCGATGTGAAAAACATCGTTTATGGCGTCAACAACGACATGATTTTGGCTGAAGATAAAATCATTTCTGCCGCCTCTTGCACCACCAACGCTATTACGCCGGTGCTCAAAGCCATTAACGACAAATACGGCATTGAGTACGGCCACGTTGAAACCGTGCATTCTTACACTAACGATCAAAACCTGATTGATAACTACCACAAAGCCGAGCGTCGTGGCCGCAGTGCACCGCTGAACATGGTATTGACCAGCACTGGCGCCGCTAAAGCGGTATCTAAAGCGCTGCCAGAACTCAAAGGCAAGCTGACCGGTAACGCCATTCGGGTACCGACCCCGAACGTTTCCATGGCCATCTTGAACCTGACCCTCAAAGGTGACGTGAGCCGTGAAGAGGTGAATAACTACCTGAGCGAAACGTCCTTGTTTAGTGACCTTCGCGACCAGATTGATTTTTCAACCTCTACCGAAATCGTGTCTTCTGACCTGGTTGGTTCTCGCTACGCCGGTGTGGTGGACTCGCAAGCCACCCTGACTCAGGAAAACCACGTGGTGCTTTACGTGTGGTACGACAACGAATTTGGCTATTCTTGCCAGGTAGTGCGCGTAGCCCAAGACATGGCTGGCCTTTACTACCCCAGCCTGCCGTGCTAATTAGCAGCAAACAAAAGGCACCTTCGGGTGCCTTTTTTGACGCCTCGGCTCTGGCCTGTGCGTGTTAGACTACAGGCTTATCCTCACCAAGAAGGACCGCATCAATGCATATCTCCGCCGGTTTTGACAGTGGCAATATCGACGTGCTGAAAGCTGATAGCAGCGACGATATTCAGCTGGCTATCAAAAAAGACCACCAGTCTGATTTCTACCAATGGTTTCATTTTCGTGTTCATGGTGAGCGCGACCAGCAATACGTGATGAAAATTACCAATGCCAGCGGGTCGGCTTATGCCTCCAAAGGCTGGGAAGGGTATCAGGCGGTAGCCTCTTATGACCGTCAGAACTGGTTCCGGGTACCTACCGACTACGACGGTACCAACCTCACCATTACCCACGTGCAAGAAGAGCCGGTGTGTTATTACGCCTATTTCGCGCCGTATTCGTGGGAGCGCCATCAAGATCTTATCGCCGGTTCCCAGCAAAGCTTGGATTGCACCCCGGTGCACCTTGGCGAAACCCTCGATGGCCGCGAACTGACCATGTTGGTGGCGGGGGATGAAGCTACTGCCAAACGTAAGATTTGGGTGATTGCCCGCCAGCACCCCGGTGAAACCATGGCCGAATGGTTTATGGAAGGCTTTATTGGCCGCTTGCTGGATGACGAAGACGGTGTAGCCCGTTCTTTACTCAGTGAAAACGTCTTTTACTTGGTACCAAACATGAACCCCGACGGCAGTGTGCGTGGTCACCTTCGCACTAACGCTGTTGGCGTTAACCTCAACCGTGAATGGCAAGAGCCGTCCATGGAAAAAAGCCCGGAAGTGTATCTGGTTCGGCAAATGATGGAACAAAAAGGCCTGGATCTGTGCTTGGACATCCATGGCGACGAAGGTTTGCCTTACAACTTCTTGGCAGGCTCCGAAGGGACACCCAGCTTTGATGACAACATCCAAGCCCAGCAAGACAAATTTAAAGAAGCGCTGCTGGCTGTGACTCCGGAATTTCAAACCCAGTATGGCTACGACATCAGCGCCCCAGGGCAGGCCAATATGACGGTGTGCACCAACTGGATAGCCGACCGCTTTGGCACCTTGGCCTATACCTTGGAGATGCCCTTTAAGGATAACGCCGACCTGCCAGACCCCGATTATGGATGGTCGCCAGCCCGTGCCATGCAACTGGGCGAGGACGTATTAACCGCAGTTTGGAGACACCTCAAATAATTGCGATAAATAGGGCCGCTGATGCGGCCCTTGTTCTTGTTATACCCAGGGGGCTGTGTCAGGGTATTGGCTTCATTATAAAAACGATTCGGAGCCCCCTTAATACATGGAAGCTTTCAACAATTTGCTGCTGACCATTGACAGCTATCTCGGCAGCTCAGCTTGGTTCCCATACGTCTTGCTTGGCGTCGGTATCTTCTTCACGCTCTACCTTGGTTTTCCGCAAGTTCGTTATTTCCGCCAGGCCTGGCGGGTGGTGAGTGGTAAGTACGACCACACTCACATGAAAGGCGATACCTCGCATTTCCAAGCGTTAAGCACGGCCCTTTCAGGCACTGTTGGTACCGGTAACATTGGTGGTGTGGCGCTGGCTATTTTCCTTGGTGGCCCGGCAGCGCTATTTTGGATGTGGATGACCGCCTTTTTGGGGATGACCACCAAGTTTGTGGAAGTCACCCTTTCCCATAAATACCGCGACCGTGCCCCCGATGGCACCATGGCCGGTGGCCCCATGTATTACATGGACAAGCGCCTTAACATGAAGTGGCTGGCGGTGCTTTTTGCCATCGCTACCATTATTTGTTCCTTTGGTACCGGTAACCTGCCGCAAAGTAACAATATCGCCCAAGGCATGGCCGTTACCTTTGGGATCAAGCCCATTATTACCGGCGGTGTGCTGGCGGTGTTGCTGGCCATGGTTATCCTTGGTGGCATTAACCGCATTGCCAAGGTCACCTCAAAAGTGGTGCCCTTTATGGCCATTTTTTATGTGATTGGCGCCTTGTCGGTGATTTTGATGAATCTCGACAACCTCTGGCCGTCCTTTAAGTCAGTGTTTGCCGACGCCTTCACTGGCGCCTCGGCCACCGGTGGCTTCTTGGGTGCCAGCTTTGCTTATGCCTTTAACCGGGGTGTTAACCGCGGCTTGTTCTCAAACGAAGCAGGGCAGGGCTCAGCGCCTATCGCGCACGCCTCGGCCCGTGCCGATGAGCCGGTTTCTGAAGGCATGGTGTCCATTCTTGAACCCTTCATCGACACCATCATTATTTGTACCTTGACCGGTTTGGTTATCCTCAGCTCCGGGGTGTGGACCGAAAAATTCGAGAACAAATTTGAACGGGCCGACATGACCATTGTTGCCGGCCATTACTCCGATAAAGTCGCGGCTGACCAAAAGCAGCTTTATGCCTACCTAAGCGACAAGCCCAGCACGGTAAAACCCTTTAATGGCGCCGTGAAAGTGCAAGACGGTAAAGTGGTTGGCGGCTCAGACATTACGGTTATCAACGCCCGCTCTGTGGGTGAAGATGTACGTTTTCGCGTTGGCGGCCATCCGTTTAGCGGTGTGCTTGATATCAGCGGCGGTAACATCGCCGATCCGGATATCAACGTGGTTGGTAAATCCTTGGTGCACTCAGCGGAACTGACCACCAAGGCCTTTACCAAGGGCTATTTTGGCTCCTACGGCCAATACATTGTGTCGATTGGCTTGCTGCTATTTGCCTTTTCCACGGCTATTGCCTGGTCTTATTACGGTGACCGGGCCGTGATTTACCTGGTGGGTTACAAGTGGGTGATGCCCTACCGGGTGGTTTATTGCTTTGGTTTCTTGTGGGCAGCGGTAAGCGATACCACGGTGGTGTGGAATATCGCTGCGGTGGCCATTGTGCTGATGGCGCTACCTAACTTGTTGGGCCTGATGCTGCTGGCCAAAGAAATGAAACAAACGGTCAGAGACTACTGGGCCAGTTTCAAAGAAAACGACTAAAAAAGGGGCGCCCAATGGCGCCCCTTTTTGTTACCATTCGGCCTCAAAAGGAGGACCGATGGCAATCATCCACTGTTATGCCTGTGGCAAACGGATCTCAGATAAGGCGCCTTCTTGCCCCCATTGTGGGCAAGTGCGTAGTGACGATCCTGAAGCTGTCGCCCAAGGGCGAGCCCGGCAAAAAGCCCTTAAAGTGAGCAAATACAATAATGGCTCTATGCTGGCGCTGTTGTCTGCCGGCCTGGGCTTTTTGATTTTGTGGGTTATGATGTCGCACCCCGAGCTGGCAAAAGATTCCAGGCCGACAATTAAGTGGGTTGGTGATGCACTATTAGCCATAGGCTTAACCGGCTATGTTGCCTGCCGCGTGATGGCCATATGGCATAAGCGTAAAGGGGGTTAATAATGTTTTCTGAAATGATAGCCAACATGGACGAAGCCACTTACCTGCGGCTGCGCGATGCTGCTGAAACCGGTAAATGGCCCGACGGCACCGCTTTGGATGAAGCGCAGCGTGGCAACTGCTTGCAGTTGGTTATGGCCTACCAGTCATTGAAACTCACCGAACACCAACACATGGAAATGGGCCCCGGTGGCGAGCTGGTACAAAAGTCTAAACGTGAGCTCAAGGCGCTGTTTGCCGGTAATGAAGAGCAAGAGATCATGAGGACGAAGTTATAAAACCCGGTATTTATCGCCACTACAAAGGCAACTTGTATCAAGTGTACGAGGTCGCCCAGCACAGCGAGACACAAGAGGCGTTAGTGGTTTACCGGCCCCTCTACGGTGAAGGGCGGCTATGGGTAAGACCGCTGGCGATGTTCAGTGAAATGGTCGATACCGATTCCGGGCCAAAGCCGCGTTTTGAGTGGCTTAAAGCCAGTGATGCAACTATATAAAAAGCTCCCTCGGGAGCTTTTTTGATTTAATGCAAATCAATTCCGATCCTATAGAAAGCGGCTATATAAGTGCATAACTGTAAATCCAACATTTATATAACCAATTTTCATTAGAGGGCGAATGATGTTATAGTAATCACTCATTTTTTTGAGGAGTCTTCTTACATGTCGACACCAAACTGGCGACGCGCAGTACTGAAAGTGGGCAGTGCCCTGATTGCCCCAGACGGTAATGGATGTAGCGCAAAGTACCTGCTGGCGATCGCCCGTTTTATTACCCAATGCCGTGAGCGCGGTATTGATATCGTGCTGGTTTCTTCAGGCAGCGTTGCTGCCGGACGCAGTCATTTCGATTTTTCCCATAACGATCTGCCGGTAAAACTGAAAAAAGCCATGGCGGCGGTGGGGCAAAACGAAATGATGAGCAACTGGTCCCGCTTTTTCGATTTTCCCTGTGCGCAAGTGCTTTTGACCCACGGTGACTTGGGTGACCGCGAGCGTTACGTTTCCATTAAAAACACCATCGAAGCGTTACTCGAAAACCAAATTCTGCCCATCGTTAATGAAAACGACACCGTTGCCACCGACGCCATGAAAGTGGGTGACAATGACAATTTGGCGGCGATGGTTGCCACCGTTTCGGATGCTGACACCTTGGTGATTTGTTCCGACGTTGATGGGCTTTATGACAAAGACCCAACCGTTTTTCCCGACGCCAAGCGACTGCCGGTGGTTGAAGAAATTGATGACCATATTTTTTCCCTGGCTGGGCCGCCGCGTAATGCTATCGCCACCGGCGGTATGCGCACCAAGGTAGAAGCGGCTGAAAAAGCCTCAAGCCATGGTATCGACACCTACATTGTTAATGGCCGCGACGGCGAGACGTTTGAACAGTTGCTTAGGGGCGACAACCCGGGCACGCTGTTTTGCAAACATCATTCACCGCTGTCTAACCGCAAGCACTGGTTACGGCATACACTTAAAGCCCACGGGGTAGTGGTGGTAGACCATGGTGCAGCCCAAGCGTTGTTGGAAGATGGTGCTTCCTTGCTCAGTACTGGTGTTACCGATATCGAAGGGGAGTTTGACCGCGGTGATGCGGTGATTATTCGCGAAGGCGATAAAGCACTGGCCAAAGGTATTTGCCAGTACAGCTCCTGGGAACTGAATTACCTCAAAGGTCGTCACGCCGGCATTATCAACGACGAAGTTGAGCCCGGACACCCTGAAGAAGTGATCCACCGTGACAACCTGACGATTCTGGAGGAAAACTATTCATGATGATGGCCAAAGCCAAAGAATATGCTGTTGCTGCTGCCAAGGCGGCAAAAGTGGTAGCCGGTTTGACCACCGAACAGAAAAACGCCGTCCTGACCGATATGGCCAAAGCGCTGCGCGCTAACCATGGCGCTATTTTAAAAGGCAATGAGTCTGACATGGCCAATGGCCGTGATAAAGGCCTGGACGATGCCATGCTAGACCGCTTGCAGCTTACCCCTGAGCGCATTGACGCCATGGCCGATGCCATTGATTTTCTGGTAACACTGCCTGATCCGGTGGGTGAAAAACGCCCGGTAGAAGTGCGCCCCAATGGCATCAAAGTTGAGAAGATGCGTATTCCGCTGGGTGTGGTGTGCATGATTTATGAAGCGCGCCCCAACGTAACCGCTGATGCAGGTGCATTGTGCTTTAAATCCGGTAACGGCGTTATTTTGCGTGGTGGCCGTGAAGCCTTATCGTCAAGCCTGGCGATCGCCAAAGTGCTGGGCGAGGCCCTTCAAAAACATGGTGTACCTGGCGAAGCCATCACCGTTATTGACGACCCCGATCGCGAACTGATGCTGGCTCTGCTCAAACAAACCGATGATATCGACTTGGTTATCCCCCGTGGTGGCGAAGGCCTTATTCGCTTTGTGACCGAGCAAAGCCGCATCCCGGTTATTCAGCATTTTAAAGGCGTTTGCCATCTGTACGTTGATAAAGACGCAGATCTTGATAAAGCCTTTAACATTCTGATTAACGGTAAAACCCAGCGCACCGGCGTTTGTAACGCCCTAGAAGGGCTGTTGGTGCACCAGGATGTGGCCGAAACCTTCTTGCCGCGGGTTGCCAAAGCCTTTAGTGACAAAGGCGTTAAAGTGCATGCCGATAGCGCCACCGTGAATTACTTTGACGGTGCCGACTTGATGAGCGAAAGCGACTACGGCCAGGAATACCTGGCGCTGGAAATTGCCGTTCGCCAAGTCGCGAGTTTTGACGCCGCCCTTGAGCATATTGCCCGCTTTGGCAGTAAGCACACCGAAGTGATTGTGACTGAAAACCAAACCACCGCAGACGCCTTCCAGGCGCGGGTGGATTCCGCAGTGGTGATGGCCAACGCCTCTAGCCGTTTTTCTGACGGTGGCGAGCTTGGCTTGGGCGCGGAAATTGGTATTTCGACGTCGAAATTACATGCCTACGGGCCCATGGGGCTGGAGGCCCTGACCACAGAGAAATTTGTGGTTACCGGAACCGGACAGGTTCGTGAATAATTTCAAGATCCGGCCTTGGCCGGATCTTTTTTTTCACGTAGGCTGAGAATGGTTCTTAACAAAAACATCGGGCCTTGTTATGCAAATTACTGTCGGTCACGGTTATCCCTTTCGCGAGGAGCTGGCCAACACTATCACTCATGGTCTGGGTGTGTTCTGCTCCATCGCTGGCGGCGGCGTGCTTATCGCTATGGCAGCGGTTTATGGCGACGCTTGGCAAATCGTCTCAGCCTCGATTTTTGTCGGTGCGCTGTTAATGCTCTACACCGCATCAACGCTGTATCACGCCATTCCCCACGAAAATGCCAAAGCCAGGCTTAAAATTTTCGACCACTGCGCCATTTTTGTACTGATCGCCGGTACCTATACTCCCTTTACCTTAATTGGTTTGCGCGGGCCCTGGGGCTGGAGCCTGTTTGGCACTATCTGGGGGCTAGCGGCGCTGGGTATTGCCTTCAAAATTTTCTTTACCGGCCGGTTTCGGGCGGTATCAACACTGATTTATGTGGCCATGGGCTGGTTGGTGGTCATTGCCATTAAACCCATGAGTGAAGCGCTAACCTCCATGGAGCTGCAATGGCTAGTGCTGGGCGGCCTGTTTTATACCCTTGGCACTATTTTCTATATGCTGCGCCGCATTCCTTTTGGCCATGCCATCTGGCACTGTTTTGTACTGGGCGGCAGTGTGTGCCATTACGCCGCGGTACTTTTGCAGGTCACCAGCCCCAATAGCTGATTGGCCAATTGTGAGAAAAAGGCGCCTGTCGGCGCCTTTTTCATTTGCCTTGGCAAGGTGGCAAAAATCGTTTATTTTGGTATTTATGTAAGCACTTACGTAACTGGTGTTTTTATGGATTTTTATACCTTGGCAGGGCCCATGGCACTGGGCAGCCGCTTGCGCCGCCTTGCCGAACGTTTTACTCAGGATGCCGAAAAGATTTATCGCCACTATGACGTGGAGCTGGATCCGCGTTGGTTTCCAGTGTTTTACATGCTTGCAAACAAAGGCTGTAGCGGTATTGGTGTGCTGGCTGAAGATGTAGGGCAAAGCCATGCAGCCGTTAGCCAAGTGGTCAAAGCCATGGCTAAAAAAGGCCTGGTAACGGTTAATAAACAGGCCGCAGATGGCAGAGTCAGTGAGGTGTCTTTGACCGCTAAAGGCCAAGCGCAAGCCGCGAATCTGGCTCAGCAATGTGAAGATGTGGGCGCCGTGGTGAATAGTTTGTTGGCTAAGACACAGTCACAACTCTGGGCTGAGCTTGATACGTTGGAATACGAGCTGACCAAGTTAAGCCTGTTTGAACGGGTAGAGGACTTGTTGCAGACAAGGCAACAAAGCCAGCTGGCGTTGGTTCCTTTCTCTGGCCAATACCAAGAGGCCTTCAAGGCACTGAACGTGCATTGGATAAGCCAGCACTGGACTCTGGAGCCTAGCGACTTTAAGGCGCTCGATAACCCGGTAGAGAACATCATTGCTAAGGGCGGCTACATTGTCATGGCCCTTTACCAAGGTCGCGCCGTTGGGAGTTGCGCGCTGATACCGCTGGCAGGTGGCGACTTTGAGCTTGCCAAGATGGCCGTTGATGAAAACATGCGTGGCAGCGGTATTGGGCTAATGCTAGGAGAACATATTATTGCTAAAGCGCGGCAGCTCGGAGCAAAACGGTTGTATTTAGAGAGTAATAGCCTGCTGGTGCCAGCAGTTAATCTGTATCGAAAGCTTGGCTTTACCGCCGTTAAAGGGCCGGCTTCACCTTATCAGCGCTGTAATGTGCAAATGGAAATGCTGCTGTAAAAAAGCCCGCAAATGCGGGCTTTTTTTCAGGCCGCCGAGGGGGCGACGGCTTCGGCTCTTTGGTCAAGATAATGACCAAAACGGCTAATGGCATCGGTGAGCACTTCTTTTGGCGGCAGGAACACAATGCGCAGGTGGTCTGGGGTGGGGTAGTGAAAACCGGTGCCTTGCACCAGCAAAATGTGTTCTTTACGCAGCAGGTCGAGTACCAGGCCTTCATCGTCGCTAATGGCAAACCGTTTTGGGTCCAAGCGCGGGAAAAGGTAGAGGCCACCTTGTGGCTTAACGCAGCTAACCCCTTCAATGTTACTGAGCATCTCAAAGGCCAAATCCCGCTGCTGGCAAAGGCGGCCTGTTGGCAGCAAGAGTGGCTGAATGCTGTCTGGCTCACCGAGTGCCGCCACTAAGGCATGTTGGCTCGGTACGTTGGCGCACAGCCGCATATTGGCCAGCATATTAAGGCCTTCAATATAATCGCGGGCGTTATCAGTGTGGCCCGATACCATCAGCCAGCCTTGGCGAAAACCGGCCGCTAAATAGGCTTTAGAAAGGCCATTAAAGGTTAGGGTGACCACATCGTCACTGAGCGCCGCCATCGGGTGATGCACGGCGCCGTCATAGAGAATTTGGTCGTATATCTCGTCAGCAAAGAGCACCAGCTGATGTTCGCGCGCAATCTCAATCAATGCTTGCAGCATGGCTTTGCTATAAACCGCCCCGGTTGGGTTGTTGGGGTTAATCACCACCAAGCCGCGGGTGCGGGGGGTAATTTTGCTGCGAATATCGTCTAGATCGGGCTGCCAGCCGTTGGACTCGTCGCAGCGATAATGTACGGCATTACCGCCGGCCAGTACCGTACAAGCCGTCCACAAGGGGTAATCGGGGGCGGGCAATAAAATCTCATCGCCGTTATTGACCAGTGCCTGCAGGCTCATTTGAATAAGTTCACTGACGCCGTTACCGATATAAATATGCTCGGCTGAGGCGCGCGCAACCCCCTTTGCCTGGTAATGGCGGCTAATCAGCTCGCGGGCGGCGGGCAGGCCTTTGGCATCGCAATAGCCCTGGCTTTGGTGCAGGTTGGCGCCAATGGCGTCAAGCAGGGCGGGTGGGGCGGTAAAACCAAAAGGGGCAGGGTTACCAATGTTGAGCTTAAGGATCTGCTCGCCGGCCGCCTCAAGTCGCGCTGCCTCCGCGATCACTGGACCGCGAATATCGTAACAGACATCTTTGAGTTTGGCCGATTTGGTATGCATAACAGCAAGTTCCCCGAGATAAGCAATGTTCCTCACAGTGCTGCTTGGGTTCTTTGATGTCAATGACCGAAAGGGGAAATTTAAAGACCGATTAAGCCTATGAAAATAACCGGAATTTAAAACGGTTAATTATTACGCTCACCCCGAAGGTTCACTAGCATTTGCTCACGTATTTCCTGAACATTAAGGCCTTGGCTGAAAAGAAAATGCAGCTTGGTGAGCGTTGCCTCTACTGTCATGTCGCCACCGGATATCACGCCGCTGGCAGCAAGGCCGGTGCCGGTGGCATAGCCGGTCATATTCACCGCCCCCTTAAAACACTGGCTGAGGTTAATTACCACAATGCCGTTCGCCGATGCTGCCGAGAGCGCTTTGAGTAATTTCGGGTTAGAAGGCGCATTACCCACCCCGTAGCTTTGCAAAATCAGGGCCTTAACCGGCTGCTGAATAAGGTTACTGATAATGGCAGGGTCGATGCCCGGGTAAAGGCGCACCATGCCAATAGGTTGTGGGGTGATGTGGTGTACCTTCAGCTCGCCCTTGGCGACTAAGGCATCTTTGTTGGGCACTTTGCTGATTTGAATGCCCGCTTCCAATAGCGGCGGGAAATTGGGTGAGGCGAAAGCATCAAAGCCGTCGGCATGGGCCTTGGTGGCACGGTTGCCACGAAAGAGCTGGTTATTAAAGAAAAGGCCCACCTCGTTAATGGGGTATTCGGCCGCCAGATACAGGGCCGTCAGCAGGTTTTCCTGGCCGTCAGAGCGCAGCGCCGACAGGGGAATTTGTGAACCGGTTACAATCACCGGTTTGCCTAGATTTTCCAGCATGAACGAAAGCGCCGAGGCGGTGTAAGCCATGGTGTCGGTGCCATGCAAAATAACAAAACCGTCGTATTGCTGGTAATGCTGGGCGATGTCATCGGCGATATGCTGCCAGTCGTCTGGCGTCATATCGGAGCTGTCCATCAGTGGCTGATATTCGTGAATATCAAAATCGGGCATTTCTGGGCGCTGAAAATCGGGATGTTGCTTAACGTGCTGCACCAGAAAACCCGGCACCGGCACATAGCCTTTGGCGGATTTTTGCATACCAATGGTGCCACCGGTGTAAGCCACATAAATACGTTTCTTCGCCATCAAACTGCTCCTTCGACGCTTTGGCGCGCATTATAAGAAAAAACCGGGCCAAAGCCCGGTTTTTTCTGGTCCAACAACTTGTTAGTTGAAGTTGCAATCACGGCAGTACATGTACATGCCTTGCGGATCTTTCATATCAACCAGTGGTGACACATCGCTATCGAGGCTGGCGAGAATTTTGCTCAGCCAAGGATATTTTTGGGTTTGTACACTGGCGGCCATTTGCGCTGCATCACCAAAGATAGTTTGAATAAACTGCTGTTTGGGTGTGAGTTTTTTCACAACATTTTCAACGCTGTAGTGAGTTAGGTTAGCCATTTTGGCCGCATCCTTAATGGCCAGCTGTTCGTCGCCTAACTTATCTACCAGGCCAAGTTTTTTGGCTTGAGTACCAATCCAGATGTGGCCTTGGGCAATTTTATTAACGTCTTCTTTCGACATGTGGCGGTTTTTAGCCACCAGGGTCAGGAAGCGGTCATAGCCTTTTTCGACATTGCCTTGAATGATTTTCTTCAGGTTGTCAGACAGCGGCCGGGTGAGGGTAGTACCGGCATATTCAGAGGTACCAACCCCGTCGCTGTGCACGCCTATGGCGTCCAGGCTGTTTTCAAAGGTGGCCAGCATGCCGAAGATACCAATAGAGCCGGTAAGGGTAGTGGGGTGGGCAATAATTTCGTCAGCACTGGCGGAGATCCAGTAGCCACCGGATGCTGCATAAGTACCCATGGAAACCACCACCGGCTTGCCGGCCTTTTTCAGGGCCAACAGTTCCTGGTGAATAATTTCACTGGCAAAGGCGCTGCCGCCGGGGCTGTCTACCCGCAGCACCACCGCTTTGATGTCTTTATCAAAACGGGCTTGGCGAATCAGGGCGGCAATGGAGTCACCACCGGACATATTCACCGGCGCGGTGCCGTCAACAATTTCGCCTTGCGCCACAATCACGCCCACTTTCGGGCCTTTTTTCGGCACGTCGAATTTGGGGTGGATAATAGACAAATAGTCGTCGTAGCTAATGTGGCGGAAGCTGTGCTCGTCGTTTTCGCCCACATCGGCAATTAATGCCTGCTCCATGTCGTTGCGGGTCATTAGTTTGTCTACCAGGCCTTCTTTTAAGGCTAGCTGGGCAAAGTCAGAACCGGCAGCGGCAAAGCGCTCGGGCAGGTTGTTCAGCATGTCGTCCAGCGCACCGGCTTTAAGGTGGCGCAGGGCAACAATCTTGTCTTGATATTGTCCCCAAAGGGCGTTCAAGAAGGTGCGGTTGGCGTCTTTGGCAGCATCGGACATATCGTCGCGAATGTATGGCTCAACCGCCGATTTAAAGGTGCCCACCCGGAACACATGGGTAGTGACCTTCAGCTTGTCGAGCAGCGACTTGTAATAAAGGCGATAGCGGCCAAAACCGTCGATGGACATAAAGCCGTCTTTATTCAGGTAAACCTTGTTGGCGTAAGCCGCTAACAGGTATTGGCCCTGGGTGTAGTAGTCACCAATGGCAACCACTTGCTTGCCACTTTTCTTGAAGTCTTCAATGGCATCGCCAATGGTCATCAGCTTGTCTGGGCTGGAGGTGTAAAGGCCACCGAGTTTTAGCACCAGCATTTTGATGCGGTTGTCATCCTTGGCATTTTTAATGACATCAAGCACATCGCTCATCTGCATTTCCGGCGGTTCGCTAGAACCTTGCAGTTCCTGGGTGACCGCTTTAAAGGGGTCAACCTGCTTGGCTTTTTCTACCAGCACACCGTCAAGGTTCAGTACCAGCGCACCGTCTTTCGGCACTTCCGGGCCTTTGTCTTCGCCCAGTGAACTGATAATGGCAACCACGATAACAAGCACCAACAGGCTCATTACCAGCCGACGCAGGCCATTAAGTGCCTGCCAGATAAATGAAAAGACCTTTTTCAACATGGTCAGCATGGTGTCGAATGCTTCCTTGTATTGGGGGATATTCGCATGCTAGGGGAATCCGGCGACAATGCGAAGCTGAATTTGTAACGTTTTGTTGATTCCAACTCATCCGATGAGTACGCTTGACAAAAAACAAAATGGAACAGTCGAGCGATGAGTGCAGCATATCCTAACCTGTTGAAGCCATTGGATTTGGGCTTTACCACGTTAAAAAACCGGGTGTTGATGGGTTCCATGCACACCGGCCTTGAAGAAGAAAAAGACGGTTTCAAAAAAATGGCCGCTTTTTACAAAGCCCGCGCTGAAGGCGGCGTGGGCCTAATCGTAACCGGTGGCATAGCCCCTACCTTAAGGGGGCGCTTATCCCCTTTTGGCAGCCAGCTTTCCTGCAGCTTTCAAGCCAGAAAACATCGGCTGGTGACCGAAGCTGTGCATCAGGCAGACGGCAAAATATGCCTGCAAATTCTGCATGCCGGCCGTTATGCCTATCATCCGTTTTCGTTGTCTGCCAGTGCCAAAAAAGCCCCCATTAATCCCTTTAAGCCCAAGGCCATGTCCGAGCGGCAAATCAAAGGCACCGTTAATGCTTTTGCCAAAACTGCCAAATTGGCACAAAAAGCAGGGTACGACGGCGTCGAAGTGATGGGCTCTGAAGGTTATCTGATTAACCAGTTTTTAAGCCTTCGCACCAACAAGCGCCATGACGGCTGGGGCGGCAGTATTGAAAACCGGGCGCGCTTTCCCCTCGCCATTATTAAGGCCATCCGCGACCGCGTTGGCAGCGACTTTATTATTATCTTTCGCCTTTCGATGCTGGAACTGGTGGAAGAAGGAATGTGCTGGGATGACGCGGTGTATCTGGCCAAAGCGCTTGAAGAAGCCGGGGTCAGCATCATTAACACCGGCATTGGCTGGCACGAAGCGCGCATTCCCACCATTGTCACCTCGGTGCCACGGGCGGCCTTTTCCTGGGTTACCGCCAAAATGAAGCAACAGGGCCTGAAGGTGCCGTTGGTGACCACCAACAGGATCAACACCCCTGAGGTGGCGGAAGGCATTTTGGCCAGTGGTGAAGCCGATATGGTGTCGATGGCAAGGCCGATGCTGGCAGACCCTGACTTTGTTAATAAAGCGGCGGCCGGTCAAAGTGACCGCATCAATACCTGTATTGCCTGTAATCAGGCCTGCCTTGACCATGTCTTCGAGCAAAAGCGCGCAAGCTGCTTGGTTAACCCGCAGGCCTGCTATGAAACCGAATTGGTCTTTAAAACCGCCGCTAAAGCCAAACGTATTGGTGTGGTTGGGGCAGGCCCTGCCGGTATGGCTTTTGCCTGCTACGCCGCACAAAAAGGCCATCAGGTGGTGTTAATGGATGCAGCCAGTGAGATTGGTGGCCAATTTAATTACGCCAAGCGCATTCCCGGTAAAGAAGAGTTTTTTGAAACGCTGCGTTATTTCAAAAACCGCTTGGCTGACTTGCAGGTCGAGCTGCGGCTAAATGCGCCGCAAACCGTCTTAAGCCTGAAGAACGAGGCCTTTGACGAATTGGTAATAGCCACTGGCATTAATCCCCGTACCCCGGCCATTGCCGGCATTGACCACCCGAAAGTGCTGAGCTACCTGGATGTGCTGCGGGACAACAAGCCCGTTGGCAACAAGGTAGCCATTATTGGTGCCGGTGGCATCGGTTTTGATGTGGCGGAATTTTTGGCCGAGTCTGGCCCGTCGGTCAGCCTTGATAAAGACCGCTGGCTGGCTCATTGGGGCGTCGATAAAAACATCGCCCAGCCCGGTGGTTTACAAGCGGGCCAAAAAGAACAGGCGGCGCGGCAAATTTGGCTACTGCAGCGTAAAACCAGCAAGGTGGGTAAGAGGCTGGGTAAAACCTCGGGCTGGGTGCACCGGCAAACGCTGAGCGACTTTGGTGTGCAGATGTGGCCTGGGGTGAGCTATGAGCGCATTGATGATGAAGGCCTGCACCTTAAAAAAGCTGAGCAAAACCAGGTGCTCGACGTCGACAACGTCATTTTGTGTGCAGGCCAGGAACCTAATAAAGGGCTGTGGCAGCAGCTGACCGACGAGGGAATATTTGCGCACTTAATTGGTGGCGCCGATGTGGCGGCCGAGCTTGATGCTAAAAGGGCTATCCGCCAAGGGGCAGAATTGGCGGCCCGTTTGTAAAGAGGGCCAGATAAGAAAAAGGCCAGGAAAACCTGGCCTTGCTTATTCTTCGCCGCGGCGGCGTTTTTCACAGGCTTCAGTGTCGAGGCATTCGCCATAGAGATAAAGGCTGTGGTGGGTCAGTTTGATGTTATTGGCTTTCGCCACATCTTTCTGCCGTTGTTCAATTACATCATCAATAAATTCAACCACTAAGCCGCATTTCAGGCAAACCAGATGGTCGTGATGGTGTTTCTGTGAAAGCTCAAAAACCGACTTGCCGCCTTCGAAGTGGTGGCGGGTCACGATACCGGCATCATCAAACTGGTTCAGTACGCGATATACGGTAGCAAGGCCGATCTCTTCACCCAGCTCAATGAGCTTTTTGTAGAGATCTTCGGCACTGATGTGCTGGAAGTCGGGCTGTTGCAACAACTCCAGGATCTTGACTCGCGGCAAGGTGACCTTAAGGCCAGCATCTCTAAGTGCTTGATTCTCGTCCGGCATGAATGGTCCTGTTTTATAGTCGGGGCGGATTTTCTAGCCCGCATGAAGTTATCAGGAGAAAGGTACCCAACTGGGCAACGCTTTTCCAGAGGGATAATAGCAGGAAAGCTTCGATTTTATCGATTAGGTGGATAATGAAATCATGGTTGTTTAAAAAAGGTACCCGGGTTAGGCGTGTTTTAAACCTTTGGCCGCCGTTCTTTTTTTGCGGTATTCGCATTGTCGAATTAAGCAACGATTTTCGTTACGCCAGGGTGGTGCTAAAAAACCGGCCCTGGACCCGAAATGCCAATGGCAGCCAGTTTGGCGGCAGCTTGTTTGCGATGACCGATCCGCTGTATTCGTTAATGCTGATGGGGGTATTGGGCAAGCGCTTTCATATTTGGGATAAAAGTGCCCGCCTTTACTTTGAAAAGCCGGGCCTTGGCCAGGTTGTGGCCGAGTTCCAACTGACCGATGGCTTACTGGCCGACATTGAGGCGGCGACCGCCAGGGGTGAAAAAGCGCTGCCACAGGTGGTTACCGACATTAAAAATAACAACGGTGACTTGGTGGCCAGGGTAGAGCGCACCCTTTATGTGCGCTTAAAGCGCCAATATCGGCCAGGTTAGGGCAATAAAAAAGCCCCTCGCGGGGCTTTTTTAATCTTCGAGTTCGGCCAGGCACATTTCTTCGTAAACCTGTTTTACCCATTTTTCGATGCGCTCGCCGGTCAGTTCCGGTTGGCGGTCTTCATCGATACCAAGGCCAACAAAATGGTTGTCGTCAACCAGTGCCTTTGAGGCCACGTAGTTGTAACTCTCGGTGGGCCAGTGGCCGATAATAATGCCGCCCTTGGCTTCAACGATGTCGCGCAGGGTGCCCATGGCATCCAGGAAGTACTCGGCGTAGTCTTCCTGGTCGCCGCAACCGAAAATGGCGACTAATTTGTCAGTGAAATCAATTTCTTCCAGGGTAGGGAAGAAGTCATCCCAGTCACACTGAGACTCACCGTAATACCAAGTGGGGATCCCCAGCAGTAACAGGCTGAAGTTCTCAATGTCTTCTTTGCTGGACTTAGCGATATCGTGCACTTCCACCATGTGGCTGCCCAATTGCTTTTGGATCATTTTGGCAACCGCCTCGGTGTTGCCGGTATCGCTGCCGAAAAACAGACCTACAGATGCCATTCGACTCAATTCCTCTCGCTGTTGTTGGTGTCGAGCTGCTCGACACCGGCTTTCAAAATGCTTTCGATCAGTTCGCTTCGACTCATGCTCTGCGCTTTGGCCAAATCATTCAAGGTATCAAAGAGTTCCGAATCCACTTTCAGTTCGACCCTCTTTAGCCCCTTTTGTTTGTCTCTTTTTATCTGATTGCGTTTATTAACTTTCAATTGCACCTGGCGCGAGAGGGGGTTGGTTTTGGGACGCCCCCGTCTTTTTTCCTCGGCAAACAGGTCAATGGTAATTCTGTCCGTACTCTCTTTGGCCATTAACCAATACCCGAACCTTCCCAGATGACGTTTAGCATGTTCTTGCAGGCAACACTGGCGCCCAGCCAAGGGTAAGCCAAACCAGAATGCGCCCCAGTAAAGGCCGCTGCTTTTTCCTCATCTGACGCCAATAACCGGGCCGATAAGCAGCAGTATCACCATAAAAACCAGGTTTAGGGCGACCATTTCCAGAGAATGCGCTTGAGACAGCAATGCTGTTGCCCCACAAGAAACGCGCGGATTATACCCAGATGCGCCGGTTAGCTCAAAAAGTCCCTGACCAGTTTATTAAATACGGCCGGTTTTTCAGCATGCAGCCAGTGGCCAACGCCGCTAATCACCTTGAGCTGCGCCTTGGGAAAACGTTCTCCGACTGCCTGGCTGTGCGCTTCGGTTAAATAGGGCGAGTTGCCGCCTTTAATAAAGAGTGTTGGGTCAGTAAAGGGCTCGCCCGTCGGCGCCTGCAGCACTTGCTGGTAGTGCTCAAGCAGCACCGGCACATTAATGCGCCAGCGAAAGCCGTCGCCGTCTTTCACCAAATTCTTCAAGATAAACAGCCTGGTGCCTTGCTCTTCAATATACGGGCTAATGGCATCTTCCACGTCTTTACGGCTCTGGTACTGGCTAACATCGACCTTGGTGAGCGCTTCAAAGACATTGTCGTGGTGGCGATGCTGGTAAGTCACCGGCGCAATGTCGGCCACCACCAGTTTATTAACGCGGTTAGCGTTACTCAGCGCAACCTGCATCGCCACTTTGCCGCCAAGGGAATGGCCTACTAGGCTGGCGCTCTTTAGGTTAAGAGCGTCCATCAGCGCGATAATATCGCCAGCCATTGCGGTTAGGCTGGTGTCATCGGTGTGGAAAGATTTACCGTGGTTGCGTAAATCGACACTGGTGACACAAAAAGCGTCTTCGAGGCTTCGGGCAAGGTTGCCTAAGTTATCAAGGGAGCCAAAAAGGCCATGAATAAGGATAACGTCCGGGCCCTGGCCCCGCTGCTGGTAATTGAGCATACTGCCTCCATCGTTGCGCGCCTATTTTGCAAAGGTCTTGGTAGGCATGCAAATACGCTCTGCCTATGTATAATCGCCAGAGAGTTAAACAAGACCTTGAGATAAGGCATGAAAACCATCGAAGTCGATGACGAGCTGTACCATTACATCGCGTCTAACACCCAGAACATTGGCGAGAACGCCTCCGATATTTTACGGCGTTTGCTGGGCTTTGCCCCGGTTGCTGGCAGCGAGCCTGAAGTGGCTGTCGCGCCCGAGGTAGAAGTCAAAGCGGCGGCTGAAGTAAAAGAAAAGCCGGCAGCACCTGCCATCGCGCTAGAAACCAACAGTGCTGTTGGCCGTTTTATTCACGCCTTAACCGAGCTTTACCAGCGCCATGGCGACGATTTTGCCGTGGTGCAAAATATTCGTGGCCGTGACCGTTTGTACTTTGCCACTAGTGTTGAAGAGCTCAACCAGGCGGGCAAATCCACCAATCCCAAGGCCATTGTTGGCAGCCCTTATTGGGTAGTGACAAACAACAACACCGAAAAAAAACGCAATATTGTCGCCCAAGTCATGGCGGAGTTAGGTTACGACGAGGAAGCTACTAAGGCTTTTGTCGAAAAAATCTAGGGAGAGAGTAATGCCGTTACACCCCAATGCCGGCAAGAAGCCGGCGGCTGATAGCCTTATTGACCCCAGCGAATTAGTGACAGCCTTCTTTACCCTGAAGCCGGATGTCACGGTGCCGGGCGAGAGAGTCAGCTTTGGTACCTCCGGGCACCGCGGTTCCAGCCTGAACAAGGCTTTTAACGAAGCGCATTTGTTAGCTGTGGCCCAGGCCGTGGCCGACCACCGCAAAGAGCAGGGCATCACTGGCCCCTTGTATCTGGGGTTTGACTCCCATGCGCTGTCTTATCCCGCCTTTGCCACCGTGCTGCGGGTATTGGTGGCCAATGGCATTAAGGTGCGATTTGAAGATCGCCAGCTCACCCCCACGCCTGCGGTTTCCCATGCCATTTTGGGCCATGAAGGCAATGCTGACGGCCTGATTTTGACGCCGTCGCATAACCCACCGGAAGACGGCGGCATTAAGTACAACCCGCCCGATGGTGGCCCGGCCGACACTAACGTCACCAAGGTTATCCAGTCGCGTGCCAATAATTACTTGGAAGCCAACCTTGATGGCGTTCAAACCTTGAGTTTTGAACGTGCCATTGCCAGCCCTCAAGCTGAACGCTTTGATTTTATGGCCGATTATGTTCAGCGACTGAACGACGTTGTTGATATTGAAGCTATTCAAAAGTCAGGCCTGCGCATCGGCGTGCACCCCATGGGGGGCGCGGCCATTGATTACTGGAAAGCCATTCGCGAACACTGGGATTTGGATATCACCCTGGTTGAAGACCAAGTCGACAGCCGCTTTGGTTTTATCTGCTGTGACCACGACGGCAAAATCCGTATGGACTGCTCCAGCCCTTATGCCATGGCGTCCCTTATTGCCGTTAAAGACCAGTTCGATTTAGCGGTAGGTAACGACACCGACGGCGACCGCCACGGCATTGTTACCCCCGACGCTGGCCTTTTAAACTGCAACCGTTACCTGGCGGTGGTGGTGGACTACCTGCTACAGCACCGCCCTGGGCTTTCCAAAACCCTAGGTGTTGGCACCACTGTGGTAACCAGTGCCCAGGTAGGGCGGGTAACCCGCGCTGCTGGCCGCCACTTTATGGAAACCCCGGTAGGGGTGAAGTGGTTTGTTGACGGCCTTTTCAAAGGCAAGCTGATTTTCGGTGGCGAAGAATCTGCCGGTGGCACCTTTGTCACCAAAGACGGCAAACCCTGGAGTACCGACAAAGACGGTATCATCATGTGTTTGTTGGCGGCTGAAATTCAGGCCGTTACCGGTAAAAGCCCCAGCCAGTATTACAAAGAACTGATTGAAGCCCGCTTTGGCCCAACTTGGTATCAGCGTATTGATGCGCCGGTTACCGACAAACTCAAGGCCGGTTTTGCCCGCTTAACGCCGGAACTGGCCAGTGGCGCCCTGGCCGGTGACGACATCACCGATGCGTATATTCGCGCCCCGGGTAATGACGCTGCCATCGGTGGCATCAAGGTGGTCACCGCCAATGGCTGGTTTGCGGCGCGCCCCTCTGGCACCGAAGCCATCTACAAGGTCTATGCTGAAAGCTTTAAAAGCCAGGCGCACTTGGAATGCATCATTAAGGATGCACAAGCGCTATTAGACAAATGGCTGGCCGAAGCATGATAAAAAGGCCTTTGGCCTTCTTTAAAAAAGCGCCTGCGGGCGCTTTTTTGTTTTCGATATTTCTGGAGCCATGATGTTTAAAGACAACGACATTCTTGCCTTTACCTTGGCAAACCCCGTTGAAGCACTACCGGCGCAGTTTATTACCAGCGAAGGGGTACGGGTACAAACCTGGGACACCGGTATTTTTTGTTTAACCCCCGAGCAGCCCGGCCATAAAGACATTATTTTGTCGTGCGGTGTGCACGGCAATGAAACCGCCCCCATTGAAATTGTTCGCGATTTAGTAAAAAACATTCTTAGCGGTGAAGTGGCCCTTGCTCATCGGTTACTGGTGCTAATTGGTAATCCCCCTGCCATTAACGCCGGTAAGCGCGAGCTGGAAGAAAACCTTAATCGCCTTTTTAGTGGCGCCCACAGTAAAGGCGAGGGCAACAATGCCGAGCGTCGCCGCGCCAAGCAATTAGAAGCGGCGGTAGCGCGTTTTTACGGTGAGCGGCCTACCGCCGAGCGCCTGCATTACGACTTGCACACTGCCATTCGCGGCTCTCGGCACGAAAAATTTGTGGTGTACCCGTTTTTGCACGGGCAGCCGCCAAGCCGTGAACAAATGATGTTTTTAGCCGAGTGCGGCGTGGACACGGTGCTGTTTTCTGAAAGCCCCACTACCACCTTTAGCTATTTCTCTACCAACGAATTTGCCGCCCATGGCTTTACGGTAGAGCTGGGTAAAGTGCGGCCCTTCGGTGAGAACGACATGCGCCGCTTTCAGGCCGCCAGCGATACCCTAACCAAGTTGGTCAGCGAGTTTTCACTGCCTTTGCCTATCTATGACGAAAGCCGTCTTAACCTTTACCGCATTAGCCGGGTGATTAATAAAAAGACAGCGGCCTTTGCCTTCACCTTTGGCGATGATGTTGAAAATTTCACGCCTTTTAAAAAGGGCCACTTACTGGCAACAGATGCTGACACCGAGCACCGGGTCGAGCTTGAGGAAGAGGCGGTGATCTTCCCCAATGCTAAGGTGGCCGTGGGCCAGCGGGCCTGTTTACTGGTAACGCGAACCTCGCTTTAAGTGTGAAAAGCCCCGTTTAAACGGGGCTTTTTTATTGGTCTGATGTTCTGGTTTATGGTTGAAATGACGTTTACGTAAAGGTAATGTTTGCGGCGTGGTTTCGATTGCAGATGATCCGGATTACACTGGATCATAAATAACAGGCGTTGCTATGGATGTTACGTTGAAGTCAACTTTAGAACAGCTTCGGTATCTGGACGAAGAAGGCCAGGTGGTTCAGCCGCTTCCCGCTTGGGCAGACGATCTTGATTTACTGATCCATTTATACAAAAACATGGTGTTGGTGCGCACCTACGACAAAAAGGCCATTGCCCTGCAGCGTACCGGCCAAATGGGCACTTACCCGTCGCACTTGGGGGCCGAAGCCATCGGCATTGCGGTTGGTGCCAGTATGGCAGTTGACGATGTTTATGTTCCCTATTACCGCGACATGCCCACCATGATGATGCGCGGCGCCACCATGCTGCACAACCTGTTGTATTGGGGTGGCAGTGAACGTGGCAGCTATTTTCACCGCCCAGATGGTGAACTCTCAGAAGACTTTCCGATTTGTGTACCCATTGCCACCCAGTGCACTCAAGCCACCGGTGTGGCCGCCGCCTTTAAATTGCGCGGCGAAAAACGGGTGGCGGTAACGTCCATTGGTGATGGCGGCACCTCTAAAGGCGACTTCCTCGAAGCCATTAACTGCGCCGGCGCCTGGCAGCTGCCTTGCGTGTTTGTCATTAACAACAACCAATGGGCCATATCGGTGCCGCGCACCATCCAGTGCGGCGCGCCCACCCTGGCCCAAAAAGCGGTAGGGGCCGGTATTCCCGGCATCGTGGTCGACGGCAACGACATTATTGCCGTGTTCGAGGTGATGCAAAACGCCTTGAAAAGAGCCCGCAGCGGCAAAGGCGCCACCTTGGTAGAAGCGGTGTCTTACCGGCTTTCAGACCACACCACCGCCGACGATGCCACCCGTTATCGCCCGGCCGAAGAAGTGAATGAAGCCTGGAAACGCGAACCCATCAAAAGGCTGCGCCTTTACCTGCACCAGCAAGGGGTGTGGAACGAAGACAAAGAACTGGCCTGGCAAGCCCAGTGCAACCAAGAGGTGCAGCAAGCGGTAGAACAATACCTGGCCTTCAGCAAAGAGCCGCCAGAAGCGATGTTTGACTACCACTTTGAACATATCGGCAAGCCTTTAAGCGAGCAGCGAGAGCAGCTCATTACCAAGGCCATGCGCATGCAAGGAGCCAAGCATGGCTAAAGTCACCTTACTCGAAGCGGTCAATATGGCCCTGCACCACGAAATGGCCGCTGACGAAAACGTGGTTTGCCTGGGTGAAGATATTGGCACTAACGGCGGGGTATTTCGCGCCACCGTTGGCCTTAAAGACAAATTCGGCTTTCGCCGGGTAATGGACACGCCACTGGCCGAGGGGCTTATCGGCGGCCTGACCATCGGCATGGCTTCCCAGGGCTTGCGGCCGGTCGCGGAATTTCAGTTTCAGGGCTTTATTTTCCCGGCCATGGAGCAAATTGTTTGCCAGGCGGCGCGGATGCGCTCACGCACCCGGGGCCGGCTTACCTTGCCACTGGTGTACCGGGCGCCCTTTGGCGGTTTTATCCATGCGCCTGAACACCATAGCGAAAGCATTGAAGCCTTATTTGCCCATGTCCCGGGCCTTAGGGTTGTGATCCCCTCCAGCCCGGCCCGGGCCTACGGGCTATTACTGGCTGCCATTCGCAGTAATGATCCGGTGCTGTTTTTTGAACCCAAACGCTTGTATCGCACCTTTAAGCATGAGGTGGCAGACGACGGCCAGGCCTTGGCACTAGATGTGGCCTACCGACTGCGTGAAGGCAGCGATATTACCTTGGTGAGCTGGGGCGCTTCGGTTAATGAAACCTTGCTGGCCGCCATCAAGCTTGGCGAAGAAGGTATTAATGCCGAAGTGATTGATTTGGCAACCATCAAGCCGCTGGACATTGACACCATTGTGAATTCGGTGCGCAAAACCGGGCGGCTTTGCATCGTTCACGAAGCCGCTAAGAGCTTTGGGGTTGGGGCGGAAATTGCGGCCCAGGTGCAAGAACAGTGCTTTTATCAGCTCAAGGCGCCCATCGGCCGCGTAGCCGGTTTCGATGTCACCATGCCGTATTACCAGAACGAGCAGTATTACCAGATCCACCCGGAAGATATTGCATTAGAAGTGAAAAAAATCATGGAGCGCAGTGCATGAAATACTTCAAATTGCCCGACTTGGGCGAAGGCTTGCCGGAAGCCGAAATTGTTGAATGGCACGTGCAAGTGGGCGACGTGGTCGAGGTGGACCAAGTGCTAGCCTCCATGGAAACGGCTAAAGCGGTAGTGGATGTGCCAGCGCCGATGGCGGGTACCATTGCCAAGCTGTTTGGCGCCGAGGGTGACGTTATTCATACCGGTTCGCCATTGGTGGGCTTTGAAGGCGAAGAAGAAGACGCAGGTACCGTGGTGGGCAAAGTCTCCCACGGCACTGCCGTGGGGGGAGACGACCACTTTGTGGCCGGTAATACCTTGGCCACCGTTGGCGGCTCTAAGGTGCAAGCGCTGCCATCAACCCGGCTGTTGGCCAAACAACTGGGGGTGGACATTGAACTCTTGGGCAGTGGCGGCGAGGTTATCAGTGATGCGGATGTACAAAAGGCCTTTGAAAACGACCGTAGCCAGTCTCAAAACGAAATATTAAAAGGCGCGCGCCGGGCCATGTGTGATGCCATGCGCAGCGCCTTTGAAACCGTGGTACCCGTGACCTTAATGGACGATGCCGACATCTCGGCCTGGGGCCAGGGGGAAGATCCCACTTTGCGGTTAATCAAAGCCATGAGCGAAGCCTGCCAGGCAGAACCGGCCCTTAATGCCCATTTTCATGCCGAAAGTTACAGCCGCCGCTTGTTTGAGGTGGTGAACATCGGCATTGCCGTCGACAGCCCCCATGGCCTGTATGTGCCGGTATTAAAAGATGTGGCCGGGCGCAGCAGTGACGACTTGCGGGCAGGCCTAGATAGGATGATTGGCGATGTAAAAGCCCGGCGCGTGCCGCAAGACGAACTCAAGGGGGCCACCATCACCTTATCTAACTTCGGTGCCATTACCGGCCGTTACGCCAGCCCCATTATTACGCCGCCGCAGGTGGCCATTGTGGGGGCAGGGCGCAGCTATGAAAGTCTGGCCCTAAAAGACGGCAAGCCGGTTGCCAAGAAGATGCTGCCGCTGTCGCTAACCATGGACCACCAGGCCTGCACCGGTGGTGAGGCCGCCCGTTTCCTAAAAGCGATGAAAGTGGCGTTGGAAAAGCCCGCGCTATAACAGCAACACTCGTGCGTGTTTGCCGGCCCTGTGCCGGCTTTTTTATTTAGGCTGCCGGGCTGAAATATCGGCAAAGAGCGCCGAAACCCAGTCAATAAATACCCGAACCTTGGTGCTGAGCTGGCGACTTGGCGCATAGTTAACGTACACCGCCATCGGCGCTGGCCGCCAGGCATCCAATACACTGCTCAACTCGCCCCTAATTATGGCGGGGCGCGCCATAAAATCGGCGGTTTGTATCAAGCCCAGGCCATTTAACGCCGCCGCCAGGTGGGCATTGCTGTCGTTAACGGTTAAGCCGCAAAACGGCGTTATGGCCATTGCCTTCTCTGCATCACGAAAATGCAGTGTCTGTAATTCGCCGCTATGGCTACCTATATAGCCGGCAACCGGGAAGTGGCCACTTTCCAATTGTTCCGGCCTGTTTGGGGTGCCAAATCTTGCCAGATAGTGCGGGCTGGCGCAGGTGGTCCAGGCCAGGCTGCCAATTTTGCGGGCAATTAAGGCGCCGTCGTTGGCGGAGTTACGAATGGCGCAGTCAACGTTTTCACCTATCACATCAACGGTTCTGTCGGTAACGCCAAGGTCTACCTGGATATCGGGGTAGAGGCGATAAAAATCCGGCAATGCCGGCATTAGCAGGGTGCTGGCCACAGCGCCGCCGGTATTAACCCGCAAACGCCCTTTGGGATTGGCATTGGTTCTGCCCAAGGTGGATTCAATCTCGTCAAGCTCTGCCAACAGGTGCTTGGTGCGGTGGTAATAGGCGAGGCCGTCTTGGGTCACACTGACCCGGCGGGTGCTGCGTTCCAAGAGCTTGACCCCAAGCCGCGTTTCTAACGACTTAATGGCCTTGCTGAGCGAGGCATTGGGCATTTGCAAAGACTGTGCTGCCCGGCTAAAACCGCCGGTTTCAACAACACGTGCAAAAGCGCGCATCGATTGCAGATGATCCATGCCGTTCCTTGATTTTATTATTCACATATAGAAATAAAGAAACCACAAATGGCCAGTTTATTCCACTTTTGGCAAAAGTTAGGCTATTGCCCTGTAAACAAGGCCCTTTGCCAGGAGAAAGTTAATGACCGCTTCCCCACTTAACAACGTCCACACCACCAAACATGCCGGTAAGGTTGCGCTAGTCACCGGTGGCAGTTCCGGTATCGGCTTCGCAGCGGCTAACCGTTTAATTCAAGAGGGCGCTACCGTCTATATCAGCGGGCGGCGCCAAGCAGCGCTGACAGTGGCGGCCGAGGCATTAGGCGCCATTGCCGTTCAAGGCGACATCACCAAAGGCGAAGATCTTGACCGCATCTTTACCACCATAAAGCAGCAACAGGGGCGCTTGGATATTCTGTTTGCCAACGCCGGTGGTGGCGAGTTTTCAGCCCTTGGCGATATTACCGAAGCTAAGTTCGATAAGTACTTTGATATCAACGTTAAAGGCACGCTTTTTACGGTGCAAAAAGCACTGCCGCTGATGGCGCCGGGCTCTGCCGTTGTCATTAATGGCTCTATGGCGTCGATAAAGGGCTTACCTGCCTTTAGTGTTTATTCGGCCACCAAGGCGGCGCTGCGTGCCTTTATCCGCGGCTGGGTTGTGGACTTAAAAGGGCGGGATATTCGTATTAATGTTGTGGCGCCGGGCACCGTACCTACTGAGGCTTACAGCAGCGAACTTGGCATGGACAGCCAGCAGATAGCCCAATTTAGCCAACAAGTAGCCGCTGTTACGCCGCTGGGCCGGGTAGGGCAGCCGGATGAAATCGCCAAGGCGGTATCGTTTCTGGCCTCCGACGACGCCAGTTTTATCACCGGCATTGACCTTTTCGTTGATGGCGGCCAGGCGCAGGTATAAAGGCCAACGCTAATAAGCCGGCCACAGGCCGGCTTTTTTATACCTTTGTCTTTAAAATTAGGCCTTTGCCCGGTTTAGCCTTGAGTGAATGTAAGCAGCAGGTTACAAGAAAGAAAAGGAGATAAATCATGCTGCTATCTTTGCTGCTAAGCGCTGTTATTACCGCCCCCTTGCCGCCCGACTTGCCCTTTGCGGGTAAAAGCCTCGCCCTTATTAACAAGGCTGATCCAACCCCGGCCGAACAGAGCGATTTTAAAACCACGCCCGATTACGCGGCCACCATCAGCTACCTAAAGGCCCTGGCTGCTGATCTCCCCACCTTGCAGTTAAGCCGCTTTGGTAAAACCGGCCAGGGGCGCGACATGTGGGCAGTCACCATCGGTGACCCGGCCAATGGCAAACCCACCTTGCTATTACAAGCCGGTATTCATCCCGGTGAGATTGACGGTAAAGATGCGGGGCTGATGTTTTTGCGCGACTGGGTCGACGGCCAGCACCGGGGTTTGCTGAGTAAGGTAAATCTGGTTTTTGTGCCGGTGTTTAATGCCGACGGCCATGAGCGAAGCGGCCCTTATAATAGGCCCAATCAGCGCGGGCCCGAGAACATGGGCTGGCGCACCAATGCCCGTAACCTAAACCTTAACCGCGATTACACCAAGCTGGATACCCCAGAGATGCGCGCCATGCTGGCGCTTATCAACAAGGTCAGCCCCAGCTTGTATATCGACGTGCATGTCACCGACGGTGAAGACTGGCAATACGACAGCCTGGTTGCCATCAACACCACCTATTCGCCCAACATCACCCAGTGGCTCACCCAGTATTACCGGCCAAGGCTCTATAAAACCCTTGAAGAAAATGGCCATAAGCCTGGTAATTTCCTGTTTTTAGAAGACGGCAAACACCCGCAAAAGGGCGCCATTTTATGGCAGGCCGAACCCCGCTATTCCAACGGCTACGGCCCCCTGCGCGGCCTGCCAACGGTGCTGGTGGAAAACCACAGCCTAAAAAATTACCGCCGCCGGGTGCTGAGCACTTACGTTTTAATCGAGCGCTCCTTAGAACTGCTGGCCGATAACGGCGCAGCTTTGCAGCAAGCCATTGTTAAAGACAACAGCGCTCGGCCTGCGGTGGTGCCCTTGGCGTTTGGCCGCGCAACTAAACCGGTGTCCACCGACATACCAGGGGTTGCCTACCAGCACTATCAAAGCCCGGCGTCTGGCGCCGAAGAGGTACGCTGGCTTGCCAAACCCATGACCTGGAAGCAGGTGCCCATTTGGCCCATGGACAAGCCCACCGTCACCGCCACCCGGCCAACTGCCTACCTTATTCCGCCGCAGTGGCAACAGGTTATTGCCCGCTTAAAAATGCAGGGCATCAAGATGACGCGCCTGGCAAAAGCCAGCCGGGTTACGGTTCGCCAATACCATATCGACCAGTACCAATTTGCCACGGCGCCTTATGAGGGCCGCTTTCGGGTCAGTACCCAAGGCCATTGGTCACAGCAGCAACTCACACTTCCCAAAGGCACAGTGCGTATCAGTACCGACCAGGCGCTTGGAAACCTCGCCATGGAACTCTTGGAGCCCGCCGCCCCCGACAGCTTCCTGCAATGGGGCTTTTTTAATAGCGTCTTTAGCCGCACCGAATATATGGAGCCTTATGTTATAGCGCCCATGGCCGAGAAAATGCTCAAAGACCCCGCCATCAAAGCGGCTTTTGAAAAGGCCCTAAACAACCCGGCGTTTGCCAAGGACGCCAATGCCAGGCTGCGCTGGTTTTATGAGCGCAGCCCCTATTTTGATAAGGCCTATTTGCAATACCCGGTACTGCGGGTGCAGTAATGGGCGATAAGCCCAACCTTGGGCTTATCGTTATCGGCGTTTTCTTTAGCCAATAGGCAGGCTATGGTGTTTAGCAACCGCCTGCGGCTAACGGCGCCATGGCAGGTGTTAAAAAAGCCTTTTTACATTGAAAGGCGCTAACGGCCGTTTATTCGCTCGCTGTTGTTTTTAGCTGTGCAAAGGAGTGCATCCGATGAGTTATTTAGCCTTGGCTTACATCCACCTGGCAACGGTATTGCCGGCCTTTGTTATTGGCACGGTGCAAATGCTTGGCCGCAAGGGGAGCCCTCGCCATAAAGGGCTTGGCTACACCTATATGCTGCTGATGTTGGTAACAGCCATCACTGCCCTTTTTATGCCTGCCAAAATAGGCCCTGTGTTCTTCGGCCACTTTGGGCCCGTTCACCTTTTTTGTTTGCTTACCCTCTATGCCGTACCCGTGGCCTATTTTGCCGTTAAAAGGCAGAACCTGCGGGTACATAAGCGCGCCATGATTCTGCTTTATGTCGGCGGCATTATTATTGCCGGTTCCTTTGCCTTCATGCCGGGGCGAATGCTCAATCAGCTGCTGTTTGTCGATTAGCTTTTGCTGCCGCCTTAAAGGCATTTTCATCCCTTTACTCTTTGATTTACCAAGGTTATGGTGAAGCTGAACGGCGCGTTAAGCGGCGAGCAGCTTTCACTGGCCAGGCTGTATTGATGACGGCCCGAAGGGCGAGGCGAGGGCAAGGATAGCCCGCGTAATTTCAGGACGTGCGAGGTAGAGGCCACCAGGGGTGGGTAACAACTCAGGACGAGAAAGGGACTTTGGGAACCACACCTAAGGGCGGTAGCGTGGGTGTTGGTTTGGTCAGGTTGCCATGAGTGCGTTGCGGATTTTGCAGGCTCTTGGCTTCGTTATTGTTCGCTAAATGCCGGGACTCGCCCCGGCGGGCGAGGCACTTTGTTTTCGCACAAAGTACCCAAAGGCACCGCCCCGGCGTTACGCGATGTCCTTTCCTCTAGTCGCTTGCCGCTGACCGCTGCGTACGGTTCCCGACGCGTCCTCCGCTCGACCAAGCTGGCCGCCTCGCATCCCTGTCTCGCGTCAGCTCACGCTCCCGGCGTAAAGGCGCTTCACTTAACGGGCAATAAGAGAGGGTTCTTCGTTAAGACTTTGATTTTATAAAAGTTTATAAGTGGATGTCTTTTGTTTGAACCTGGTTGAGAAAAGGGCTGCTCATTGAAATCACCAGGACTGTGTTTGCATACAGTGTATCTAGTCTGCCTTGGCGATTCTGGCACCTTTATTACGCACACCTGGCTCATATATTCCGATAGGATGTCTACAAAGTATTGATTAATATAAGTTAATAATGAGGTCAGGCTTCATAACTATTGTTAGATTTACGTATTAATCGAGTTAAGGAGAAAAACTTGATACCAAAAGAGATAAACTCGATACAAGATCTGCTAGTGGAATTGGCTGCAGACAATGAGGGTTATAATGGTGCCATATGGTATCGGGGCCAGGCGAATAAAGAGTGGGAACTTATGCCAGGCTACCTGCGACTTCGTACACCTCCTTCCGAGTCTACATTGATAAAAAAGTTTAAGCAGAGCGCAGCCATGCTTATAAGTACGATCCCTAATCAATCTTTTGATTGGCTATTCTTGATGCAGCACTATGGTGTGCCGACAAGGCTTTTAGATTGGAGCGAAAGTCCGCTGGTTGCACTTTACTTTGCAGTTGAAAATTATAAACAGCATGAAGGAGTGGATGCAGCTTTATGGTCTTTGCGTCCATCCGAGCTAAACAAAAATGCTGGAATAAATAATGCTGACGAAGAGTTTTTTATACCCTCTTTTGAAGATATAGAATTGAAAAACTACTCTGTTGAAACTTTGAGTCAAAATACCAGAACCCAACAGAGACCATTGGCCACTATTGCCACAAGAAACAACGCTCGAATTCAGGCTCAACATGGAGTGTTTACAATTCATCACCACGAAAGGACTCCAATCGAAAATGTAGGGGATTCGAGTCATGTAATTAAGTATGTTATTCCTGATACATCTAAAGCCCCATTGTTAAAACAGTTATCCCTACTAGGCTTTACAAAGTTCCAGCTTTTCCCTGAGCTGGCTAGCATTGGCGATATTATTAATGGAGAACTTTCATGAGCTATATAGAAACGTCGCCGATAAAAAATAGCACCATTATGCTTTTATATTCCGAAAGAGATGAAATCAAGTTAGATCCGCCCTACCAAAGAATGGGTGGTGTATGGACAAAAGAAAAAAAGCAATTGCTCATTGATTCCATCCTTAATGATTACGACATCCCTAAAATATACTTTCATACATATTCCCGAGAATTACAGGCTGAAAGTGGGATGGTGTATGCTGTTATTGATGGAAGGCAAAGACTCGAAACTATATGGGGCTTTATCGAAGGTGAATTTACTCTAGCAAAAGACTTTGAATACCAAAGAGACCCAGACCTTAATTTGTCAGGTTTGAGTTATGATGATCTTGCAAAGGAACACCCTAGAATTAAGATTAAATTTGACTCATTTGTCCTTCCTGTTATTCAGGTTGATACGGACGATGAAGATTTAATTGAAGATATGTTCTATCGACTTAATGAGGCGGTACCCCTTAATGCAGCAGAAAAAAGAAACGCTATAGGTGGTGACATGGTGAAAGCCATTCGCGAGCTTTCGGAACATGTATTTTTCACTGATAAAGTCAAATTCGGCAATAAGCGATATCAACATAGGGAGACTTCTGCAAGGTTTTTGCTGGCTGAAGAAAACCTGTCCTATGGAAAGGGGTTGTTAGATACAAAGAAGGTGTACCTTGATGCATTGGCTAGAAACTATTATTCGGGGGAGTCGGATAAAGTTACAGCCCTTCAAACAGAATGCTCAAATACTTTGAACCATATGTCTGAGACATTCACAAACAATGATGAACTATTAAGATCACAGGGTAATATGACAGTCTATTACCTTCTCTTTAGAGAGGCATTGGGAAGTAACAAGCTCGAAAACATAACCAGAAGAAAGTTTCTGGATTTCCAGGATAAACTGAAGGCTAACAGAATTGCAGCTGCAGAAGACTATGAGAACTCATCTTTCGATCTATTGGAGTATGACCGGCTTACTCAACAAGGAACAAATGACGCATCAAATATAAAGGAAAGGTTGCATATTCTTAAGTCTGAATTCGAACTTGAAGTCTAAAAATATAACAAGTCAAAGCACTCGGACGCAGCAAAGCTGCGCCGGTGTTTGAGGCGTTACATGCTAAGGGATCATCGTGTCATCTGACGATTGGTATAGAAATAAAGATTGGAACGAATCTATCGAAGAGCACTTCTACTCGAAGTTGAAACGAGCAAGAACGCAACGAGATCAGTATTTGGTAATCCAAGCTCTTACTTTGGCTGATAAGCATCCAGAGGTATCTATTCGTTTGGTTGATGAATACTTCGAATCCAGAAAAGACATATTTGAAGACGTTCGAGCACTATCAGCAAAAGCCAATGCATTTATAACTCTAAATGATCTCGAAGGATGTATAGCCACATTTAAAGAGATACTTGAAAGAGAAAGGGAGTTTCCAAACCATCAAACAGGGGTGTACCTTGATTATCCATATTTGGTGGCAACTCAAAAAATGGAAAATGAGTACGCTAACGCACTAAGTGTATTACATGAGAATCTTGATAGGCTTACGTTTCCACTTGATTATTATAAGTGGCACGCGTCTAAAGCTCTAATCAATAACGATGGCTCAGAAGCACAAAAGGCACTTGAAGCGGCCAAAGTTAAGAGGTCTGGATTTCGTTTCCATCAAGATGTCGGTTTGGTGGGTAAAAAACATGAAAAAGCAATCAAACATCTGTGCAAAATCAGCACGTAACAAGTGGCTGCTGGACCTCACCCACTTCTATATTCCAATAAAATCAAAGCCCTAACGAAGCCAGCCGCTGTTGGGGCCCCTTTAAGTGAAGCGCCTTACTGACGGGAGCGTGAGCTGATGCGAGTCAGGGATGACGAGCAAGCGGAAGACGCGTCTGGAACGCGTGTGCAGCGGTCAGCGGCAAACGACCAGAAGGTCGGATACCGCGTAACGCCGGGGTGGCCTTCTTTGCCTGGGCGGCCCCGCTTACTTTCTTGGCCACAACATTGTCGGGAACAATTTTGAACGTTGGCGACAAAGCCAACGGCCCGCAGGGTGAAGACCATGGATGGTCTGAATAACCAAGAAAGTTACGCGCCTGCCGGTGCGCGAACCGGCATTTAAACGAACAATAAAATAAAAAGGCACATCCATCTTCTGAGTACTTTGGGTAATGGAATATGCCTCTCAAAAAATAATTAGGTTTGGGCGTTGGGTAAGCGTTACCTAACAAGTTACTCAAAAGGACGCTGGACCTCACCCGCTTTATCGGATAACTGATAAAGAGGTTATTGTTACCCACATACAAGGCTGGAAACGCAACTGGTAATGCCTTTTTTAGGAATAAGTCGTGATAGATAACAAAATCAGGCAAGAAATATTAGCTCGTCTGAAGATGACGGAAGATAAATTTGCTGTAAAGATCCTTATGGCCGTTGAATCTGGCAGCCGAGCCTGGGGATTTGCTTCACCCAATAGTGACTATGATGTTCGCTTTATTTACGTAAACAAGCGTGATTGGTATCTGTCGGTAGACTTAGAGGATAAGCGCGATGTTATCGAATATCCGATAGTAGATGACATTGATTTAAATGGATGGGATCTCAGAAAGGCATTGAAGTTGTTCTGGAAATCCAATCCTGCCTTTGTAGAATGGGTCCTATCGCCAATATCTTATATTGATGACGGCGTTTTTCGTCAGGAAGCGCTGAAGCTGTTGCCGGAAATATATTCCCCGGAAAAGGGCATATATCACTATCGGAGCATGGCAAAAACAAACTATCGCGGATACCTAAAAGAAGATATGGTTCCGCTTAAAAAGTATTTTTACGTGCTACGGCCTTTGTTTTCTATACAGTGGCTGGAGCGTTATGGCACAGCGGCCCCGATAGAGTTTGATAAAGTGTTGTCACTGGTAACCGACAGTGAACTGCTGCATACCATTTATGCGTTATTGGAACGCAAAAAGGTAAGCGAAGAGAAAATGTTGGCACCGGCAATACCGGTTTTGAACCAGTACATTGAAAAAGAGCTAGCCAGGTTAGAGGAGATAAAGCCGCCTAAAGCTGACAGAAGTACTGAAATGGCCCAATTAAATAGCCTTTTTCATCGTCTGTTAAAAGGCAATGGTTAACGCTATGCCCCCGCAATAAAAGGATGGCCGCTATGGATAAAGCGACAGAAGCTTGTATATTTCAGCGTCTTTGGGGGGTATTCGACGGTGAGTATTTTCTTTCGCATTTAGCCGACCCCAGCTGGCCCAGCTTTTTCAAAGTTGAGGCAGGAAGGGTACTACTTTGTGCCACCGAGAAAGTGGGCTGGTGCACCGAGGCGCCAGGTGAAGTAAAGGAAAGGCTTGAGCATATTTCAATAACCGCTGATGGCCGTGCAAATTACACACTGCATTTTGACGGGCGGCACAAACAACTGACGGTAAATTCTGACCGGGTACAACATTACTATGGGCGTTAACAGGCATCAGGCTACCGCTGCGACAAAGGTATCGCTGATGAGCAATGCAAAATGGTGCAAATTGTTTGAGGCCGTTAGCCATTATGAAACGGCCATTGGTGGTGTGCGCTGGAAGTTCAGTTGGAGTGATGAAAGCTTTGTTCACTCGCTAGAGGTACTGGCTAACCTTATTGGTGGCCGTCATTTTGGCGACGGTGGGCCAGCGGCCTTTGCTGAGCTAAAAGACATCGAGTGGATAGCAATACCAGCGCAATACCCGGATAAGGGCTCGAGTGCCAAACGGCCACTGCCCGAGCGTTATAACAATATTGCCGCCATTGTTGATTATTTAGCCAAGGTGGCGCAGTTCCCTATCGTTGCCAGCGAAGAGGGGATTAAAATAATGGGCTATGGGCCATAACGGGCTGCGTCAAGGCCCATTCATTCAAAAATGAAACATGGCCGTTTATTTAAAGGATTGTAGGAAGTCACTATGTATAGTTGTCGGCCCAGTAATAATGCGGTTGGGCTTTGCAAGCATTGTTATCGTTATGTCTCGCAACAAAATCTGATTGATACCGGCTGGGGCATTGTTTGCTCTGAGGCCTGTGCAAAAGAGCTGGAAGTAAGCCGTAATATTGTAGCGGTGAGCGCCGAGTCGCTGTCGCAGAGTAAACCCACCGCACAAGTGTATGCCGAGGCGATTAGCCGCAATAAGAAGTTCCATTCCAGTATGGTAGTCACATGGGCGCTGGGCCTGCTTTTTTCTATTATGCAGTCGCTGTCTAAAGGCGATAAAGATTACCCCATTACCTTTGCTGCCATCTTTTTTGTGTTGATTTTTTATTCGCTTCTGAAAATAAAAATAAATAACGCCATGCTTAAAAAGTTGGCGAAACTGCTATGACCACAGGCGATGTTACGCCAGATACCGATTTGGGCGTTACGGTGAGTCTTCTAGAAAAAATCGCGGTTATCCAACAGATAAAAGTACCGGTGCAATATCGATTCGCCAGCCAAGATTGGCTATTAGAAGTGCAGTATTTTGTTTGCCCGGCAACGCTGCTAGAGGCCGGCGGGAAAAGCTATTGGCAGTTTGCGGTAACCAGCGATGGTTGGGCGTTACTGGTAGAAGCGGCTGACAGCGGCGGTGCGATTTTACAAAAAGAAGGTGATGACATTGATTACCTTGATGTTTCTTTAGACGACTTAGGTTCAGCCAGTCACCTTTCGCTCGCATAAATAATCCCATGGCCATTCTCGCCAGCCGCATATGACCGGTGCCGGTTTCTATACCGCTTGCTACCCAGCCATACCCGTGATCAGATGCCGGGCATCTCCTGCGCCAGAATAGGGCCTGGTATAGCCGCCGTTAACCTTGGCGCTGTGGTGATTAATTCAGCGTTAGCGGCGGCAAGGTTATGGTTTGAGCCTGCTGGTTTAACAAATGCCAGCGTTATCCATGTTTGACAATGGAGTGGCTCATGACAAAACGTTGTTTTAAACCCGCCTGGGTACTCGCTTGCGCAGCCCTTGGCCTGTCGGCAATGCAGGCTGATGCTCAGGCCACCCGCACCCTTAGCGGCACCACCCTTTATAACCCCCAAAAAGCCGAAAATGGCTATGTGCTGTTTTCTACCCAGAACCAGCAAACCTACCTTATCGATATGAACGGGCACGAAGTGCACCATTGGAACGCCGAGGGCTTTCCGGCCAAGCCGGTGCCTACCGCCCTAGCCGGTGGCGAGCGTGGCCATGTGCTGGTTCAAACCGCGCGGGTGGCAAGCCCGGTCAAAGAGGCTAACCCCGGCAACGGCATGCTCAACCAAACCATTGCCGAGCTTGATTGGCAGGGTAAACCGCAGTGGCAATGGGGCAGCGCCAAGCACCCGGCTTATCAGCACCACGACTTAGCCAAGCTCGCCAATGGCAATGTGTTGTCATTGAATGCCGAGCTTATTGACTTAAAAGGCTTTAAAAAGCCGGTGATTGACAACAAGGTGCAAGAGATTAATGCCAGCGGCAAGGTGGTTTGGAGCTGGTCTGCGGCCAAGCACTTAGCCGATTTTGGCCTTTCTAAAACGCAGTTGGCCGAGCTTAAAAAGGCCGGCGGCTATGACTTTTTACACATTAATACCGCCGCGCCCCTTGGCCCCAACCATTGGTATGACGCCGGTGACAAACGCTTTGCGCCGGATAACATTTTAATTAACTCCCGAAACGTCAATGTGGCGCTGATCATTGACCGCCACAGCGGCAAGGTAGTGTGGCGGGTAGGGCCCAACTATCCGAAAACCCAGTGGTCCGGTAAAGTGCCGCGTCCGCTGGACCAAATCATTGGCGAACACGACGTACACATGATCCCTAAAGGCCTGCCGGGGGCCGGTAATTTATTGATCTTTGATAACGAAGGAAATGCCAGCTTAAGCGTAAAAAACCGCAGCATGTTTTCGGCTTCGCGGGTTATTGAGGTAAACCCCACCAGCAAACAAATTGTTTGGCAGTATGATGCCAGCCGTTCACACCATGCTATCTGGACCTTCTTTAGCGGCTTTATTAGCAGCGCCCAGCGCCTGAAAAATGGCAACACCCTTATTGCCGAGGGGCAAAGCGGGCGGCTATTCCAGGTTACCCCCAGTGGCGACATTGTCTGGGAATACGTTAATCCCCATTACGGCCATTCATCAAAAGCCGATACTTACCAAACCAACTACGTTTATCGCGCCTATCAGGTGGGGTATGACTGGGCGCCCAAAGGCACGCCGCACAGCGAAAACGCCGTTGTCCCCGACTGCGCCGCCCAGTATCCCTGCCAAGCACAAAGCCAATAACGCTTCATAACCGCCATAAAAAAGGCACCTAAGGGTGCCTTTTTCGTTGTTAACCGCCCCTTAGTTGGCAGGGCCCCTGGCCGAGGCCAACTGCATCATGCCAATACAATCTTGCATGTTGCGCTGGGTGGCGATCGCCAGTGGCGACTCACCTTCGGCGTTTTCCCTAAGCGGGTCGCTACCGCTCAGTACCAAGGTCATAATGGTTTGCTTTATGTGCTCGTAGTCGGTTTTTTCGCCGTTAAAGAAGGTGGCAACGTGCAGCGGCGTGTTGCCGTTGCTGTCTAGGGCATTGGTATCACAGCCTTGCTGGCAGGCCGCTTTTATCAACTCGGTATTGCCGTGGTAGGCGGCTAGGTGCATTGGCGTAATACCGTATTCATTAGCCTTATAGGGCAATTGATACTGCTTTTGTAATTGCTCAAACCAGGCGCAGGCAAGGGCGTGGTCACGGTGCTCGGCCACGGCGTGCAAGAGGTTATTGCCGTGCTCGTCCACTTCCTTGGCGGCGCTGGCAAGGTCAAGGTATTTAAGCAGTGCTTGCTGCGCTTCACTATCGGCGTGGCGCAGGGCAAAACGCAGTGCCGACTGCTGGCCACTGTTCACTGAGGCGCCAAGTTTTAGTAGTGCCGGCAACAGGTTATGCATGCCATTTAGCAGGCACAGCATCAGCGGCGTATGGCCTTGGTGCTGGGTGCCTTTGTTGATATCGCTGCCGGCGGTTACCAGCAAGCGGATAAGGTTTAGCAGGTTTTCGCTAATGGCCGCGTGCTGCTCGGCCTCATCCAATTCGCTTAAATCAAGCTCGGCGGCGTTTGGCTCCCAAATGGCGCGCAGCAGCGGCGTAAAACCGTTGTTGTTGTAATCATCAACGCGGGCACCACGGGCCAACAGCGCTTCGGTTTGCTGGGTGGCGCCCATGGCGGCGGCAAGGTGCAGCGCCGAGTCGCCATCGTCATCTACGGCGTTAATGTCAGCGCCAGCGTCAAGCAGCAGGTCCATGGCTGCCAATTTTTTTGCCATCGGCTGGTTACGGTAGAAAATCACGTATTGCAGTGGCGTAAGCTGCTGCATGCCGCCGGTCACATCAAGGGCGGCGCCTTTTTCAATCAGATAGCGCATCAGCTCAACATCTGAACTCATGGCGGCAAACAGCAGCGGCGTAGCTTTGGTGGCCTCGTTGGTTTCGGTTACATCCAGCTGGCCTTTGCTGTCTAGCAGTTTGAGGTACTCAAGCAGGCGCTCTTTTGCCAGCGACACCCGGCCGTTTAGCAAAAAGTGCACGTAATGCTCGCCGTTAAGGCTAACCGGCTGGTGCGGATCAGCGCCGTGGTCTAACAGCATTGCCACCGAATCAATGTCGTCGTTGTAGGTGGCCAGCTCCAGCGCACTGAGCTCGCGGCGCAGGCCGTCGTCTCGGGGCACATCGGCTTTCACTTCCCGCACCAGGGTGGCATTAACGTCTGCGCCCATTTCCAGCAATACCGGCAGCACCGTTTTTGCTTCTTCGGCGCCCTGTTCGTTCAGTAGCAACAGCAAGGCGTTAAGCTCGTCGCCGGTAATAGCGTCGTGGTTACGGCGGGTGCGGGTCAGGCGTTTATTAATGTCTTTGCTAAAGCGCAGCAGTTTGATTAAACAACCGGTGGCGATATTTTGTTGAAACGCCGAAATTAACGGATCGCCAGACAGTTCGCTGTCAATGTCGAGATCGGTTATCTCTTCTAGCAGCGGGCTGATGTCACCGCCTTCGTTGGCGTTAAAGCACCAGTAGCTAATGAGGTTGCCGGGGGTGTCGTCCAACACCTGGTTATTAATGTCCCACCCTACGGTCATTAGCACGCGGGTTAGGCGCATAAAAATGCTGTCTTCCGGTACGTGATAGACAATTTCTGCCAGGGTTTGGTGGCTATCAAAATGGCGGCAGTTAGAAAAGTTGTAATAAAAGGGTTGGGCCAGCGGCAGTTCCTTACCATGGCTTTGGTAGAGCCGGTACAGCCTGGGCAGCAAGGTTTCGACTTCTTCAACGCTGTAGCGCCCGCCAGAAGGCTTGGCGGTAAAGAGCTTGGTAAAGAGGGTGGATTGGTCTTTTTCTGCAAAGTCCAAATCGGCGCCGCGGTCCGCCAGTAGCGAGGCTGCGTCCAAATGTTGATACCACACCGCCATTAAAAAGGCCGAATAACCGTGGCTTTCAATGGCGGCGCCGTTATCCAGTAACCAGCGTACCAAGGCTTCAGCGTTTTCAATCAGGTGGTAGCGGGCCACCAGGCTTTGCAGCGCTGTGTGCTCGCGGCCATACCAGATGGCGGTGGCGTTAATGTCGGCACCTTTTGCCAAAAGCGCCTTGAGGGTGCGAATTTTGCTGTCAAAGGTCAGTTTGCTGGCGGTGGCGATTTCCACAAAGTTCTGGTGCACCAGCGCCGAGCCGGGTTCCAAGTCGTCAATCACCAGCAGGTATTCACTGACCGGGTAAAACAGCAGGGTGATGGGTAGGCCAAGGTTAAGTGTTTTGTTGATCTCTAAAAGATTCTGGCGCGGCCCTTCTTCGCTGTAATTTGTATAGGTGAGGTAGGGCAGCACATAGGGCAGTTCGCTCGCACTTAGGCGCATGCCCAAATCCATAAGCGACATAAAGCTGATAAAACGGCCTTCCCGAAGGGCGATATAGGGCACCGAATCAAAGCCATCGTCTGGGCCTTGGGGTGTTTGCCAGCTAAAACGGTCATCTTCCATCAGCGCTTGCAAAATAAACTCAAAGGCCGGGCGCAGCGGCGCGCTGGGGTCGAAAGCATCGGCTATTTGCGGGTTGGCAAGCGCTTGGCAAACCGGGGTAGCCCTTTGGTTTTTGCCAAGATTCACGTCGGCGCCAAGGGCCATTAGCGTGTTAACGGTGTTGACCTTTGGCCTAACCTCTTTGTTACCCAAATAAAAGGCCAGTGCTGTTAGGCCGGTGTTGCGTTCATCAATGGCATTAATGTCGCAACCGGCTGCCACCAGCGCCTCTAGGTAGTCGGCAGACACTTTCGAAAATTGCAGCACAAAATGCAAAACCGGCAGGCCGTCAATGTAGTCGGGCAGCTCAAAACCGCGGCTTAAGAACAATTCGAGTATGGGTACCGACAAGCTGGCAACCACTTGTTCCATCACTGGCTGGCCGGGGCGCTTTGCACCGCTACTGGCGTCGACACCGGCATCAAGCAGCATTGCTGCTACTTCGGCTTGGCCAAACATGATGGCAAAGTGCAGCAGGCCAAGGCCTTCATGGTCGGTGGCGTTGTAGTTGTTATCGGCGTCCAGGCGTGACTGCAAGGCAGCAACGTCGCCGCTGCGAACATAGGCCTTAAGGGACGTAAAGGGGGTCAAAAGCATCGATACTCCATTCGCTTTGCAATTGGTTAGCGCGAAAAAATGGTCTTACAGCACAAAGGCGTTAGCCTTTCGCCAGCTTATTCGGTCAATCAAAATGAATTTAGTCGGCAACACCTGAAAACGTGAAAGGCAGGGCTATTACTTGTCATCCGTTGACACCGAGTGTAGCTATGCGCCAAAGGCGCGCTTTTTAATTAATGCCGCCATGTTAGCGTACTGAATCTGACAATAAACCCAACACCCTTTAGGCAAATAGGGAAATATTGTTAATAGCGGGCAGCGCTTCGCCAGCCGCTATGATGTTGTGGCGATTTTTTATACAAAAAGGTAAAGGTTGGAGCCGGCCTTGTATAAAAATCAAAAGGCATAGATAAGCCCATCACCAAAGCTTATTTTATATTACGGCGGCATTAACCAATAATGGGCGGACACCAAGGACTATCAAAATAAAAAGAAACTTGGTGAGGTTAAACATTGGCTGATAGCCACGGTTTTTAGCCGTTATTTTTTTGTGTGTAACACCCTGTTTAGCGACCGTTTTTAAGCCGTGCTTAAATACATTTTAGTGGCAGGAAATTAAAACCATTTAAAAGGCTTTCGCCAAAATTTAGTGTTGGCTTATTTGCCATTGTCGTCATTGCAAAGCTGTTGCATAAAACCGCCATTAACTGGAGGGTTCTATGCGTTTATTGGTATTACTTTTTGTGTTTTTATTTTCGTGGCCGGCATTTTCAGATGATGCGCTTTCTGAAAAAAGAGGCTTGGGTTCCACTAACACCGAAGCGGCTGATTTAGCGCTAATGAGCGGTAAAATTGCCTGGTGGTATAACTGGTCTGCCTTGCCCGGTAATTATGTTGGCAGTGATTACAGCCAATATGGTGTTGAATTTGTGCCCATGGTTTGGGGCACCAGTCTTGACGAAAATGCCCTTCGCAATTATTTGAGTATTCACCCTGAGGTAAAATACATCTTGGGTTTTAATGAACCCAATTCAGCCGGTGAAGCTGATTTAACGCCGCAGCAAGCTGCTGATAATTGGTACAAAATTGAAAACATTGCCGACGAATTTAACCTAAAAATTGTCGCCCCGGCCGTTAATTACAGCGCCGGGGGTGTTGATATTCCCGGTACCGACGATGACGGCAATCCCTTTGCCTACCTGGATGCCTTTTTCGCCGATTGCAGTGATTGCCGGGTCGATTACATTGCCGTGCATGCCTATATGTCAGACCCAAGCTATGTCGAACAGTACCTGGCACAGTTTTATAGCCGTTACGGCAAACCAATTTGGCTAACCGAGTTTAACCTCAGCAAAGGAGACAATACCGAGACCATCGAACAGCAGATGGATTTCTTGGCCGAAATGACCCGCTGGTTAGAAAACCAAAGTTATATCTTCCGCTATGCCTGGTTTATTGGCCGCACCAGCGGTGGCGCCAGTGCCGCGCCCTATGTGGATATTCTGGGCGATGCCGGGCAGTGGACGGCATTAGGCACCCTGTATGGTGGTATTCCCGGGCCCGATTACCGCTTTGATTTGCCAATGACCATTCAGGCAGAACACGCCCATAGCATCAGTGGTTTTCACCACCGGGTAACCACCGACACCAATGGCAACCCTGTGGTGCAGCTTTTCTCTGATGCGGTAGGGGCAACCATGCAATTTCATGTGCATTCCGATAGTGAAAAAGCCTACAACTGGACCTTAAATTACGCCTCTGGCGGCGATGCGCAAATTGCCATTCAGGTGGACGACGACGCCTGGCAAACGGTAACCCTGCCCGACACCGGCATGCAGTATTTTTGGAGCACCATTACCCAGGCCGTAACCATTCCTGCGGGCGATCATTGGTTTAGAGTCAAGGTTACCAGTGGTACGCCGAATTTTGATTGGATGACCTTTAGTGACTGATGAGATGGCTCTGTTCTGTGATAACCTCAGCGAAGGTTAAAAAAGGAAGGATACTAATGCGCAACCTTATTGCGATATGCCTGATGGTAATGGCTTTTACTGCCCACGCTGACCAAAACAGCAAACAGCAAAAAATTGACCAGCTGGTTAAGCTGATGCACATGGACAAAATGGTCGATGCCATGACCGGTTCCATGGAGCAGATGATGGGGAATTTATCCCGTCAATTGGGAGTAAAACCGTCTGAACAACCGATTTTCGATCGTTATCATCATAAAATGATGGCGCTAATGAAAGAGGAAATGAACTGGCAAAAAATGGAGCCGATGGTGGCTTCCATTTACGATAAGAACTTTACCGAAAAGCAAATTGACGACATGGTGGCCTTTTATAAAACCGATACCGGCCAAACCATTTTGAAAAAAATGCCAGAGGTGATGAAAGAATCTATCGAAGCCTCACAAACCATGGCAAAAGATATGCTGCCTAAGCTGCGGAAAATTAGCCTGGAGCTTAAAGACGAGCTAACGAAAGCCCGGCAAAAAGACACCGACCAAGCTGGCGCTAACCAAAAATAACGCGCCGAAGCCTAAAAAGAAAACCCCGGCTTGCCGGGGTTTTTTGTTAGTTAAAGGTTTTTCCTACCCCGGCCAGTGTCATCAACTGCAAACACTGGTTTAGCTCAAGGTCGGCGGCCATTTGCAGCGGTGTTTCACCATCTTGGTTCACCAGCCGCGGGTCGCTACCGGCGGTGATGAGCAAGCTAACGGTAGCCAACAAGCTGTCGGTTTCCGCAATGGGTTCTGAGGAGCTCAGCAGACAATGCAGCGGTGAATAGCCGTGCACATCTTGCAGGTTTACATCTGCCCCCAAATCGATGCAAAGCCGCACCAGGGCTTCGTTGCCGGCAAAGGCAGCGTAATGCAGCGGCGTTTGTCGCTTGAGGTTGACCGTGAACGGTAAATCAAAGCGCTCACGCAGTTGGATAAAGCGTTGGGTCATTTCCTCTGGCTCAACCTGGGCCCAGGTGCAGTAATGCAACAGGTTGTTGCCTTCGTTGCTTGGGATCTTGGCAAGCGTTGCGGCTTCGGGCAGCGCCAGCACAAAGTCCAGGACCTCGGTACTTGGCATCATCACCGCCAGCGCCAAGGCCGTGCGGCCCTGGTTGTCAACGCTGTCAACATTGGCACCCAGGCGCAGCAGGGTTTCCAGCAAATGCAGATGGCCAAAACGTACCGCCGCTAACAACGCGGTAAAGCCGTTGGGTTCGGCGGCAACGTTAAGGTCGGCACCGGCTTCTGCCAGCCGTTCAATAATGCGGCCTTTAAGTTCTTGGTCCATGTCTTGGTCTGGCCATTCGCGCTCTACCACATCGGGGTAGGTGTCGTAGTTGTAATGGCCGGTTACCGCTTTATAGACCGCCGTTTCCTTTTGTTCGTTGCCAAGATTTGGGTCAACCTGCCTTTCTAATAACGCCATTATCACGGTTTCGCAGCCGTAGCGGGCGGCGCTCATCATCACCGTTTCCTGGTCGGTATCAAAGACGTTAGGGTCAAGGCCTTCATCGAGCATCATTTCCATCAGCTCGCGGCGTTTATCTTTATTGGGCCGACAGGTATTGGACGTGATTTTGTGCAGCAGGCCGCTGTGGTCAAAGCCGCCAATAACGTGCGGGTCACCGCCTTTTTCCAACAAAAAGCGGGCGCAATTGGCAAGGCCGTGGCCGGCGGCCAGCATCAGGGGCGTGGTGGCAGGGTTGTGCAAATCGGTCTGGTTTGGGTCCAGCTCGCCGCGGCTATCAAGTTCTTTTAAAAAGGCCAAAACCATGTCGTCTTTATTGCCGGCCTTGCGGCCCAGCAAAAAGTGCACAACGGTTTCGCCATGCTTGTCTACGCGTTGATGCGGGTCTGCGCCGCGGTCGAGTAGCAGCTTGAACACCTTCAGGTAGTCATTGCTGGTGGCATGTTCCAGCAAGGTGCGTTCAGTGCGCAGGCTGCCGTCGTTGGGGTAGGCGCGTCTGAGTTCTTTTTTATCGAGAATCGACAAATCAATGCCGGCGTCGATAAACCAGTTTAATACCTCTACCACGTAGTCTTCTTCGCTATAGATAGCGTGATGCTCTAGCACCAGCATCGGGTAGCTAAGGGTTTGGTTGTCAGAGCGCAGGCCGTTGATTTTCCGGGTAAAGGTTTGGTTGATGTCGTCCAGCTTTAACGCCAATTGGCCGATGGTATTAACGCTAACCCCATTCATGATGGCCCAGCGCAGGGCATGGCCCGAGGCCTCTTCACTGATATCAAGCTCCGGGTGCGCCTGTAAAAACTCGCTGATGTCGTCACCGAATCTCGCCGAAAAACACCAGTGATTAACCAAATGGCCAGTTTCGCCTTTGTAATCAAAGCTTTTGTTGATGGGCCAACCAATGTCGATAAGGGCTTCGGCGACCGGTATAAAGCGGACCGGCCGCATATGAACAACCCGCTCTATCAGCGACAAGTGGCTGTCAAGCGGCCAAGGGTTATCAAAACTCATCCGGGTTTTCTGCTCCAGCGGCAGTTGTTGGCCCTGAGCTTTATAAATGGCGCTTAGTCGCCGCAAATTACTGGCAAGGGCGGTGCCACTGAACTGGCGGTGGCCGGGGTCGGGGGTCACTAACCGCGACAGCAAGGTGGCGCCGTCACTCTCGGTAAAGAACAGGTCGGCGCCCTTATCGGCCAGAATGCTGACCAGCATGTCTTGTTTAAACCACAGCGCAATGTGCAGGGCAGAGCGGCCATGGCACTCAATTTTGGCGCCGTTGGCCAGCAGCCAATCCAGGATCATCTGGTTGTGCTCGATATTGTCAAAGCTGGTGGCGAGCAATTGGATGGGGGTTAGCTGCAAACCGTAATGCTGGGCCTGGGCGTTAATATCGGCGCCGTTTTTTAAAAGCAGCTCAAGGTAAGCCAGTTTTTGTTTTCGCTCAAAACCGTTACCGGTCACCAAATTATGAAAAGCGATGGTCATGTCGGGCGAGTCGGCATTGAGGCTTTCGAGCTTGTCGGTAAAGGCGCGGCCAGAGAGCAGGAAAATGCTTAGCGGCAGGGCTAATTGGTGGCGCTCGTTGGCACTGATGAGCCGGGCAACTTGGCCATTGTTAAAGCAGGCATCATCAAGGGCGATGCGGGCCTCTTCGCGGTCTTTGTCATCTAGGGGGATGCCAAATTCGGCTAGCTTAACAAAGCTTTCATAGCGCTCGCGCTTAAGGGCCATGTCAACCAGCGAATAAAAGTTACTGGCGGTTTCAAAGCGGATGTCGAGCTTTTGGCCACCGGCGAGCAGTACCTCAACAATATCGCTAAGGCCAGCTTTACGGGGGTCGCTATCGGCAATGCGTGAATTTTGCATGGCCTGGGATATCGGTAACATGCTGGGGCGGCTGGCCTTGTTAACATCGGCGCCCAGTTCAATCAGCCACTGCGCGCCCACCGGGTGAATGTTAATGTCGGGCTCGTTGCTGCCAAGGTAAAACGCCAGCGCGGTTTTGTCGGTGGCGCGCTCGTCTATCAAGTTGATATCAAAGCCTTTGTCAACGTAAAACGCCAAATGCTCTTTAAGGAGATCCCCAAGCCTTAACAGGTGATGCAGCAGTGGCAAACCGTTGATGTAGTCGGGGAGGGCAAAGCCGTGGTCGATAAAGACTTGGGCAAGGGGCAGATCCAGGCGGTTGACCACCCGCACCATAATCGGCTCGCCGTATTCGCTGCCGGTGTCGGGGTTGCAACCAAGGGAAAGCAGATAGGCGGCAACGTCGGCGCGGCCATGTTCAATGGCGTAGTAAAGCGGGGCATGGCCGTCGCTGTCGGCTTGGTTGCAATTATCGGCGGTGATGGTGTCTTTGATTTTGGCCAGTGATTGGCTACGAATAAGGCGCTCGGCGGCCGAGCCTCGATTAAAGAAAAACATAAACTCGTTTTAGGCTGTGCAAGACAAAAAAAGAGCCATAAGGCTCGGCATTACAGCAGTTGATGCTGTTAGACGGTTTTTATTCTCTACATCCATTGTTCACTTGCTAAGGCAGGCCAGCATCCTGCTGGCAAGGAGGCAACATTTTGTTGCCAGGGCCATTAACATGGCGTGACGCACCAATAAAGTCAACGCATCGCGCCATGTCTTGGCAGGCCTACGGCGGTTAGTCTTTAATCAGGCGTCGCCGGCGCACTTCAGCGCAAAGGCCCCAAAAGATAGCCGCCATCGCCAAGCCGCTTATCATGCTCCAGGTGGTGGAGAGCAGGGCGCCTGAGGTTACCCAGTTGGCACCTTGTCCCAGCATCGGTTGGCCAATCAGGCTGCCTAACACCATCAGGATCTCCTTGGTCATTTGTCCAAACAGCAACTGGCTGACGGGGTGGCCGTTTAACAGCAGACTTTCGCCAATGAAAATGACAATAGGGCCTACCAGCATCCACAGCAGTGGCCGGTTGGTCAGTACCGACAGCAGCATCATGGCGCCGCTATAAGGGGCCATCAGTATCGACAGCCAAATAAAATGTTCGCCTTGCTGGGCCATGGTGGCCAGTACCTCGGGCCAGGTCATGTTGCCAAGGTGGGTAAGCAAGATGGCCACCGGCAGTTGTGCTAGCAGCCCGGCAAGGTAGCTGATGACAGGCAGTAGCACTAACGCCGTAGCTGCCTTGGCGGCAACGGTTTCGATGTCGCTAACCGGCAGTGAACGCCAAAACACAATGGAGCGGTCACGGCGCTCCTCAACAAAGCAATTGCCGCAGTAGGTAATGGCGGCAAGACCGGCGCAGAGGAAAAAGGGCAGTGCCAAAAAGGGCATTACCGGCAACCTTGGCGCCTGCACATTGCCACTAATATGAATGCTCACGGTGCCGTTACTGATAAAAAGCGCGCTCAGCAGCCAAATGGCCAAGGTCAGTGCCACCGGCATCCACAGTAAGGTTTTCTGATTTTCCCAATATTCTTTTAAAAGCAAGGTGCTAAAACGAGACATCAGGCAGCGCTCCCTACTTTGGCAACAAAGATATCGGCAATAGACGGCGCCACGGCCTGGCCCAGTGCGCTAACCTCAGCGGCACTTTTTTCAAAGGTCAGTAGATGGCCGGAAATGGTGCTTTTCTCGGCGATGGGGCCCAGGGCGCGGGCGCTTGCCAGTTGTTCAGCCGATACCTGCACCTGGCAGTAGTGGTTAGCCAACGCGTCGACGCTGCTGTCGAGCACAAAGCGGCCATTATGCAAAAACAGCACCCGGGTCAGAATATGCTCGATTTCTTCAACCTGGTGGGTGGTGATGATAATGGTGCGTTGATGGTCAAAGTAATCTTCCAACAAGCGCTGATAAAAGCCGCGGCGGTAGACTAAATCAAGGCCAAGGGTGGGTTCGTCCAACACCAGAATGTCGGCGTCAATGGCCATCACTAGGGCCAGATGGAGCTGGGTGACCATGCCTTTCGATAGGGCGCTCACCCGGGCTTTGGCACCAATTTGCGTGCTGGCTAAAATGGCCTGGCAGCGCTTGGCATCAAAGTTCGGGTGCACCCCTTGCATGTAACGAATAAGCTGGTCGCAGCGCATCCAGCGGGGCAGGCTGGCAACGTCGGCAATGTAGGCCACCCGTTTAAGCAACTTGGCGCGGTGAGCAATGGGTGACTGGCCCAGTACTTCCAGCTCCCCCTTGGCACTGTCGAGCCCTAAAATGGCGTTTAAAAGGGTACTTTTCCCGGCGCCGTTAACGCCCACCAGGCCTAAAATTTCGCCGCGTTTAACATCGAGATCCAGGTCTTGAAGTACCGGCTTTTGGCCGTAGTTTTTGCTCAAACCCCTGAGCTTAATCAGTGTGTCCATCGTCTTCTCCAAAACCGTCTTTAACCAAGGCCTCTACCGATAACCCCAGCCGTTTGATGTGCGCCTTAATATGTGGCCATTGCTGGTTTAAAAAAAGGGCACGCTCCTCGGTTAACAGCCGCTGTTTAGCGCCTTTTTTAACCACGCTGCCCTGGCCGCGGCGTTTTTCTATAACGCCGTTATCGGCCAGCTGCGCCAGTGCCCGCTGTACCGTTAGGGGGTTAATCTGTTGCTCGCCGGCGATTTGGCGAACGCTAGGCAAGGCCTGGCCCTCCGCTAAAGTGCCATCCAAAATGGCGGCGCTTATCTGTTGGGCAAGTTGCGCATAAATGGGGCTGCCTGAATGCCAGGGCATAAACCGTCTCTATTGGCTAACTGTGTTGGTGTTTTAACACAGTGCCTTTTGGCACACAAAGCGCCAAGCTTGGATGCTTTGTATCAAGGTATGTCGCCCGGGTTTTAACGGGCACTGCCACTTGGCGCATTACCGTGCCGTTAAGGTAACTTTTCTAAGATAACACTCGAATAACACGGGCTTTTTTGTCAGTATGATGGCCCCCAACGAAAACATAACAACTCATCATGATCTCTAAAGTGATTGCCGTACTGGCGGTGCTGGTCGGCCTGTTTTTGGTGATTGACGCGCCCTTTGACGGTCAGGTCAATGCGGGTTTGGCTATCTTGCTGGTTGCCGGTGTGTTCTGGATGACAGAAGCGTTGCCGGTAACCATTACCGCACTGTTGGTGCCGGTACTGGCCGCCTTGCTGCATGTACTTGATTTAAAAGCGGGCTTGGTTAATTTCGCCAATCCCATCATCTTCTTATTCCTCGGCGGTTTTGCCTTGGCCTCGGCCCTTAAAGAGCAAGGCCTTGATAGAGCCATGGCCTCAGCGGTAATGCGCTTGGCCGGTGGCCGTTTTTGGCTGTCGGTGTTGCTGCTGTTTATAACTGCGGCCTTTTTGTCGATGTGGATCAGTAACACTGCTACTGCGGCAATGATGCTGCCGCTGGTAATGGGCTTGCTGCGCCGCTTGGATAACGAGCCGTCCCTTGGCACCCAGGTGTTTGTGTTACTGGGGGTGGCTTATTCTGCCAGCCTTGGCGGTATGGGCACTCTGGTGGGCAGCCCGCCCAACGCCATTGCCGCTGGCTACCTGCACCAAGGCTTTGATGACTGGCTGAAAGTGGGTATGCCGATGGTTGCGGTGCTGCTGCCGCTGGCCTGGGTGGTATTGTATTGGCAGCTCAAACCCGAACTTGGGCAACGGGTTGAAGTGGTTAAAGAAAACTTCGAATGGACCCGCGGCCGGGTACTGACCTTGTTGGTCTTTGCCATCACCGTGGTGTGCTGGGTGTTCTCGTCTTTTATCGCCAAATCCCTTGGCGGCATTAAAGACTTTGATGGTTTGGTTGCGCTCAGCGCCACCGTTTTGGTTGGTGCTTTGGGGCTGTCATCTTGGAAAGCCATTGAGCGTGATGTGGACTGGGGCGTGCTGCTGCTGTTCGGCGGTGGCTTGACCTTGTCGGCGGTATTAAAAGCGACCGGCACCAGTGCCTGGCTGGCCGAAGGCCTCTCACATATTACCCAAGGCGCGCCGGTGTGGCTGCTTTATGGGGTGATTGCCACCTTTGTGGTGTTCCTAACCGAATTGGCATCCAATACCGCTAGCGCGGCGCTGTTGGTACCGCTATTTGGTGGTATTGCCAATGCGCTGGGCTTGCCGGTTGCCAATATGGCGGTGCTGATTGGTATTGCTGCGTCTTGCGCCTTTATGCTGCCGGTGGCAACGCCGCCCAATGCCATTGTCTTTGGCACCGGGCTTATCCGTCAGCGCACCATGATGCGGGTCGGCTTGTGGCTGAACCTGGTCAGTATTGTGGTGCTGACCATTGCCTTTGGTACCTAAAAGAACTGACGGTACGAAAAGGTAAAGGCGATATCGGCGCTGTTGTCATCGTTGATGGTGTTTTCCACCATGGCGAGCTCCAGCGCCTTTTTGTGCCATTGGTAACGGTAACCGAATAGCAGCTCATGCACGCCGTCACTTAACGGCCCAAGATCTTTGGCTTGGCCTTGGTGAAAAAGGTATTCGGCCAGCAAAACGTGGTGTTCGGTTAACAGATATTCGTAGCCGGCGGCGGCGCTAACCAAGGTATGGCGCATGGCGATAGTGGTATTGTCGTTCCAGTCTTGCTGCGTAATGCCCGCCATCAGGTGCAGTTTTTGTTTTGCCGACAATTGCGTGCTGTAGTTGAGCTGCATGCCACCGGCTTTAATGTCTTTTTCAAATTCGCCCCCGACCTTATTCCAAAAAATCCCCATCCCTAACGTCAGGGCGTTGCTCTGGTCGGCATAAAGCAAGCGCTCGGCATAGAAGGTGGCAATTTGGTCGAGGGTGGCACCGTTAAAGTGCTCGTCATCGACATTGGCTGACGGCACTATGATGCGGCTTTGGTGGCGAGGTACATCGGTGCGGCCATTCTGGCTGATATTAAAAAGGTCGTGAAAGCCAATGGTAAGGGAATCGAGATGGTTGTTGCCTACCCAGCGATACTGTAATTCACCCTCAATACGCCACTTGTCATTAATGGAATGGGCATAACGTAGGTCTGCATCATTCTGGTAGTAATCAAGGGTGTAGGCGCCCCTGTTATCAATGGCCCAGATGGAAGCCATGCTTAGGCCAACATTTAGCTCATCCGGCGCCCCTTCGGCGAGGGATGCATCGCGTAATTGGGGCGAATAGGAGCTGACTTGAAGGGGGGCCTGGGTTCTGACATTCAGTGGCCCAAAATCTTCGGCTAAGGCCGCAAAAGGAACTAGGGCTATCAACCCGTAAACGACTTTCATTTTATCCCCCTTCGACTAAAAGATGCCTTATGTACCATGCCTAGGGGGCCAAGCAAAATCCTTTTTATACATATAGTTACATGCTGTTTAGAACTAATGCATACCATTAACATTTGCAGCAAAACCATTTCCGTTGGTGACAAGCCCTTATCTTAAATAGCCAATATTAACGATGCTTGTTATTAACGGCTTTTGCTGTGAAACACTGCGTTTGATTGTGGCAATTCACCGGCCCAGCCATTGCTGGACGGTGTTTTTAGCTGCGGTTTTTCACGAAATTGTGCAAAGAGCGCGCTTTTGATACCTACCAGCCGGATTTGGCTATTTGCAGCAGCCCATCCCCTTGTTAGTCTGGCAAAAAACCGCTGTTAAGGAATGGGCGTGAGGACGGAGCAAAGCCGCGTCTTGGTGGCCGGAGCTGGCTGCATTGGCACCTGGCTTGGTGCCAAGTTACAGGCCAAAGGCGTAGTGGTGCACTACCTGGGACGGCAGGCCACTCAGGAACGCTTGGCCAATGGCCTTAAGATCAGTGGCCTTGGTGAAGCGATAAGCCTGGAAACACTCGAGGTGGTTACCCACAGTGAACGGGTTTATGACTGGGTTATTCTGGCCTGCAAACGCCAAGATACCCAGGCGCTGATAAGCCGGCTTGGTTTGGTACTAACCCGCAAGCCGACGCTGATTGTCGCGCAAAATGGCTTGGGGGCAGCGCAGCGCGCCGCCGATGTTAGCGGCTGCAGTGCCTTGCCTATTATGGTGCCCTTTAATGTGCATTGGTTGGCGCCCGGGCATTTGCATCAGGCTACCGGGGGCAGGGTGGTGGTGCCACGGGAGCTGGGGGTGTTTGCCAGTGCCTGGGATGCAGATACCACCACCGATATTGACAGCGTGCTGGCCGGTAAATTACTGCTCAACCTTAATAACGCTATCAATGGCTTATGCGGGCTGCCCCTGGCCCAAGAGCTCAGTCAGCAGCCTTTTCGGCAAGTGTTGGCGGCGGCGCAGCAAGAAGCGTTAAAGGTTTTTAAAGCCAAGGGCATTAAGCCGGCCAAGATGTTGGGCACGCCACCGGCGCTGCTGCCTTATATTTTGCGCCTGCCCGATAAAGCGTTTAGTCGCCTTGCCAAAGGCATGCTGGCCATGGACGTAGAGGCGCGCTCATCGTTGTATGACGATCTGGCCGCCGGCAAAGAAACCGAAATTGCCTACCTTAACGGCTGGGTTGTAAGAGAAGCCGACGCCCTTGGGCTGGCAGCGCCGGTGAACCGCCATTTGCTGCAACTGGTGCAAGACGCTGAACAAAAGGGCGCTGTTCCCGGCCTTGATGCTGGCCAATTGCTGCCCTTAAAAAAGCCCGCCTAGGCGGGCTTTTTTAATACTTGTTACGTTCAAGCCCGGTGTCTTGCAGGATATGGGCAGAGATTTCTTCCACCGAATGGCGGGTGGTGTTTAAAAAGGGAATGCGTTCCTTTTTAAATAACAGCTCCACCTCTTTGGTTTCCATTCGGCATTGGCGTAGCGAGGCATAACGGCTACCGGGCGCCCGTTCGTGGCGAATTTGCGCTAGGCGCTCAGGGTCAATCACCAAACCATAAAGCTTGTGCTTGTGCTCTTTTAAGGCACTGGGCAATTTCAGGTTGTCCATGTCTTCTTCGGTAAAAGGGTAGTTGGCGGCCTTAATACCGTACTGCAGCGCCAAATAAAGGCTGGTTGGGGTTTTACCGCAGCGCGACACCCCAATCAGAATGATATCGGCATCGCTGTAATAGCGGGTCACGGCGCCATCGTCGTTGGCCATGGCGTAGTTCACCGCTTCAATACGGTGATGGTAGGCATCGTCCATCATGCCGTGGGAGCGGCCAATTTTCGGGTCGGCTTTTACCCCTAGCTGCACTTCCAAGGGATTAACGAAGGTTGAAAGGATGTCATAAAAAATGCCATCGCCTTCTTCGATAAGGCTTCTTAACCGTGCATCGACGATGGTGTGGAAGATCAGCGGCCGTTGGCCTGTTGTAATAAAACTACGGTTTATCTTGTCTAAAACGCGCGCAACCTGGCGTTCGTTGTCGACGAAGGGTTCGGTAAATTGTTTAAACTTTACAGGGAATTGCGACAATAGCGCGTGACCGAAAACCTCGGTCGTGATGGCTGTTCCATCAGAGACAAAATAGACGTGCCTATCCATTAAAAAGCCTTTATGTAGACTGTTAACAACGTGAAAGACAAACGTTTTACCGTTCGATAATCGGCAGTGTATGATGGCCGCGCGCTTATGCACAAACCCTTCAGCTGGAAAAACTCAGGGAGTCCCGACAGTGCAAGATTATGTTCTCTGGTATCAAACCCTTGGCATGGACGACGTTAACCGAGTAGGTGGCAAAAATGCCTCGCTTGGGGAGATGATCAGCCATCTAACGGATTTAGGGGTTCAAGTACCAGGCGGCTTTGCTACCACTGCTCACGCCTTTAATCAGTTTCTTGAACAAAGTGGTGTCAACGCCAAGATTTACGATCTCCTCGACAAACTGGACGTTGATGATGTGAATGCGCTGGCAAAAGCCGGCACCCAGATCCGCCAATGGATCATCGACACTCCTTTCCAGCCGGAGTTGGACCAAGCCATTCGTGATGCCTACCAGCAGCTGACTGGCGAACATGGTGACGCCGTTTCCTTTGCGGTGCGTTCTTCCGCGACCGCTGAAGACATGCCCGATGCCTCTTTTGCCGGCCAGCAGGAAACCTTCCTGAACGTGCGCGGCATTGACTCGGTAATGGAAGCCATCAAGCACGTTTTTGCGTCCCTCTTTAACGACCGCGCCATTTCTTACCGTGTACACCAAGGTTACGACCATAAAGGTGTCGCCCTATCTGCCGGTATTCAGCGCATGGTGCGTTCCGACATCGCTGCTTCCGGGGTGATGTTCACCATCGATACCGAGTCCGGTTTCGACAAAGTGGTCTTTGTTACCTCGGCCTACGGCTTGGGTGAAATGGTGGTGCAGGGCGCTGTAAACCCTGACGAATTCTATGTGCACAAGCCCACCCTGGCCGCTGGCCGCCCGGCCATTTTGCGCCGCACCCTGGGCTCTAAAGCTGAGCGCATGGTGTATTCCGGTGATGAAGCCCACGGCAAACAGGTGAAGATTGAAAAAATCGACGCCAGCGACCGCCTGCGTTTCTCGGTCACCGACGCTGAAGTAGAAGCCCTGGCTAAACAAGCGGTGATCATCGAGCAGCACTATGGCCGCCCGATGGACATCGAATGGGCCAAAGACGGCCTTGATGGCAAGCTTTACATCGTTCAGGCCCGTCCTGAAACCGTGCGCTCTAACGAGTCTGGCCAAGTGCTGGAACGTTTCAGCCTGAAAGGTAAGTCTGAGGTTATCGCCGAAGGCCGCGCCATCGGCCACAAAATCGGTGCCGGTACCGCCCGCGTTTTGGCCTCCATTAAAGACATGGACCAAGTGAAGCCCGGCGACGTACTGGTAACTGACATGACCGACCCAGACTGGGAACCGATCATGAAGCGCGCCAGCGCCATTGTGACCAACCGCGGTGGCCGTACTTGCCACGCTGCCATCATTGCCCGTGAACTGGGTATTCCGGCGGTAGTGGGTTGTGGCGATGCTACCGACCTTATTAAGGACGGCCAGGCTGTGACCGTCTCTTGCGCCGAAGGCGACACCGGCTTTATTTACCAGGGCCAGCTTGAGTTTGCCGTGGAAACCTCGGAAGTGGGCAAAATGCCCGCGCTGCCGATGAAAGTAATGATGAACGTCGGTAACCCTGACCGCGCCTTTGATTTCTGCCGTCTGCCAAATGCCGGTATCGGTTTGGCACGGGTGGAATTCATCATTAACCGCATGATTGGTGTACACCCTAAAGCCCTGTTGAACCTCGACGAGCAGCCTGCTGCCCTTAAAGCCGAAATCGAAGAGATGATGGCGGGCTACGACAGCCCTCGTGAGTTCTACATCACCAAACTGGTTGAAGGTATTGCCACCCTGGCCGCCGCCTTTAGCCCAGAGCGCGTTATCGTGCGGATGTCTGACTTTAAATCCAACGAGTACGCGAACCTGGTGGGTGGTGAAGCCTATGAGCCCCACGAAGAGAACCCGATGATTGGTTTCCGTGGTGCCAGCCGTTACATCAGCCCGGAATTCCGCGACTGTTTTGCCATGGAATGCGAAGCCATTAAGCGCGTGCGCAACGACATGGGCCTGACCAACGTTGAAGTGATGATCCCCTTCGTGCGCACCTTAAGTGAAGCCGAGAAGGTGATTGAACTGCTGGGCGAACAAGGCCTGAAACGCGGTGAGAACGGCCTTAAAGTGATCATGATGTGTGAATTGCCGTCCAACGCGCTGCTGGCCGACAAGTTCTTGGATCATTTCGATGGCTTCTCTATTGGCTCCAACGATTTGACCCAGCTGACCCTGGGCCTGGACCGCGACTCCGGCATCATTGCCCACCTCTTTGACGAGCGTAATGAAGCGGTGAAGGCGTTGCTGGAAATGGCCATCAAGGCCGCTAAGGCGCGTGGCAAATACGTTGGCATTTGCGGTCAGGGACCTTCTGACCACGAAGACTTTGCCGCTTGGCTGGTCGCCCAGGGTATTGACTCGGTATCTTTGAACCCCGATACCGTGGTGGATACCTGGCTGTATCTGGCAGAACAGCATAAAGCCTAACGGCAACGATAAAAAAACCCGGCATTGGCCGGGTTTTTTTATGTTTAGTTACAACCCAGCGCGCTGGTTAAGCCACCGGTTTGGCCTTCAACTGCCGATTCCTTATAAGAGGCCAGCTCCGGCATGATATTCAGGCCGCTGCGGCTTTCCACTTCGTCCACAGTGACCTCCTTGGCGCAGTAGTCATCAGCACGGCCGCTGTCTTGCTCCATGATAAAAGCCGAGGCTTCTATCCAGCCGTTATCGTTGGTCATCACCACCTTAAAATAGCCCGACGGAATGGTATGGCTTTCGTCCGCCTCTGGCAGAGTACCGAAGTACCATTCGTACAGCGGCCCTGTGACCACATACACATCCTGGCCGGTGCGGGCAAAGTCGCGCACTGCACTTTCTAATGCTTCCCAGGGGCCCTGATTAAGGTTTGATGATTGCGGAGTGATGTTCGACAGGTAATTGGTCATTGCCCAATCGCTGGTGTTGCTAAAGGCTGCCAGTGGCACTTGATGGCCGCGGTCGGTTGCCAGTACGGCGTTGGCATCGGTGTAATCGGCAGGCTCTAGGGTGTCGGCACTGTCAATATCAGGGTCGGCTTGCCAATTACGGCTATGGCTGCCGCCATCAATGGTGCTGGCGGTCACTTCATACGCTGCCCAGTCGGCAAATTTGGTGGTGGCGTTGTTCTCCAAGGTATAGATACTGCGCACTATGGTTTGGCCGGATTTACCGGTGGGGCAACCTAGCAGGCAGTTTTCTGCCAGGGCAGAGCCGCAAAACAACACGAGGGCGGCACAAATAGAACGGCTGATGTTGGTTTTCATAAACACTCTCACTGTGGTCAAAAACGCCACAGTGACGTGTTTTTGTTAATTTTTGGTTTCTTTTTGTTGAAAGTTTGATTTTCGTAGGTATTTGTTTAAACAGAGGTTTTTAACAGGTTTTCGGTTGTTTACACCGGCTTTATACTGCCAAGCCCGCAGATCTTTGCCGATAAAAAAGCCACCTTGCGGTGGCTTTTTTAATCAGTAGCTGTAGCGCACACCTAACTGCACGCCCGGCTCATCAAGGCCGCCCCATTTGCGGTAGCGCAGGTTGCCTTCAACAGCCCAGTGGTCGGAAACGTTGAAGATGTTATCAACCGAATATTCCTGCTCGGGTTTACCAAAATCGCTGTATCGGTAGGCAGGCTGTACGCGCCAGATATTGTTGACGCGATATTGCAGGCCAACTTCTGCCGAAGCGCCGCTATCGTCGCGTTGCAGGCGATAGCTTAGGTCGTTGGGGGCCCCGTCCAGCTTGTGCTCAACGTTATAGGTTGCCACCCCAACCGAGCCGTAAACACTCAGTGCCGGATTGATGGGCTGGAAGTAACCGACGCCAGTGTAGCTTTGAAAAATATCGTCTTTGGCATGGGTGCCGTAATCGCCCTTGGTTTGTACAAACCAGTTACCAGCAACATTCCAGGAACCGTTGTAGTAGGCACCGTACATGTCTTGGTCGTCGTGGCTATAGGCATCGCCAAAGTACTGGTCGGTGCCTTTTTCGTTGAGGTGGGAATATTGCACACCACCAGACAGGTAGCTGTAAGAATCAACCGGTGCTGCGAAGACCGCAGGAGAGGCAACAGTGCCGGAAAGAATAGCGGCAGCAAAAAGTTTATTCATGGTGTAAATCCTCAGCAATTGAGAGTGCGAGGGCTACGTTACGCCGTGATCGCTGTCACGAAAATGAATAAAAGAACAGTGTTTTTTTAGGTGAATGAACTGTTCTGTTAAGTGTTATCTGGCTGTTTTAAAAGGTTATTTGTGAATGCTGGCTGTCTTTGCCCGGTTGGCGTGGCTTATCGGCATAAAAAAGGCCAGCCGTCGCTAGCCTTTGTTACCGTGGTTGCTTAGAAACTGTAACGCACACCGATTTGCACACTCGATTCGTCCAAGTCGCCCCAGTGGCGGTAGCGCAAGTTACCTTCTAGCGCCCAGTGGTCGGAGATCTGGAAGATGTTATCGATACGGTATTCCTGCTCGGGGGTACCAAAGTCGCTGTAACGGTAAACCGGTTGCACGCGCCATATCTCGTTGACCTTATAGCGAAAGCCAACCTCTGCTGATGCGCCGGTATCGTCGCCTTGCAACTGTATGCTGGTGTTATTGGGGAGGCTATCGAGCTGATGGGTGGCGTTGTAACTGGCAACCCCCACCGACGCAAACAGCCGCAGTCTGTCGTTTACATGCCAAACATAGCCAAGGCCTGTATAGCTTTGGAAGTAGTCGTCATTTGCCTTGGCGCCATAGTCGCCCTCGGTTTTCACAAACCAGTTACCGGTGAAGTTCCATGCGCCTTGGTAGTAAGCGCCGTAAAGGTTTTGGTCGCTATTGGCAACGTCTTGGCCAAAATACGGGTTACTGGTGCCTTGGGGATTAAGGTGGCTGTATTGCAAGCCACCGGCTAAATAATCGAAACCGGTATTGGTATCAGCCAGCGCCAAAGGGGCAAATACCCCAGCCAAAACCGCGGGTATTACAATGAATCGAGACATGAATATTCCCTAACTCTGCCGTTATTCGCGGCCTCAGAGTAGAGGCCGTTTTATTACGGTTACCTGAATGGGTTAGGGCTGCCCTTGATGCTCCTCACAGTGGGCAATTTAAGGATAAATGCCAAGAAAATCAGCATTAAAGGTCGGAAAGGTCAGAATCTTGGCGCAGCAGTTTCGCCAGCTCCCGCCGGCTGGCCCGCACCAGCCTTATACGCTCTTCTTCATTCTCGACATGCTCGACCGCAGAATTGAGCAGCGCCTCATCGTGTTCGCGAAACTTCTTGATGATGTCTAACGCTTCTGACTCGGGAATACCCAGCTCTAACAGCGTCGATTGCGTGGCCTGCAGGCCAGCATTAAAGGTTTCCCTAAACACATGTTTGATGCCGAGCTGCTTAAGCTCAATGGCGTGTAAGCGGTCAATGGCACGCACCAGCAATTTCAGGTTCGGAAAACGAATTTGGCAAAGGGCGACAATGGCCATGGAGTCGCGCTTGTCATCTACCGCCACCACCAGAATGTCAGCTTCATGGGCGCGGGCTTTGTCTAACAGGTCATATTCGGTGGCATTACCCAAAAACACTTCAGCGCCGTAGCGCCTTACCAAGGCAATATGGGTAGCGTTTTTATCCAGCGCCACAAAGGGAATGCGGTAGGCGGCCAAAACCCGGCCAACAATTTGCCCAAAGCGACCAAAGCCGGCAACGATAACCCGAGGCTTGTTTTCGGGCGAAGGGGTAGGGGCGTCATCCGGGGCTTTGGCCTTGCTGATGCACCACTTACGCACCCAACTGTAGAGCCAAGGGGTGAGGATCATCGACAGGCCGACAACCAGCACCATCAGCTCTTGCTGGTCTTCACTCATCAAGCCTGAACTGCCCGCTTGGCCTGCCATAACAAAGGCAAATTCGCCGCCTTCACTGAGCAGCACCGCAAGTTGCAGCGCGTTTCGCCAGTTATGACCCCAAATACGCGCCAGTGGCCACAGCACCAGAATTTTCACCGCAAAGAACAGCGCCATGGCCACCAACACGTTGAGCGGGTGGGTCCACAGCAGGTTCAGCTTTAAGGTCATGCCGATGGCCATAAAAAACAGCCCCAGCAGCAACCCTTTAAAGGGCTCAACGTCGGCATGCAATTGATGGCGATAAGAAGAGTTGGCCAGGAAGGTACCCGCCAGGAAAGCGCCCATACCGGCTGAAAGGCCGATTTCGTCCATCAACCAGGCGCTGCCCAGTACCAGCAGTAAGGCTAACGCCGTCAGCACTTCCCGGACGTTGGATGCCACTACCGCCTGCATCAGGCGGGTAAGGCCGTAGCGGGCAAAAAGCGCTACCGCCACTAACACCCCAACTATCACGTACCAAGGCGCCAGGTGGGTTTGGCCGCCGCCAGGGGAAAGTGCTGCCATCAGTAGCAGTAGTGGTACCACCGCCATGTCTTGAAACAGCAAAATGGCAAAGCTGTCCTGGCCCTGTTTGGAGGTAATAAGGCCGTGTTCTTTAAGAAGCTCTACGGCAAAGGCGGTTGATGAAAGTGAAAGTGCCGAGCCCAACACCAAGGCGCTTTGCCAACTTAACTGAAAAGCCATACCGATGGCGGTAAAGGCCGCGGTGGTAAGAACCAACTGCCCGGAGCCGAAGATAAAAATGGCATTTTTAAGCTGCGCCACCCGGCTAGGTGATAATTCCAGCCCGAGGACGAACAGCATCATAATGATGCCAAGCTCTGAGATTTGCAGCACGGTGTCGGCGTCGCCAACCAAGTTGAATACCGAAGGCCCCAAAATAAGGCCCAGGGCTAAATAGGCCAGCACCGGGCTCACATTCAAACGCCGAAACAACGGCACACCGACCACGGCGGCCAGTAAAAAAAGCAAGATCAGCTCAGGGTTGGACATCGACCTTTCCAATGGCATAGGGGGAGGCAAGCAGTCTGCCAATTTTCGCTAAGACCGCCGCTAGACACAACACAGAGCGACCAGCAAATTCCCTTTATTTATCTGATGTTGGCCAATTTTAGAAGATTGTTGTTGGGCGGTGGCTCAGGTAGGAAAGATTCGCAGCAAGAGGGCGCTTTCGGCTGGCCTATCTTTGATATACTGCCCGAAAACAATCATCAGCCGCTGCATTATGATCCCTAGAATCGACACCTCGCCGCAACTGTCCGCAAGCTATCAGCATTATTTGGCAGATCTTTCCAAGGCCGGTTTTAAAGGTGAAATTGAAACCCGCTACAGTGAGCGGTTAGCCGTGGCCACCGATAACTCGGTTTATCAGTTATTGCCACAAGCGGTGGTTTTGCCGCGCGACCATGATGACGTGCTGTTGTTAGCCCGCATTGCCAAAGCGCACCCAGAGGTGGTGTTCTCTGCCCGTGGCGGCGGTACTGGTACCAATGGGCAAAGCCTTAATACCGGTTTGATGGTGGATTTGTCGCGGCACATGCGCGGCATTATTGATTTCAATGCCGAAGAAGGCTGGGTGAAGGTACAGGCCGGGGTGATTAAAGACCAGCTCAACGCCTTTTTACGCCCCCATGGCTTTTTCTTCGCCCCCGACCTTTCTACCTCAAACCGCGCCACTATCGGCGGCATGATCAGCACCGACGCCTCCGGCCAGGGCTCCTTGGTTTACGGTAAAACCTCAGACCATGTGCTGGCCATCAAAGCGGTGACCGTTGACGGCGACGAGCTTAAAACCGGCAAGATGGCGGTGTCAGAGCTGGCAACTCTTGACGGCAAGCTTGGCGAGCTTAGCCGCACCATTGCCGAGCGCTTAAAACAAAAACGGGCCGATATCGTTAACACCTTTCCTCGCCTCAACCGCTTTTTAACCGGCTACGACCTGGAACACGTTTTTGACGAAAGCCTTGAGCATTTCGACCTAGGGCGGCTTATTTGTGGCGCTGAAGGCTCTTTGGTATTTGTAACCGAAGCCAAGCTGCACGTTAACCGCATCGAACCCTATAAAACCCTTATTAACGTCAAATACGACAGCTTTGAAAAAGCGCTGCGCAGTGCGCCTTTAATGATTGAGGCCAAAGCCACGTCGGTGGAGACCATGGACTCCAAGGTGCTCAACCTTGCCCGTGAAGACATCATTTGGCACCAAGTCAAAGACCTGATTAGCGATGTCCCCGGCGCCGATATGCAGGGCATTAATATCGTTGAGTTTAACGATACCGATGCCAAAGCCCAGCAAGCGAAGGTGGCGGAGATTTGTGCAAAACTTGACGCCGCCGTTGGCAGCGACAGCGGCATCATTGGCTACCAAGTTACCCAGGACTTGGCGGAAATAAACCGCATTTATGCCATGCGTAAGAAGTCGGTAGGTTTATTGGGGGCGGTTAAAGGCCGCGCCAAACCGCAGCCCTTTTCTGAAGACACCGCGGTGCCGCCAGAAAACCTCGCTGATTTCATTATGGAATTTCGGGCGCTGTTGGACAGTAAAGGCCTTTACTACGGCATGTTTGGCCATGTTGATGCCGGGGTTTTACATGTGCGCCCCGCGCTTGATTTAATCGACCCTGAGCAAGAAAAGCTCATGCGCGAGGTGTCAGACGACGTGGTTGCCCTAGTGGCCAAATACGGCGGCCTGATGTGGGGTGAGCACGGTAAGGGCTTTCGGTCTGAATACGGCCCCACCTTCTTTGGTGCACTGTGGGACGAGCTTCGCTGGGTGAAAAGTCAATTTGACCCCCATAACCGCATGAACCCGGGCAAGGTGTGTATTCCCCTCGAAGATGGCCACCAGCTAGTGTCGGTAGACGGCCCCAAGCGCGGCGCTCAAGACCGGCAAATTCCGGTGTCGGTACGTGACAGTTTCAGCGGCGCCATGACCTGTAACGGCAATGGCCTTTGCTTTAATTTCGATGCCACTACACCGATGTGCCCAAGCTACCGCATTAGTGGTGACCGGCGTCACTCACCTAAGGGCCGGGCCGGCTTAATGCGCGAATGGCTGCGGCTGTTGGCAGAACGGGGTGTTGACCCGGACCAGCAACTGCTACAAAACAAAAAGCTGCCTTTTTTCAACCGCCTGCGTAATACCTTTAGCGGTGAGTACGACTTTTCAAAAGAAGTAAAAGAGGCAATGGACGGCTGCCTTGCCTGTAAGGCCTGTTCCAGCCAGTGCCCCATTAAAGTGGATGTCCCCAATTTTCGCGCCCGCTTTTTAGACCTTTACCATCAGCGCTACCTGCGGCCTTTAAAAGACCACATGGTGGCCAATGTGGAGCAAAGCACGCCGCTGATGGCACGGTTCCCGAAAACCGTTAACGCGCTATTGCAACAAGGCTGGGTGAAGGGCGCCCTTAAAAAGACCCTTGGCATGGTTGATACGCCGCTGCTGTCGGTACCCACCTTGCATGACCAATTAAGCGGCCATGGTGCCCTCGATTGGGATTTACAAGCCCTGGCTCGCCACCCAGAGAAAGACAAACTGGTGCTGGTTGTTCAAGACCCCTTTACCAGCTACTACGACGCCCCTGTGGTGGCTGATTTGGTGCATTTTATTGAGAAGCTGGGCTTTATTCCCAAACTGGTGCCTTTTAAACCCAACGGTAAGGCCGAACACGTTAAAGGCTTTATGGCCCGCTTTGCCAAAACCGCCGCAAGTGGTGCGGCCTTTTTCAATGCGCTGAGCCAACTTGAGGTGCCCTTGGTGGGGGTAGATCCGTCCTTGGTGCTTTGCTATCGCGACGAGTACCAAAAAGTGCTGGGGGATAAGCGCGGCGACTTTAAGGTACTGTTAGCGCAAGAATGGCTTGCAGAGCTGCCTGATAGCGTTTTTGCCGTCATTAAAGGGCAGGGCAGTGCCACCTTGTTTGGCCATTGCACCGAAAAAACCGCCTTGCCGGCCAGCGAAAAAACCTGGCAGCAGATCTTTGCTAAAGCCGGCCATCAGCTGGCGGTGGCCAACGTTGGTTGCTGTGGTATGGCGGGCACTTACGGCCATGAAGCCGAGCACCTGGACGATTCCAAGGGCATTTATGGCCTGTCATGGCGCCAGGCAGTAGCCAACGCCGACACGGTGCTGGCCACCGGGTATTCGTGTCGCTGCCAGGTAGGGCGCATGGAAGGTAACAAACCCCTTCATCCCATACAGTGGTTAATGGAGCAGTGCCAATGAAATGGCTGAGATGGATATTGTATTTACTGGTGTTGGTTGGCCTTAACTGGGAAGTGGATAGCGGTTGGCATTGGCCTACCGCCATTTTGCTGACCTTTGTCTTTGTGGTGGTGTTGTTTGAATGGGCGCTGACGGTAAGAAGCGGTAGGCAATTAGGGGAACTGCGCGAGCTAAAAGTGGCCGGTGACACCCTGATTTTGAAGTTTGACTCGCTATCGTTGCTGGTTGAGCGCAAGCATTTACAGCCGGTGCATGGCGGCTTTTTGCTCAACACCCGTGCCTTTAAGTTGCACCTGAAAAGCCGCGAGCTATCTGAAAAAGATAATAAGACCCTGCAATCTGCTTTACCTTAGCGTCAACTCGCCAAAAAGATGGCTGGAAGGCCATCTTTTAACCCCTTGTTTTTAAAGAGGTTAAAAAAAGGCGAAAAAAAGCCTTGTGCCGTTTAAGTTTTACATGCTAGTTCTATTAGCACTTTCGCAACGTTCAAGCAGAGCCTTACTGTGAACACCTTTACACAAAAAGCAATTCTCGTCGTACTCGTGCTCGTGGTGGTGATTATTCGCCAGCCGCGCGGGGTGCTTTTGTGTAAACGCTAACGAAAGCAAGATTCTAAAAACCCCCGCGCTGAGAAGCCCGGGGGTTTTTTCGTATAAGGGCCAAGGAAAAATACAGTCATGAACCAAGCCAGACCGATAGTCGACAGCATCACCGGCGCCCAAGCCCTGGTTGAATGCTTGCAAGAGCACGGCGTCCACACCCTGTTTGGGTATCCGGGCGGTGCCATCATGCCCATCTACGACGCGTTGTACGAAGCCGAGCTTAACCATGTGTTGTGCCGTCATGAACAAGGTGCCGCCATGGCGGCTATCGGTTATGCCCGTGCCACCAACCGCGTTGGGGTGGTAATGGCCACGTCTGGCCCAGGTGCTACCAACTTAATCACCGGCCTGGCCGACGCCATGATGGATTCCATTCCCTTGGTGGCTATCACCGGCCAGGTAGCCCGAGCGGCCATCGGCACCGACGCCTTCCAAGAAATCGACGTTTTAGGTTTGTCCTTAGCCTGCACCAAGCACAGTTATCTGGTTGACGATCCCGAAGACTTGCCTCGTATCATCGAAGAGGCTTTCACTTTGGCCCAAAGTGGTAAACCCGGTCCGGTGCTGGTTGATATTCCCAAAGACGTACAACAAGCCGCCTTTAGCCGCCAACCGAAAACCACTGCCACACCCGCGCCTACCCAGGTTGATTTTGCGGCCTTAAACCGCGCTGAAACCTTGCTGCGAAATGCCAAAAAGCCTATCGCTTACATCGGCGGTGGCGTCGGGATGAGCGATGCAGTGGAAGACATGCGAGGCTACCTGGCGGCAACTGGCATGCCTTGTGTGGAAACCTTAAAAGGCCTGGGCAGCGGCGGTTTGGACTATCCATTCAACCTGGGCATGTTAGGCATGCACGGCAGCCGTGGCGCCAATATGGCGGTACAAGAATGCGATTTGTTGTTGGTGGTTGGTGCCCGCTTTGATGACAGGGTTACCGGTAAACTGGACGAGTTTGCCCCCCATGCCCAAGTCATCCATGTGGATATCGACGCCGCCGAAATGAGCAAGCGCCGCCACGCCGATGTGGCCCTGGCCATGGACGCCAAAGAAGCGCTGAAACACCTGGCCCAAGTTGAGGTTAATAGCGATTGGCAACAGCACTGCGCCGACTATAAGGTCAACCACTCGTTTACTGCTCCCCGTGCCCCAGACCATATCCACGCCCCATGGCTGCTGAGCGAGCTGTCACGTAAAGCCGGCCGCGATGCCCGGGTTTGCTGCGATGTGGGCCAGCACCAAATGTGGGTGGCGCAGCACATGCAGTTTGACCATCCCACCCGCCACATTTCATCCGGCGGCCTGGGCACCATGGGTTTTGGCTTGCCTTGTGCCATTGGCGCCAAACTGGCTTGCCCGGAAACCCAAACCATTCTGGTGACCGGTGATGGCTCCATCATGATGAACATCCAAGAGCTGGCCACCATCAAACGCATGAACCTGTCAGTCAAAATTTTGCTGCTGGATAACCAGCGCTTAGGCATGGTGCGCCAATGGCAAAGCCTGTTCTTTGAAGGCCGCCACAGCGAAGTGGATTTGTCGGATAACCCTGATTTTCTGACCATTGCCAGCGCCTTTGGTATCCAGGGCGAACGGTTAAGTCACCCCGACCAGGTCGAGAGTGCCTTAGACCGCTTTTTGGCCGCTAAAGGTAGTTATTTCCTGCATGTCGCCATTCCCAGCGAGCTGGGCGTATGGCCGCTGGTACCGCCAGGTGCCGGTAATCACCAAATGATGGAGGCCTAAGCCGTGGCCCAGAGCACTTTGTATATCACGTTGCGTCCGGCCCCTGCCGCCTTGGAACGCTTGCTGCGCACCGTGCGTCATCGTGGTTTTGAGATGACACAAATGCAGTGGCAACCGGAAGGCGTTCGCCTGAGCGTTAAACACGAACAACCCTTGTCACATTTGACTCGCCAGCTGGAAAAGCTTGCTGACGTGGTTTCCCTAACAGAGGAAGAAGCAGTATGAACCGCGCGGACTTTATATGGATGGATGGACACATGGCACCTTGGAGTGAAGCCCAGGTCCATCCCATGAGCCATAGCATGCACTATGGCACAGCGTTTTTTGAGGGCGTTCGCGCGTACGACACCCCCACCGGGCCGGTGGTTTTCCGCCACCGTGACCACATGCAGCGTTTAAAAGACTCTGCCAAGATTTACCGTTTCACTATTCCTTACAGCATTGACGAACTGATGGCCGCTACCCGTCAGGTGTTAAATGCCAACAACTTAAAAAGCGCTTACATCCGCCCCTTGGCGTACATGGGGGAAGTAGGCATGGGCGTGGTGCCCAGCCATATGGATATGTCGGTGCTGATAGCCGCCTTTGCCTGGGGTCAATACCTAGGCGCTGCCGCGCTAGAAGAGGGCGTTGATGCCTGTGTTTCCTCCTGGAACCGGGCAGCGCCCAATACCTTCCCAACCGGCGCCAAGGCGGCGGGTAACTACTTGTCTTCATTGCTAATTGCCACCGAAGCGCGCCGTAACGGCTACCACGAAGGTATCGGTCTTGACTCGCGGGGCCAGGTGTCTGAAGGGGCAGGCGAGAATATCTTTTTGGTGAAAAACGGCGTGCTTTATACGCCGCCGGCTACCGCCTCAATTCTGCCAGGGATCACCCGCGACAGTATCGTGAAATTGGCTAAAGCTGAGGGCTTGGACGTGGTGGAAGGCGCCATCGCCCGCGAAGGGCTTTATGTCGCCGATGAAATCTTTTTTACCGGCACTGCTGCCGAAATCACCCCGGTGCGTTCCATTGACCGCAGCCCGGTGGGCGATGGCAAACGTGGCCCTATTACTGAACTGATGCAAAAACGTTTCTTTGGCCTTTTCAACGGCGAAACCAAAGATCAATGGGGTTGGTTAGACCCTGTGGAGGAAAAACATGCCGCAGCGTAGAAGTGACACCACCCTAAAAGGCCGCCGTAATGCCGGGGCTCGCGCCTTGTGGCGCGCAACCGGCTTAGGCGATGGCGACTTGAAAAAGCCCATTATCGCCATTGCCAACTCTTACACCCAGTTTGTGCCGGGCCACGTGCACTTAAAAGATTTAGGCGAACTGGTGGCGGGCGCGGTGCGTGAAGCCGGCGGTACGCCGCGGGAATTTAATACCATTGCCGTGGACGACGGCATTGCCATGGGCCATGACGGCATGCTCTATTCGCTGCCTTCTCGTGAGCTGATTGCTGACGCCGTTGAAACCATGGCCAATGCCCATTGCGCCGATGCCCTGGTGTGTATTTCCAATTGCGACAAAATTACCCCCGGCATGTTGAACGCGGCGCTGCGTTTAAATATTCCCACTGTTTTTGTTTCCGGCGGCCCCATGGAAGCCGGTAAAACCAAGCTGTCTGACCAAATCATCAAGCTGGATTTGGTTGATGCCATGGTTAAAGCGGCTGACCCCAATGTCTCTGACGCCGATGTTGAGCAGGTAGAAAAGTCAGCTTGCCCTACTTGTGGCGCCTGCTCTGGCATGTTCACCGCCAACTCCATGAACTGTTTAACCGAAGCGTTGGGTTTGGCCTTACCGGGCAATGGCTCGATGCTGGCTACTCACCAAAAACGCCAAGGGCTGTTTTTGGAAGCCGGTAAACGCATCATGGAGCTGGTTGAAGCCTGGTACGACAAGGGTGATGAACGCGCCTTGCCGCGCAATATTGCCAACCGGCAAAGCTTTATGAACGCCATGTCGATGGATATCGCCATGGGCGGCTCTACCAATACCATCTTGCATTTGTTGGCTGCTGCCCAAGAAGGGGAAGTGGATTTTGGCCTGACCGATATCGACGCGCTTTCTCGCAAGGTACCGCAGCTTTGTAAAGTGGCGCCGGCGACGGCCAAATACCACATGGAAGATGTGCACCGCGCCGGTGGGGTTATGGGCATCTTGGGTGAGCTTGCCAAAGGCAACTTGCTTGATACCAGTACCCCTAATGTGCGCGGCGAAACCTTAGGTCAGACCCTGGCCGCTTTTGAAACCGCTAAACAGTCCGAGTTTTATCTTGCCGGGCCCGGAGGCATCCCCTCCAGTACTGCTTTCTCCCAGAACAGCTACTGGCCTTCTCTGGATCTGGACCGTGACCAAGGCTGTATCAGAAGCGTCCAGGGCGCCTACCGTCAAGACGGAGGCCTGGCGGTGTTAACCGGCAACCTGGCGCCCGCTGGCGCCGTGGTAAAAACCGCCGGTGTTTCCGATGAGCAGCTGCATTTTGAAGGCCCGGCCCGGGTGTTTGACAGCCAAGACAGCGCCGTAGACGCAATTTTGGCGGGCCAGATCAAAGCCGGTGACGTGGTGGTTATTCGTTTTGAAGGTCCGCGCGGCGGCCCGGGTATGCAGGAAATGCTGTATCCCACCAGCTATTTGAAATCCATGGGCCTGGACAAAGCCTGCGCGCTTATTACCGACGGCCGCTTTTCAGGTGGCACTTCGGGGCTGTCTATCGGCCACATGGCGCCGGAAGCGGCGGCCAAAGGCCCGCTGGCGCTGGTCGAAGAAGGCGATACCATCGTTATTGATATCCCCAGCCGTGAATTGTCGGTGCAATTAACCGACGCCGAACTGGCCGAGCGCGCTAAAACGGCAACCTACCGGCCAGGGCCTCGCCAGCGGCAGATCAGCTCTTGGCTTCGCACTTATTCCCTGCTTGCCACCTCGGCCGACAAGGGCGGGGTGCGGGATAAAGACATCCTGTCGGGGGCGCCATGCTAGACGGCTACGGTTATCTGCGTGAAGCCCTGTGCTCGCCGGTTTACGAGGTGGCCAAAGCCACACCGGTAAATCGGTTGGCAAGGCTGTCTGAACGCTTGGGCCAAGAGGTTTGGCTTAAGCGCGAAGACTTGCAACCTGTGCACAGTTTCAAGCTGCGTGGTGCTTACCACAAAATTGCCAGCTTGCCCCGGGATTGCCCCGGGGTTGTTGCGGCTTCCGCCGGTAACCATGCCCAGGGAGTCGCCTTGTCTGCGCGCGCGCTGGGGTTTAAAGCCATTATTGTGATGCCTACCCAGGCGCCGTCCATCAAGGTGGATGCCGTAAAGGCCTTGGGGGCAGAGGTGGTGCTGTTTGGTGACAACTTCGACGCCGCCAAAGATCACGCCATGACCTTAAGTAGCCAACAAGGCTTTGCGTTTGTAGCGCCCTTTGATGACGAAAAGGTTATTGCTGGCCAAGGCACCTTGGCGCTGGAACTCATTAAAGACTTGCCCAAGCTCGATGTAGTGTTTCTGCCGGTTGGCGGCGGCGGCTTGGCCGCCGGTGTTGCCGCCATTATCAAGCAGTTAAAGCCGCAAATTCGGGTGGTGGCGGTTGAGCCTGACGATGCCGCCTGTTTTAAAGCGGCCTTTGAAGCCGGGGCGCCGGTAACCTTGCCCGAGGTTGGCAGCTTTGCTGACGGCGTGGCCGTTAAACGCATTGGCAGCGAAACCTTCCGGGTGATGAACCAGTTTGTAGACGAGGCTATCACGGTCAGTAACGACGCCATTTGCGCCGCCATTAAAGATATTTTCGAAGATGTGCGGGCGGTGGCAGAACCGGCCGGGGCCTTGTCGCTGGCCGGGCTGAAGGCCTGGTGTGAGCAGCACCCTGAATTTAAAGGCCAGGTGGGCGCTGTGTTATCGGGGGCCAACCTTAACTTCCATTTGCTGCGCCAAGTTTCCGAGCGCTGCGATTTAGGTGAAGGCACCGAAGCCGTCTTGGCCGTTACCATTCCGGAAAGGCCCGGTAGCTTTTTAGCGCTATGCCAAACCTTAAAGGGCAGGGCGGTAACCGAATTTAGTTACCGCTACCGCGATACCGCTAAGGCGCAAATTCTGGTGAGTGTACGCACCGGCTCTATCAATGAGCGCACCGCCCTGGTGGCGGATGTTGAAGCCCACGGCTTTGACGTGCTGGACCTGTCGGATAACGAACTTGCCAAGCTGCACGTGCGTTACATGGTGGGGGGCAAGCCACCGGTGCACCGCAGCGAAAATTTATACAGCTTTGCTTTTCCCGAACACCCCAAAGCGCTGCTGTCGTTCCTTGAGAACTTAGGTAGCCAGTTTGATATTTCACTTTTTCACTACCGCCATCACGGCGCCGACGTTGGCCGGGTACTGGCTGCTTTTGCCGACGCCGACCAAAACAGCCTGACCCGGCACCTCGATTCCATCGGGTACCCGTATCGGGCAGAAGATGATAATCCCGCTTATAGCCGATTTTTATGTTGAAGGAGCAAGACCAATGACCGCATTTCACCAAAAGCCCCTGCGTACCCAGCTGCAGGCCCTGCGCCAATGTTATCCCGTGCCGAAAAGTGCCTTTAGCGATGGGGTAGAGGTGCTTAAGGGTAAGCAAATCGTGGTACTGGGCTGCGGTGCCCAAGGGTTAAACCAAGGTTTGAACCTGCGTGATTCTGGCTTGAATGTGGCTTATGCGCTGCGCCAGTCTTCCCTTGCTAGCAAAAACGCCTCTTACCAGCGCGCTACCGAAAATGGTTTTGAAGTGGGCTCCTTTGAAGAGCTGGTGCCCAAGGCCGACCTTATCATGAACCTGACCCCGGACAAGCAGCACGGCCCGGTCGTGAACGGCATTATGCCGCTGATGAAAAAAGGCGCCACCTTGGGTTATTCCCACGGTTTTGACGTTATCGAAGCCCAGCGTGAAATTCGTGAAGACATCACCGTTATCATGGTGGCACCCAAATGTCCTGGCACCGAAGTGCGCGCCGAATACTTGCGTGGTTTTGGTGTGCCGACACTGATTGCTGTTCACCAAGACCCAGAAGGTAAAGGCCTGGCCTGGGCTAAAGCCTGGTGCGCCGGTACCGGTGGCCACCACGCCGGGGTGCTGCAATCGAGCTTTGAAGCGGAAGTAAAATCGGACCTGATGGGTGAGCAAACCGTACTGTGCGGCCTGCCGCAAGCCGTGTGTGTGGCTGGCTTTGAGCGTTTGGTTGAACTGAATGTGCCTGCCGCGCAAGCCGCGTCTTTCTACCAGTTTGGTATCGAAAAGGTATCGGAAAGCATGAAAGCCGGTGGCGTACGTTTAGCCTTTTCCAAACTGAGCCCTGGCGAGCGAGTCCATGCCCGTCGTCAAGCCGACAAAATTAAAGCCGCGTTTCGTCCGCTGTTTGAAAAACACATGGACGACATAATCGGTGGCCAGTTTGCCGAAGGCATGATGGCCGACTGGGCCAAAGACGACATCGACTTGCTGACCTGGCGTCAAAACACTGCAGAAACCGGCTTTGAGCAAGCACCGCCCAGCAGCAATTTCGAGTTGGATTTTGACCGTGCCACCGGCCTGGTTGCCCTTTTTGCGGCAGGCGTAGAGCTGGCTTTTGAAGTGATGGTAGAAGCTGGCATCAGCCCTGCCTCTGCTTACTACGAGTCACTGCACGAGCTGCCACTGATCGCTAACACCCTGGCGCGCCGGCGTTTGCACGAAATGAACGTGGTGATCAGCGATACCGCCGAATACGGTAACTACCTGTTCTCTAACGTTGCCACCGGCATTGTTAAAGACATTATGAGCGGTTGGGATCTGAAGGAACTGGGTGAGGGCGGTCAGTTCGATGAGGTGGACGACGCTACATTGTCACTGGTAGACGAGCAGAATCAGAACCACCCCATCGAAGCTATCGGCGCATCCTTGCGCGCTTACATGCGGGAACGTTAATTCAAGTTGTGATACGTCAGGGGACGGAGCCCCACATTGCAGTAACACAAACTCATGGCCCCTTGGTTGGGGCCTTTTTTATTTCCCGCCGCGGGCGATGATTTCGCGCGCCATTTCGTCGGCAATCATACCGGTTGGCTTTTGCTGGTCGTCACCGCGGGCAAAGATATCCATCAAGGTATTGTAAATTTCTTCAACCTTGGCGGTGGCTTTGGCTTTGTCGTAATCCTTTTCAAAGGACACGTTGATAATGCCGCCAGCGTTGATAACGTAATCAGGTGCATATAAAACACCTTTCTCACGCAGCAGCTGGTCGTGGCGGGCCTCGGCCAGTTGGTTGTTGGCGCAGCCAGCAATGATGGTGGCTTTAATACGGTCAATGGTGTTGTCATTGACGGTGGCGCCCAAGGCGCAAGGCGCGTAGATATCCACGTCTTGGTCGTAGATGTCATCCAGGCCAACAACAGTAGCACCGAGCTGGGTTTTGGCTTTTTCAAGAGCAGCTTCGTTGATGTCAGTGACGAACAACTCGGCGCCTTCTTTTACCAGGTACTCGCACAGGTAATAACCCACTGAGCCCAGGCCCTGAACGGCCACTTTTAAACCGGCCAGGCTATCAATGCCGCGCTGATGTTTAACGGCTGCTTTAATACCCAGGTAAGTGCCCAGAGCGGTGAACGGAGAAGGATCGCCAGACAAACCTTCACGGCCAGCAACAAAATCGGTTTCTTTGTTGATGTGCGCAATATCGGTGGTAGAAGTACCCACGTCTTCGGCGGTGATGTAACGGCCACCCAAGGAATTTAAGAAACGGCCAAAGGCGCGGAACAGCGCTTCTGACTTCATGGTTTTGGCATCGCCGATAATAACGGACTTACCGCCACCAAAAGGCAGACCGGCCATGGCATTTTTGTAGGTCATGCCACGAGACAAGCGCAGTACGTCGGTCAGAGCTTCATCGTCTGAGGCGTAGCTCCACATCCTACAGCCGCCAACAGCGGGGCCACAGTTAGTGTTGTGAATAGCGATGATTGCCTTAAGACCGGTTTCGATGTCATGGCAGAAGGCAACTTCTTCATGACCATCAAACGCTGAGTGATTAAATACAGCCACGTCTTTGTTCTCCGTAATGAGTGCGCAGGGGCACCATGATGTAATGCTAGTTTACCCTTGAGTAAACTTTTAGTTAGGTGCAACGGACCGCGCACATGGTAGAGAAGTCTTTTCGCCGTGACCAGCCACCTATACGGTTATTGTGATACTTGCCGGAGGATAGAAATCTGTACAGCCAGGCCTCTTGCCAAGGCTTTTAGCTGCCGCTATGGTAGGCCTCCGCCGTGTCGACAAGGAAAAGAAAATGGCCGAAGAAGACCAAAATACACAAGGCCAGACGCCAGAACTCACCGATGAACAGCGTCGCCAAATGGAAACGCAATGGGTGAATAACAGCCTGCAAAAGGCGAACAGTTATTTGGCATCCAAGGGCATTATGCCGCAGGGCGTGCGTCAGCAAGACAGCCGTATCTTGCCGCCATTGGTGTCAATTTGGCGGATAAAAGGCAAAGAAAATAACGTTATTTCGGATTACTGGGTTATCGCCGGTGATGTGCCTACCGACCATGTGCCGGTAAAAGTGGCGATGCATGCCCGCGATGCGCTGCGCCACTTTTATCTGACCTGGCAAGTACAAGCAGAGAACATTGCCCGCGGCCCAGGCCGGGGCGATCCGATGCAAATGAATTTTGCCAAGTTGCTGGTTAACCGCTCAGAAGGGCTGTTTAATCTTTACCAAGATGACCGGCTTTGGGGCGAAAAAAGCGCCTAAAAAAACCGCCCGGATGGGCGGTTTTTTTATTCCTCAACAAAGTAAAAATAGCCTTTATTGATTAAGTCGGTCAGTACCGCCAAGGCGTCTGGATGGGCCGCCAGTACACTCACGTCCGCAGCGCTGCTGTCGGCCAGGGCTTGCACCGCCTGTTGTGGCAGATCATAGGCTTCACCATCAACAAAAAGCGTATCGCTAATCCCCGCCAAATAAAGTGCTTTAGCCCCCGCTAAGCGGTGGAGCGGCGCCTTTTCATGTAGCAGTTGCTGCACCTCTTCTTGCTGATAAGCCGGTTCGGCAGGCGCGAGGTCCAACTCGTGTTTGGCTTCCGACAGATACTGGCCGAAAAAGCGCTGCAAGGTGGCATCGTCATTGAAAATTTGCGTCAAATTCGATTTAAGGCGGGTGAGCTCCGCCAGAGTGATTTCACCGTTGTGTTCCCGTGGCCGCAGGTCCGGATCGCTGTAGCGATGGTTGTAGAGCTCTTTATCAATGGCAAGGTCGGCAAAGCTACTTAATAAGTCGCGCCCAGAAGGCGCCCGGAAGCCAACAGAGTAGTTCAGTGACGGCTCTATGGCGTAGCCTTCGTGGGGAAAGCCCGGCGGAATGTAGAGAATGTCGCCTGGCTGCATTTCTTCGTCAATAAGGGCCTCAGTAAAAGGCTCAACCTGCAACAGGCTTGGGTGCGGGGTTAAGGTTTTTAGCGGCTGCTTGTCGCCCACGCGCCAGCGGCGGCGGCCTTCACCCTGAATGATAAAAACGTCGTACTGGTCGAGGTGGGCGCCAACGCCACCGCCCGGCACCGAAAAACTGATCATCAAGTCGTCAATGCGCCAGCGGGGCATAAAGTCAAAAAGACTCATCAGATCTTGGCTTTGCTCGAACCAGTGATCAACGGCTTGCACCAGCAAGGTCCAGTCTGTTTCGCTGGTCGGGAAGTTTTCAAAGGGGCCGTGCTGAACGTCCCATTTGTCGCCATTTTTCACCACCAGCCGCGATTCAATTTCGGCTTCCATGGCAAGGCCGGCCAAGTCGTTGGCATCAAGGGGATCTTCAAATGCTTGGATCCCGCCTTTTATTAGGCAGGGCTTTTTTTGCCAGTATTCGGTTAAAAATCCTTGAATACCGCCGGGAAGTGCCAGTTTCATCATCGTCATTCTTTCGCGGGAGCAATTGGCGGTAATGCTAACGCAAAGCCGCAAAGACTGCTTGATTAGGCACAAAAAAAGCGGCCATCAGGCCGCTTTTTTCACAGTTCCTTGGTTAGCCTCTCGGCGATACCCAGGTAGTTGTCGGGGCGCATCAACTTCAGCTCGGCCTTCACGGTATCTGGCAGGGCCAGGCCGTCGATAAAGGCGTGCATGCCCGCTTGGTCAACACGGCGACCACGGGTTAGCTCTTTGAGCTTTTCGTATGGCTTTTCAATACCGTAGCGGCGCATTACGGTTTGAATTGGCTCTGCCAGCAGTTCCCAGTTGTGGTCCAGCTCGTTCAGCAGGCTTTGCTCATTTACTTCCAGCTTGCTGATACCTTTAAGGGTGGCTTCATAGGCAATAACCGAATACGCAGTACCCACACCCAAGTTACGCAGCACTGTGGAGTCGGTCAGGTCGCGCTGCCAGCGTGATACCGGCAGTTTGGCTGCCAAGTGGCCGAACACGGCGTTGGCAAGGCCCAGGTTACCCTCGGAGTTTTCAAAATCGATGGGGTTAACCTTGTGCGGCATGGTCGAAGAGCCAATTTCACCGGCAATGGTTTTTTGCTTGAAGTGGCCAAGGGCAATGTAACCCCAAACGTCGCGATCGAAATCGATAAGAATGGTGTTAAAGCGGGCCAGGGCATCAAAAAGCTCTGCGATGTAATCGTGCGGCTCAATCTGGGTGGTGTATTTATTCCACTCAAGGCCAAGACTGGTAACAAAATGCTCGGCCAGCACCGGCCAGTCGATGTCGGGGTAGGCGCTGTAGTGGGCGTTAAAGTTACCGACGGCACCATTGATTTTACCCAGCAACTCAACGGCGGCAATTTGCTTGCGCTGGCGCTCAAGGCGAATGGCGACGTTGGCCATTTCCTTACCCATGGTGGTGGGAGAGGCAGGCTGGCCGTGGGTACGGGCCATCATCGGTACGGTGGCGTATTTTTCGGCCAGGGCGGTAACGGCGCCAATCAGCTTGTCGCAGTAGGGCAACATGACCTGTTCGCGCGCTTCCATCAGCATCAAGCCGTAAGACAGGTTATTGATGTCTTCACTGGTGCAGGCAAAGTGGATGAACTCGCTGATCGCCATCAGCTCTTTATTGTCAGCCACTTTTTCCTTAAGGAAATATTCCACCGCTTTTACATCGTGGTTGGTGGTTTTTTCGATGTCTTTTACCCGCTGCGCATCGGCTTCGTTGAAATCGGAAACGATTGCGTTAAGGGCCGCGTTAGCGGTGTCAGACAGTGGCGGCACTTCGGCGATCTTGGCTTCACCGGCCAACAGTTGCAGCCAGCGCACTTCCACTTGCACGCGGTATTTAATCAACCCGAACTCAGAGAAGATCGGGCGCAGTGATGCCGCCTTGCTGCCGTAGCGGCCGTCGACGGGGGAGATGGCTGTCAGAGCGGACAGTTCCATTATTGGGGGCTCCTTAAGGATTGGCGAGCCTCAGCAACCAGGGCGCGGCGCTTAAACAACAATTGTAAGCGACTGCCCCCCAGTTGGCGCCACAGTACCAGGGCGCGGATACCGGCCAAAAGAGCCGCCCGTACCTTGTGCTGATTGAGGCCTTGTTGCAGATGGATAGGGGATCCGGCCACTTGGATGCGTGCACCCAGGGGGCTGATAAGTTCAACATAGATGTCGGCTAAATTGGCCAGCACCTTTTCGTCTTCCAGGCCGTAGTGGCCCACCTGACGTTTCACTTGTTCTATACGTTCGCCCATCAGTGCCAAAACGTCTTTGCGCTTGGCTAGGCGGCGCTCAAGAGCCAAAAGGCCAATTAAATAGCGGGTAAGTTCCGGGTCTTTTCGGGAACCGTCGCCCAAGAGTTCAATGACCAGTCTGTAACCGGTATCCAAGCGCCCGTCGCGGTACACGTCTTCTGGCTGCTGCGGGTCGGTGACCAAAATGCCTTTCACTACCGCGAAAAAGTCGTCCATGTCGCAGCTACCCTGGCGGGCAATTTTTTGCACCAGGCTCACGGATTGGGCAGCGGCAGCCATTGCCATGACTCGGCTCATGCTGCACCTCGAATGTAGCGTTGGATGATGCCGCCACCGAGGCAAACCTCACCGTTATAAAAAACGGCGCTCTGGCCTGGTGTTACCGCCATTTGCGGGCTGTCGAACATCACCTGCACATCGCCGTTTTCAAGGGGCGTTAGGGTGCAAGGAATATCATCCTGACGATAGCGGGTTTTAACGGTCAAACGCACTTGTTGACCAGGGCCTTGGTGGTCAACCCAATCAAGGCTGGTGGCCACTAAACCGTTTGAAAACAGCAGCGGATGGTTATGCCCTTGCGCCACAATCAATACGTTACGGTCAAGATCTTTATCCACCACATACCAAGGCTCGTCGCTGGCTTCTTTCAAGCCACCAATGCCTAAGCCCTTGCGCTGGCCAAGGGTGTGATACATCAAACCTTCGTGGCGGCCAATAACGTCGCCTTCAGGGGTTTCAATGTCACCGGGCTGGGCCGGCAAAAACCGCTGCAGGAAGTCTTTGAATTTGCGCTCACCGATAAAACAGATGCCGGTGGAGTCTTTCTTCTTGGCGGTAATAAGGCCTTGCTCTTCGGCAATGCGGCGTACTTCTGGTTTCGGCAACTCACCCACTGGGAATAACGTCTGGCCTACCTGTTGCTCGCCAAGGGCATACAGAAAATAAGACTGGTCTTTATTACTGTCGTTGCCGCGCAAAAGCTGCCAGTGGCCGTTTTCATAACGGTTACGCACGTAATGGCCAGTGGCAATGAAGTCGGCCCCCAAGGCATCGGCAGCATAATTAAGGAAGGCTTTAAACTTGATTTCCTTGTTGCACATGATGTCAGGGTTAGGGGTGCGGCCGGCTTTGTATTCTTCGAGAAAATACTCAAAGACGTTGTCCCAGTATTCGGCAGCAAAATTGATTTTATGCAGCTTGATGCCGAGCTTGTCGCATACCGCCTGGGCGTCTGCCATGTCTTCTGCTGCGGTGCAGTAGTCGGTGTCGTCGTCTTCTTCCCAGTTCTTCATGAAAAGACCTTCCACCTGGTAGCCCTGGGCTTTAAGAAGGTAGGCAGATACGGAAGAGTCGACACCGCCGGACATGCCGACAATGACTTTGGTCTCACTCAGGGGTTTGTCGCTCATGGGACTTCAAATAACCTCGGCGAAAAAAGTGCGCGCATTGTAGCAAAAGGCAGTGATTAGCGCAGCACAGACAATGGGTAATGATGGCCTGACTGAAAATCAGCAATACAGTCGGTCACTAAATGGCTACGAAGAGGGCGATTTTCAAGTTCAGCCAGGGACAACCACTGGCAATTGAGGATGTCGCTGTCTTGCGGGAAGGTGGCCATAGGCGAATCAATGCGGGCGTAAAACACATGCCGCCAAAAGGTTTTATGGGGCAAGGTTAAATGATAAAGCCCTACCAGGCCTTGCGGCGCCAGAGTGAGGCCGGTTTCTTCCCATAACTCTCGCTTGGCGGCGGCAATCAGGTTTTCCCCCGGTTCCCAGTGGCCCGCCGGCTGGTTAAGGGTAAGTACGCCTTCGATATTTTCTTCAACAAACAAAAAACGCTCTTGGGCGGCTATTACCCAGGCAACGGTCGCGGCTTGGATCATGGTGTTATCTCCTGATATTGGCCGTTAGCAAGGTCACCGAGCCGGTAAGGGCCGATGGCCACCCGCACCAGTCTTAAGGTGGGAAAACCAATATGGGCTGTCATTCGCCTTACCTGGCGGTTACGGCCTTCATGAATGCTGATTTCAAGCCAGGTGGTGGGAATGGCTTTTCGAAAGCGCACCGGCGGGTTTCGCGGCCAAAGTGCGGGCTCGTCAATCTGCTTTACCTTGGCGGGCAGGGTAGGCCCGTCTTTTAAGGTTACGCCTTGGCGAAGCGCGGCAAGGTCATCTTCGGTGGGGGCGCCTTCCACTTGTACCCAATAGGTTTTGCTGGTTTTTTTTCCGGGTTGGGTCAATTTGGCATTAAGGCGGCCATCATTGGTCAGCAGCAGTAAGCCTTCGGAGTCTCTGTCTAAGCGGCCAGCGGCGTAGATGCCAGGAATATCAATAAAGTCTTTTAAGGTTTGCCGTCCTTCCTGGTCGGTAAATTGGCATAACACATCGAAAGGCTTATTAAAGAGCACCAGTTTCGGTGGCCCTGTTAGCGGTGCTTCTCGCTTTTTGTTGGCGTAAGGGCGGCGGCTGGATGGGCGTTTATACGCTTTGGGTGCTGACAAGGAATTGCGCCTCCTGTGAAATACCGGGCAAGGCTAGCACTGCAAGCAGAGTGCGCCAATCACCAATAACTGTTTGCATAAAAACTGAGCGAATAGTGCTTGGCGGTTAGCGCTTGCGCACAATTGCTATTGGTGTTGGTATACTCTGCTACCTAGTTCACACTTTCGAGGGGCTTTTTTCCCACTCGAGTCTTGCGAAGATTTCGCTACACCACGCTTAGGAAGTCGCAATTATGACAACAGGCAAGTCGAAGATCATTTACACCATCACAGACGAAGCTCCGGCACTTGCAACCCAGTCTCTACTGCCCATCATTGAAGCTTTCGCCGCGAAAGCGAGCGTAGCGGTAGAAACTCGGGACATCTCCCTGGCCGGCCGTATCATCGCAACTTTTCCTGAATATTTGACTGACGATCAGCGCATTGGCGACGATTTGGCAGAATTAGGCGAACTGGCTAAAACCCCAGAAGCCAACATCATTAAACTGCCTAATATCAGCGCCTCAGTACCGCAGTTAAAAGCGGCAGTTAAAGAATTGCAAGCCAAGGGCTACAAACTGCCTGATTACCCAGAAGAGCCGAAAAATGACGATGAAAAAGCCGTCAAAGCGCGCTACGACAAGGTAAAAGGCAGCGCCGTAAACCCGGTGCTGCGTGAAGGTAACTCTGACCGCCGCGCTCCGGCTTCGGTTAAACAGTATGCCCGCAAGCACCCGCATTCCATGGGCGCCTGGAGCAAAGACTCCAAGTCCCACGTAGCCAGCATGACCAGCGGCGATTTCTACGGTTCTGAAAAATCCGTCACCTTGGACGACGCCACTAGCGTTAGCATCGCGCTGTACAAAGCCGATGGCAGCAAAGAAGTGCTTAAAGAAAAGCTGGCGCTTTTGGCTGGCGAAGTGATTGATGCGTCCACCATGAGCAAAAAAGCCCTGCAAGCCTTCTTTGCCGAGCAAATTGCAGACGCCAAAGCCAAAGGCGTGCTGTTCTCCTTGCACATGAAAGCCACCATGATGAAGGTGTCTGACCCCATCATCTTTGGTCATGCGGTAAAAGTGTTTTACAAAGATGTCTTTGAAAAACATGCCGACCTTTTCAAAAAAATGGGTGTAGATGCTAACAACGGTATTGGTGATCTTTACTCCCGTTTAGACACCCTGTCTGCTGACGAGCGCAAGACCCTTGAGGCTGAACTCAATGCGGTTTACGACAACAGCCCGTCACTGGCGATGGTTGATTCCGACCGTGGCATCACCAACCTGCACGTGCCTTCCGATGTCATCATTGACGCGTCAATGCCGGCAATGATCCGTACCTCCGGCCAAATGTGGAACAGCAAAGGCGAGCAGCAAGATGCTAAAGCCGTTATTCCAGACCGCTGTTATGCCGGTGTTTACGAAGAAACCATCGAGTTCTGTAAAGAGCACGGCGCTTTTGACCCACGTACCATGGGTTCAGTACCCAACGTTGGTTTGATGGCGCAAAAAGCAGAAGAGTATGGCTCCCACGACAAAACCTTTGAAATCGCCGCCGATGGCGTAGTTAAAGTGACCGACGCCAATGGCAAGGTGCTGCTGGAGCATCCGGTTGAAGCCGGTGATATCTGGCGTATGTGCCAAACCAAAGACGCGCCTATTCGCGACTGGGTTAAATTGGCGGTTAACCGTGCCCGTGCCAGCAACACCCCGGCGGTATTCTGGCTGGACGAAAACCGTGCCCACGATGCCGAGCTGATTAAAAAGGTTAACGCCTACCTGCCTGAGCACGACACCAGCGGCCTGGATATCTCCATTAAATCGCCTATCGATGCAACCCGTTTTTCCTTGGCGCGTATTAAAGACGGTAAAGACACTATCTCTGTTACCGGTAACGTGCTGCGCGACTACCTCACCGACTTGTTCCCCATTCTGGAACTGGGTACCAGCGCTAAAATGCTGTCTATCGTGCCGCTGATGAACGGTGGTGGCCTCTTTGAAACCGGCGCCGGCGGCAGTGCACCTAAGCACGTGCAGCAGTTTGAAAAAGAAAACTACCTGCGCTGGGATTCACTGGGTGAATTCTTGGCGTTGGCTGCTTCTTTTGAGCACCTGTCCGGCTTTGATAGCAACCCGAAAGCGCAAGTACTGGCTGACACTCTGGACCAGGCAACCGCCCAGTTCCTGGAGAACAACAAGTCTCCGGCGCGTAAAGTCGGGCAGCTTGATAACCGTGGTAGCCATTTCTACTTGGCCCTTTACTGGGCACAAGCTCTGGCCGCGCAAGATAAAGACGCTGAACTCAAAGCGCAGTTTGCTGCCCTGGCGGAAACCTTGACCAAGGAAGAAGACGCTATTGTCGGCGAGCTTAACGGCGCCCAAGGTGTGGCCATGGATATCGGTGGTTACTACAAGCCTGACTTGGACCTGGCCGCCAAAGCCATGCGCCCAAGCGAAATCTTGAACAACGCCATTGCGGCGCTTTAAGCCTCTTGGCTAACGAAAAAACCGCCCTTGGGCGGTTTTTTTATGGAAAGGCGCTAATGAAAAAGCCCCAGAAATGGGGCTTTTTGACAGGGACTGAGTCAGAGTGCGATATTATTTTTCTTGAGGGCGAATGTTCACAGCGTGAAAGCCCTTGGGACCCTGGCTCATGTCGAAGTTAACTTCCTGGCCTGCTTTAAGCGTTCGGTAGCCGTCCATTTGAATGGTCGAGTAGTGAGCGAAAACATCCTCGCCGCCCCCGTCAGGACAAATAAAACCGAACCCTTTGGCGTTGTTAAACCATTTGACTGTTCCAATAGCCATACATCATTCCCGTCGTTTGTTAACTGGTTACACCATGTTGGTCTAGTCTCCACAGTGGAGCTCCGACCTACCTCAAAGTACAATTTAGTGAAGATAGCAACTGAGTCAAGTTTTTTTTAACACTGAATTAACAAGGTGTGTGTAAAAAATTTGCACTAGGGCCCAAGATGAAAAAATCTCAATACAGGACTTGAAAACCATGGCCGGCAGTACCGATATTCAACATAAAGAGAAAACACAAAATGCAGATCCGGCGCTAAAACGTGCGCCAATGTATAAAGTGGTTCTCATGAATGACGATTACACCCCAATGGATTTTGTGGTTCTCGTTCTGCAACAGTTTTTTACCATGGATCATGAGAAGGCAACTCAGGTAATGTTGTCTGTGCATTACCAAGGAAAAGGGGTGTGTGGAATTTTCAGCGCGGATGTCGCTGAAACCAAAGTGGCTCAGGTGAACCGCTTTGCAAGGGACAATGGTCATCCCTTACTTTGTGCCATGGAACCGGCTTGACCCGTGTTGTAAACCAAGGGGGCGTACATGCTGAATAAAGAGCTCGAGCAAAGCCTGAACGAAGCTTTCCGTCGTGCCAGGACCGAACGCCACGAGTACCTCACCGTGGAGCACTTACTGATGGCGTTGCTGGATAACAGCGCGGCAGCAGAAGCGCTTGGCGCCTGCGGTGCTGATCTTTCACAACTGCGTACCGAGCTAGACAGCTTTATCGATCAAACCACCCCCCGCATTCCCGAAGACGACGAAGAGCGGGAAACACAACCCACGCTGGGCTTTCAGCGCGTATTGCAGCGCGCTGTGTTCCACGTGCAAAGCTCCGGCAAAGAAGAAGTGACGGGTGCTAACGTCTTGGTGGCCATTTTTGGCGAGCAAGAAAGCCAAGCCGTTTATATTCTCCGCAAAGCCGACATCACCCGGCTTGATGTGGTCAATTACATTTCCCACGGCGTGCGTAAGAGCGAAGAAGAGCCTGCGCCAGGTGAAGCGCCACAAAAAGAAGTGGAAGCCGAAGGTAAAGCCGAAAGCTACCTGGAAATGCTGACCGTTAATCTCAATGAACAAGCCAAGATTGGCCGTATTGACCCGCTGATTGGTCGTGAGGCCGAGCTTGAACGTACCGTGCAGGTGCTTTGCCGCCGCCGTAAAAATAACCCCTTGTTTGTGGGTGAGGCCGGTGTCGGTAAAACCGCCCTGGCAGAAGGCTTGGCCAAGCGCATTGTTGATGGCGAAGTGCCAGAGCTTATTGCCCATTGCACCGTCTATTCGTTAGATATGGGCGCCTTGCTGGCTGGCACCAAATACCGTGGCGACTTTGAAAAACGCTTCAAAGGGCTTTTAAAAGAGCTTAAAGAAGAAGACGGCGCCATTTTGTTTATCGATGAAATTCACACCCTGATTGGTGCTGGCGCTGCCTCTGGCGGCCAAACCGATGCTTCTAATTTGATTAAGCCGTTGCTGGCCTCTGGCAATATCAAATGCATGGGCTCCACCACCTATCAGGAATACCGCGGCATCTTCGAAAAAGACGTGGCGCTTGCCCGCCGCTTCCAGAAAATCGACATCAGCGAACCGTCGGTAAGCGACACCATTAAAATTCTTCAGGGCCTTAAAACCCATTATGAAGAACACCATGATGTGCGCTTTACCCAAGGGGCGTTGAAGGCAGCGGCCGAGCTTTCAGCCAAGTACATCAACGAGCGGCACCTGCCGGATAAAGCGATTGATGTTATCGATGAAGCCGGTGCCCGGGCGCGGTTAATGCCGAAACGGCGTAAAACCGTTAACGAAGCCGATATCGAATCGGTGGTGGCGCGTATGGCGCGGATCCCCGAAAAATCGGTGTCCAGTAATGACAAAGACACCCTGGCGGCCTTGGACAGAAACCTCAAGCTGGTGGTATTTGGCCAAGACAAAGCGATTGACGCCTTGTCAGCCAGCATTCGCCTGAGTAGGGCAGGGCTGGCGGTTGACCACAAACCGGTTGGCTCCTTCTTGTTTGCAGGGCCTACCGGTGTTGGTAAAACCGAAGTTACCCAGCAGCTTGCCCGGCAAATGGGGGTTGAGCTGGTGCGCTTTGACATGTCCGAGTACATGGAGCGCCATACCGTGTCGCGGCTTATTGGTGCGCCTCCCGGCTATGTGGGGTACGACCAAGGTGGTTTGCTGACCGAGGCGGTTATCAAGCATCCGCACTCTGTGGTGCTGCTGGATGAAATTGAAAAGGCTCACCCGGATGTCTTTAACTTGCTGCTGCAGGTGATGGACAACGGCACCTTGACCGACAACAACGGTCGTAAAGCCGATTTCCGTAACGTTATCCTGGTGATGACCACCAACGCTGGCGTGCGTGAAACCGAGCGCAAGTCCATGGGCTTTAAAGCGGTGGAACACGACGATAACGCCATGGCGGAAATCAACCGGGTCTTTAGCCCTGAGTTCCGTAACCGTTTGGATGGAATTATTTGGTTTAACCACCTTAGCCCGGCGGTTATTGCCCAGGTGGTTGAGAAGTTCCTGGCTGAGCTCGAAGCGCAGCTTGATGCGCGCGGCGTTACCTTGGAAGTTGATGCTGAAGCCAAAACCTGGCTGGCTGAAAAAGGTTACGACCATGCCATGGGCGCGCGGCCGATGTCTCGGGTTATCCAAGAACATCTGAAAAAGCCGCTGGCGAATGAGCTGTTATTCGGCAAGTTAGCCGATGGTGGCAAGGTTACCGTCACCGTTGCTGACGACGACCTGAAACTGGACGTGCAAGGCCAGGAAGCGGCGACAACCGCCTAACGACTGGAACACCTATTAAAAAACCCGCCATCAGGCGGGTTTTTTTGAGGCATCCATCAACGTTGACGGAAGACGATGCGGCCTTTGCTCAGGTCGTACGGCGTCATCTGAACGGTAACGGTATCGCCGGTCAGGATGCGGATGTAGTTTTTGCGCATTTTACCGGAGATGTGGGCAGTTACCACGTGGCCGTTCTCTAGCTCGACGCGGAACATGGTGTTGGGCAGGGTTTCCAGTATTGTTCCCTGCAACTCAATCACGTCTTCTTTCGACATTTAGATGCAAAACCTCTTATAACCTAGAAATCGGCGCCGATCTTGCCTTAACTGGCGCCCTCTGTAAAGCGTTGCCATGCACCGTCGCAATATCGCTCAAAGGGAAGATATTGCGTCTTGTAATTCATTTTCTGGCACGCATCGATTTGATAGCCGAGATAAAGCCATTTTTTACCGCGGCTTTTAGCTGCCTCAAGCTGCGTTAATACACCCAAGGTTCCCAAGGAACGCTTGTCTTCATCGGGGTCGAAGAAGGTGTAAAGCGCTGAATAGGCGACAGGCGTTTCGTCGGTGATGGCACAGGCGAGAAGCCGTTTCCCTTTATACAGGCAAATCAACGTCATGGGTAGCCAACTGGCCTTCGCAAAGTGGGTTAATTGACTTTCCGACGGTGGAAACATTCCGCCATCGTGGTGGCGGGCGTTGATATAGCGGCAATAAAGGTCGAAATGGTGGGGCTGAAACTGATGTTCAATACGCACCGTCAAATCGGTATTTTTTTTCAACACTCGGCGTTGGCGCCGGCCCGGCATAAACTGCTCAACATCAACACGCACCGACTCGCAGGCCTGGCACTGGTGGCAGTAAGGCCGATAAACGTCAGAGCCGTTACGCCGAAACCCCATCGACAGCAGCATTTCATACCGCTCTGCGTCCATGGGTGATTGGGTTACCACCAGCAACTGTTCGTTTTTTTCTGGCAGGTAAGCGCAAGGGAAGGGCTTGGTTAAGCCACAATAAAGCCCTTTTAAGAGGTTAACGGACATGGCCATTCTCCTCGTTGCCACAATGCATCAGGCATCAGTTTGTCACGCTCTTCAGCCAAGATCTGCAAATAATGACTGCGCGGCATTTCTTTCACCCCCAAACTTGCCAAATGCGGGTTCATCAACTGGCAGTCAATCAGTCGGGCATGGCCTTGCAGTCTGGCGTGTAGGGCGGCAAAAGCGGCTTTAGACGCATTGGTGGCGCGGTGAAACATGGACTCGCCGCAGAACACTCGGCCGATGGTAATGCCATACAGGCCACCCACCAATTCCCCTGCCAGCCAAACCTCAACACTGTGGGCATAGCCTAACTCATGCAGTTTTAAGTATGCGGCGCGCATCTGCGGGCTTAGCCAAGTGCCTTTTTGGCCATCGCGCGGCGCAGCGCAGCCTTCGAGCACCTTAGCAAAGGCGGTATTACAGCGATATTGGTAAGGGGTCTTTTTCAGCCATTTTTTGAGGCTGGTCGACATTATCATGTCGCCGGGAACTGCGGCGCCTCTCGGGTCGGGTGACCACCATAAAATCGGCTCCCCTGGGTTAAACCACGGGAAAATACCAAGGCGATAGGCCGCCATTAACCGGGTAGGGGAAAGATCGCCGCCAAAGGCAAGCAAGCCGTTAGGCTGATCCAAGGCTTGAACCGGATCAGGAAACAGGCAAGGGTTATCGGGCAGTTCGGGTAGCGCTATAGTCATGGTTTTCGCAATACATTCTTCACAGTTAGAGTGTAGCGCTAACCAAAAGGGCCGCGAAAGCGGCCCTTTAAAATCAATCGCTCAGACTGTCTAGATAGCGTTCAGCATCAAGCGCGGCCATACAGCCGGTACCGGCCGAGGTAATGGCCTGGCGATAGGTGTGGTCCATTACGTCGCCTGCGGCAAAAATGCCAGCAATGGAGGTTTGGGTGGCATTGCCTTCCAAGCCGCTTTTCACTTTCAGGTAGCCGTCTTTCATGTCCAGCTGGCCGGCAAAGATGTCGGTATTGGGTTTATGGCCAATGGCAATAAAGGTACCCGCTACCGCAATTTCTTCGTCGGCTTCGCCAGTGGTTGATGCCAGGCGCACACCGGTTACACCCATGTCGTCACCCAGTACTTCGTCCAGGGTGCGATTTAAGTGCAGCACGATTTTGCCTTCTTCAACCTTCTTATAAAGACGGTCAATCAAAATTTTCTCGGCGCGGAAGGTGTCACGGCGGTGCACCATGTGCACTTCGCTGGCAATGTTGGCCAAGTACAATGCTTCTTCCACTGCGGTGTTACCACCGCCCACTACCGCCACTTTTTGGTTGCGATAAAAGAAACCGTCACAGGTAGCACAGGCCGACACCCCTTTGCCCTGGAAGGCATTTTCAGATTCCAGGCCAATGTATTTGGCGGAGGCGCCAGTGGCAATGATCAGAGCGTCGCACGAATACTCACCGTTATCGCCTTTAAGCACATAGGGGCGGTTACTGAAATCAACGGTGTGAATATGGTCAAAGAGAATTTCGGTATTGAATTTCTCGGCATGACGCTGCATGCGTTCCATCAGCAGCGGACCGGTCAGGTCGTCAGCGTCACCAGGCCAGTTTTCCACTTCAGTGGTGGTGGTCAGCTGGCCGCCTTGCTGCATGCCGGTGATAAGAACAGGATTGAGGTTGGCTCGAGCGGCGTATACCGCGGCGGTATAGCCAGCAGGGCCGGAGCCCAAAATCATTAAACGAGCGTGTTTCATAAGTACTCCTCAAAATACGTTGAGCGCATTTTAGGGAAAATACCGCCAACAAAAAACCCCGCTGTTGCGGGGCTTTTCGATTCACACAATCGTTCAGGCGCCAATAATGGTCAGCGGGTCAACGAAAGAAAGGCCATGGGCGTCAGCCACTTCCTTACAAGTGAGCTTGCCGTTTGCCACGTTAAGGCCAGCCAGCAGGTGCTTGTCGTCTAGCAGCGCCTGCTTGTAGCCTTTGTTGGCCAGTTTGATGATGTAGGGCAGGGTGGCGTTGTTTAAAGCAAAGGTGGAGGTGCGGGCAACAGCGCCCGGCATGTTGGCCACACAGTAATGCACAACGTCATCAACGATGTAAGTGGGGGCGTCGTGGGTGGTGGCTTTGGAGGTTTCAAAACAGCCGCCCTGGTCGATAGCCACGTCAACAATGGCTGCGCCTTGCTTCATGTTTTTGATGTGCTCTTTGGTCACCAGTTTGGGTGCTGCAGCACCTGGAATAAGCACAGCGCCAATCACCAAGTCGGCGGCCAGCACGTGGCGCTCCAACGCATCAGCAGTGGAATAAACCACTTTAGCGCGGCCACCAAATTCGGCGTCTAAGCGGCGCAGGGCATCAACGTTACGGTCCAAAATGGTCACATCGGCACGCATGCCTACGGCAATACGGGCAGCGTTAGAGCCGACAACACCACCGCCAATAACCACCACTTTGGCCGGCTCGGTGCCGGGCACGCCGGAAATCAACAGGCCACTACCGCCACGGGATTTTTCTAGGGCCTGGGCACCGGCTTGAATAGACATACGGCCAGCCACTTCCGACATCGGTGCCAGCAGCGGCAGGCCGCCCTTGTCGTCGGTTACGGTTTCGTAGGCAATGCACACAGCGCCAGATTTCAGCAGATCTTCGGTTTGCGGCAGGTCGGGAGCCAAATGCAGGTAGGTAAACAGCAATTGGCCTTCACGCAAGCGGGCGCGTTCATTGGCCAGCGGCTCTTTTACCTTCACAATCATTTCTGCTTTGGCGAAAACAGCTTCAGCGCTATCGATAATGGCAGCGCCAGCAGCTTGGTAATCTTCGTCGGTAAAGCCGATGCCAAGGCCAGCATTGGTTTCCACGATCACCTGATGACCGTGGTTAACCAGCTCACGCACTGAAGCAGGCACCATGCCGACGCGATATTCGTGGTTTTTTATCTCTTTCGGTACGCCGATGATCATCTGGTGTTTCCTTTTGGTTATCAAAGGGCTAGTGATTTTCACCGTAGTATAGGGAGGCCATTAGAGAATGAGTTGCTTTATTTACTCGTTTTTCAGTATTTTATGCTGGTAGGGGTGGGTGAACTAGAGGATCTATGCTGCATTCAACCAAGAAAGTGGTTAAAGAACTGGACCGCATCGATCGCAAGATATTGAAAGAACTACAAAATGATGGTCGCCTATCTAACGTAGAATTATCCAGGCGTATTGGCCTGTCGCCAACGCCTTGTTTGGAAAGGGTTAAACGCTTAGAACGGCAAGGCTTTATTCAGGGTTATACCGCCATTATTGACCCACGTCACATCGGTGCCGCCTTGCTGGTTTTTGTGGAAGTCACCTTAGAGCGCACTTCCTCTGAGGTTTTTGAACAGTTCACCTTGGCGGTACAAAAGCTCGATATCATTCAGGAGTGCCATCTGGTGTCGGGTAATTTTGACTACCTCCTTAAAACGCGGGTAGCCGATATGTCTGCCTACCGCGAGTTATTAGGTGAAACCTTACTGCGTTTGCCCGGTGTTAAAGAGACACGCACCTACGTGGTAATGGAAGAAGTGAAAAATGTTTCCAAGGTATTGATTCATGGGTGAGGCTGGTATCATCTCAAAGTTAAGAAGCAAGTTTGGAGTAGGGTCTTTGGAGCGAGTGGAGCTCAAACGCTTGTCGGGTACGCAGCGGCTGCTAGAAGCAGGCCTGGTGCTCTGTACGCTTTTTTCGTTGTTCCTGCTGGTGGCCTTGGCCAGTTTTAACCCGGCAGACCCTGGCTGGTCGCAAACCGGCGTACCCGGCCATATCCAAAATGCGGCCGGCACCATTGGTGCCTGGGTGGCCGATATTCTGCTGTTCAGCACCGGTGTGCTCGCCTATTTATTGCCATTTTTAATCGCCTTGTGTGGCTGGTTTTGTTTTCGCAATTACCGCTCCTTGGTCGAAATTGATTACCTGACCGCTGGCCTTCGCCTTATTGGCGTGGTGCTGGCGTTTTTGGGCCTTGCTGGCCTTGCCTCTGTTTATTTGAGCGACATCCACAGTTATTCCGCCGGTGGTCTGGTGGGCGACCTGATGGCTACCGCCTTAAAACCCTGGTTTAACTTTGTTGGCTCCTTCCTGATCCTGCTGGCCTTAACTGCTGCGGGCATCACCATGGTAACCGGGCTTTCCTGGGTAGCGGTGGTCGACCGCTTGGGGGCGCTGGTGGTAGAAGGCGCCAGTTGGAGTTGGGAAAAAATCGTTGCCATTGCTACCCAGTCGCGGGCTGACAAGCCTGCCGAAGAAGACCTTGCAGACGACACTAGCCCCGAACCCAAGGCGCCAGAGCCCGAACGGCTGGAAGCCAAAGAGCCGGTGCTTAGCCTAAGCGCCGAGCCAAAAGCGAAAACCGAACCGTCACTGTCATTCCCGGCGCAAGCCGATGACGACGAGCTGGACCTGCCTTGGCTTGACGAACCGCAAGAGGTGCCAGTGGCGCCGACGCCGGTTAAAGCCAAGCCAGAACCCAAAGCGAGCTTTAAAGACACCCTTAACGATGCCATGGCCAACACCAGTGCCAGTGAAGGCGAACTGGTTGAGCCGCTGCCGTCCATGGACCTTCTTGACCGGCCCGATAAAAACCGTAACCCCATCAGCCAGGACGAATTAGACGCGGTATCGCGTTTGGTTGAAGAGAAACTGCTCGATTTTGGCGTGCAGGCCAATGTGGTGGATGTACACCCAGGCCCGGTTATTACCCGCTTTGAGCTCGACCTCGCCCCCGGGGTAAAGGTTTCTAAAATTTCTAACCTTTCTAAAGACTTGGCGCGGGCGCTGTCGGCCATTTCGGTGCGGGTAGTGGAAGTTATTCCCGGCAAATCGGTCATTGGTTTGGAAGTGCCCAACAAGCACCGCGAAGTGGTGTACCTGTCGGAAGTCATTAACGACCAAAAATTTATCGACAACAGTTCGCCGCTGGCAATGGTGCTGGGTAAAGACATTGCCGGTAATTCGGTGGTGGTCGATTTGGCGAAAATGCCGCACTTATTGGTGGCCGGTACCACCGGTTCCGGTAAATCGGTAGGTGTTAACGTCATGCTGGTGTCGCTGCTTTATAAGAGCACGCCGGAAGAGGTGCGCCTTATTATGATTGACCCGAAAATGCTGGAACTGTCGGTTTATGAAGGCATTCCGCATCTTTTGGCCGAAGTGGTTACCGATATGAAAGACGCTGCCAATGCTTTGCGTTGGTGTGTGGGCGAAATGGAGCGGCGATACAAATTAATGTCGCTGATGGGGGTGCGTAACCTCAAAGGCTTTAACCAGAAGGTAAAAGACGCCGCGAAAGCCGGTAATCCCCTAAAAGACCCGTTGTGGAATGCCAATAGCTCTATGGAGCCGGAAGCTCCCGACCTTGAGCCACTGCCGCGCATTGTGGTGGTAGTGGACGAATTTGCCGACATGATGATGATCGTCGGTAAAAAGGTAGAAGAGCTGATTGCCCGTATCGCCCAAAAGGCGCGGGCGGCCGGTATTCACCTGATTTTGGCCACCCAGCGCCCGTCGGTGGATGTCATCACCGGCCTTATCAAGGCCAACATCCCAACCCGTATTGCCTTTCAGGTATCCAGCAAAATCGATTCGCGCACCATCCTTGACCAGCAAGGGGCCGAAAGCCTGTTGGGCCAGGGTGACATGCTGTATCTGCCGCCGGGCTCCGGCGTACCAACCCGTGTGCACGGCGCCTTTGTGGACGACCATGAAGTGCACCGGGTAGTAGAAGATTGGAAAAAACGCGGCAAGCCGCAGTATATCGACGCCATTTTGGCCGGCGAGATGACCCAAGAAACCCTGCTGCCGGGCGAAAGCATGGACGACGACGCCGAGCGTGACCCTTTATACGACGAAGCCGTGGCCTTTGTGATTGAATCGCGCCGCGGCTCTATTTCCAGCGTGCAGCGCAAGCTTAAAATTGGCTATAACCGCGCGGCCCGTTTGATTGAACAGATGGAAATGGCCGGCATTGTTTCCCCGGCTGGCCACAACGGTAACCGCGAAGTGCTGGTGCCACATCACGGAGAATAATATGCGATTACTTCCACTGGCTTTGTTACTTGCCAGTACCGCGGCAGTGGCCGACGATGCCAGCGATCTCAAAGCCAAGCTGGCCCATTACCAGAGCTTCTCGGCGCACTTTTCGCAAAAAGTGGTAGACAGCAAAGGCAATACCGCCATGAAGGCCGAGGGCGAAATGGCGGTGGAACGGCCACAAAAACTGTACTGGCACACCGAAAAGCCCGACGAAACCTTATTGATCTCTGACGGCAACACCCTGTGGCTTTATAACCCCTTTGTTGAGCAGGTCACCCTGTATTCCCCCAAAGAGGCAGTGGGCCGCACGCCGATGCTGCTGCTTTCTAGCCAAGACCCAGCAGTATGGAGCCAGTTCACCATCAAGGCCGACGGCCAAAACTACCTTATTAAACCCAAAGACGAAAAAGACGCCTACGTGACCGCCCTTACCGTTAAATTTAGCGGCAACAAGGTGGCAGGCCTGGTGATCCATGATGTGTCCGGTCAGCAAAATACCGTGACCTTTTCTGGCTTTAAATCGCCAAGGGCCAAAGACGCCGACGTAAAATTCACCTTTACGCCACCACCGGGCGTGGCTATTGACGACCAGCGATGACCAACCTGGGCTTTGATTTTGGCGACGGTCCCGTAGAGCCGCTGGCTGCCAGGATGCGGCCAAAAACCTTTGACGATTACGTCGGCCAGCAACATTTAGTGGGGCAGGGCAAGGCCCTGCGCCGGGCGCTCGAAGCCGGCAAACCCCATTCGATGATCCTCTGGGGCCCGCCCGGTACCGGCAAAACCACCCTGGCTGAGCTTATTGCCCGTTATTCGGATGCCGAAGTCGAGCGCATATCGGCGGTAACCAGCGGCATTAAAGAAATACGGGCCGCTGTTGATGCTGCCAAAAGCCGCGCCCGCAAAACCCTGCTGTTTGTGGACGAGGTGCACCGCTTTAACAAAAGCCAGCAAGACGCTTTTTTGCCGCACATTGAAGACGGCACCTTTATCTTTATTGGTGCCACCACCGAAAACCCCTCTTTTGAGCTTAACGGCGCCTTGTTGTCGCGGGCGCGGGTTTATGTGCTAAAAAACCTCGAATATAACGACATCAGTGGCCTGTTAAGCCGCGCACTCACCGCGCCAGAAGGCTTAACCGGCATTAGCCTGGATGACGACGCCCAAGACGTATTAACGCAAATGGCCGGTGGCGATGCCCGCCGCGCCCTTAATTACCTGGAAATGCTCTCTGATATGGCCGACGACGGCCGTATCAGTAAAGAGCTTATTGCCTCGGTGCTGGGCCAGGACATTCGCCGGTTCGATAAAGGTGGTGACCTGTTCTACGACATGATCTCGGCCTTTCACAAATCGGTGCGCGGCTCGGCCCCTGATGCCGCCCTTTACTGGTATTGCCGGATGCTCGAAGGCGGCTGTGACCCGCTGTATGTCGCACGAAGGCTGTTGGCCATTGCCTCGGAAGATATCGGCAATGCCGACCCAAAAGCGCTAACCATTGGCCTTAACGCCTGGGACACCTTTACCCGGGTTGGCCCGGCTGAAGGCGAGCGGGCCATTGCCCAAGCCGCGGTGTATATGGCTTGCGCGCCCAAATCTAACGCCGTTTACACCGCCTTTAAAGCGGCGCGGCGCGACGCCAAAGCCGCCGGCGACTTGGCGGTGCCGCTGCACCTTCGCAACGCCCCCACCAAATTGCTGGAATCCTTGGGCCACGGTAGCGAATACCGCTATGCCCACGACGAGCCGGGCGCTTATGCTGCCGGTGAAAACTTTTTTCCCCAAGAACTCAAAGACAGGCGTTACTATCAACCCTCTAACCGTGGCCTTGAGCAAAAGATAGGCGAAAAGCTCAATTACCTGGCCGAGCGCGACCGGCAAAGTCCGGTCCAGCGCTACTCGGACGACGAGGGCTCTGGTACACTGCCCGAAGACTGAATGGACCTGAACTAAGACCATGCTGGATAACAAATATTTACGCCAGGATCTCGACACCACTGCCGAGCGTCTGGCCACTCGCGGCTTTAAGCTGGATGTCGCCGCCATCCAGGCACTCGAAGAAAAACGCAAAGCCCTGCAGGTACGCACCCAAGAGCTGCAAAACGAGCGCAATACCCGCTCCAAGGCCATTGGCCAGGCAGCGCGCAATGGCGAAGACATCGCCCCCTTAAAAGCGGCTGTTACCCAAATTAACGACGAGCTGGAAAGCGTTAAAACCGAGCTGGACGCGGTGCTGGCCCAATGGGACGCCATTACCATGGCCATTCCCAACTTGCCCCACGAATCAGTGCCGGTGGGTAAAGACGAAAGCGAAAACGTGGAATTGCGCCGCTGGGGCACGCCACGTCAATTCGACTTTGAAGTCAAAGACCACGTTGATTTAGGCAATGGCCTTAACGGTTTATCTTTTGAAGACGGCGTGAAGCTGTCAGGGTCGCGCTTTGTGGTCATGCGCGGCGAGCTGGCCAAGCTGCACCGGGCGCTGGCTCAGTTCATGCTGGATTTGCACACCGAACAGCACGGTTACCTTGAAACCTACGTGCCGTATCTGGTTAACGAGGACAGCCTTAAAGGCACCGGCCAGTTGCCAAAATTCGGTGAAGACTTGTTTAACATCAAGCCGGCCACCGAAGAGCGCCAGCAGCTGTCACTTATTCCCACTGCGGAAGTGCCGCTTACCAACCTGGTGCGCGACGAAATTATTGACGCTGCCAGTCTGCCGCTGAAATTTACCGCCCACAGCCCCTGTTTCCGTTCAGAAGCCGGTTCTTACGGCCGTGACACCCGTGGCCTCATTCGCATGCACCAGTTCGACAAAGTGGAAATGGTGCAAATCGTCCACCCCGATACCTCCTTTGCCGCTCTGGACGAAATGACCCGCCACGCCGAAACCGTGCTGGAAAAACTCGGCTTGCCGTATCGCACCATGACCCTGTGCACCGGGGATATTGGCTTTGGCGCTACCAAAACCTTCGACTTGGAAGTGTGGCTGCCCGCGCAAAATACCTACCGCGAGATCTCCAGCTGCTCTAACGTCGGGGATTTTCAGGCCCGGCGCATGCAGGCCAGGTTCCGTAACCCCGAAACCAACAAGCCAGAGCTGGTGCACACCCTTAATGGCTCTGGCCTGGCGGTGGGCCGCACCTTGGTGGCGGTCATGGAAAACTACCAAACAGCCGATGGCCGTATCGAAGTGCCGGAAGTGCTTCGCGCCTACATGGGCGGCAAGACCCATATCGGTTAAAAGACAGGGCGCCTTTGGTGCCCTTTTACTTTGAATAGTCGGAAGGATAAAGCCCATGTCTATTGAGCAAGAGATCCGCGAAGAAATGCGCGTTCTGCCGCAGATCGATGTGGAATTTGAAGTTCGCCGCCGTGTTGATTTTATTAAAGACACCCTCAAGGCCTCAGGGCTGTCGACGCTGGTGCTGGGCATCAGCGGCGGGGTGGACTCATCCACCTGTGGCCGCTTGGCGCAACTGGCGGTTAACGAGCTAAACGGCGAGTCGAGCGAAGACAAAACCTATCGCTTTATTGCCGTACGCCTGCCTTATGGTGTGCAACATGATGAAGACGAAGCCCAGCTGGCGCTGTCTTTTATCGAGCCAACCCACGCCGTTACCGTCAATGTGAAAGCCGGTGTTGATGGCTTATCCAAAGCCGCCCACGACGGCCTAGCCCCCACTGGCCTGGTGCCGGAAGACGACTATCACCGTGATTTCATCAAGGGTAACGTTAAAGCCCGTTCGCGGATGATTGCCCAATACGAAATCGCCGGCCTTACCCGTGGCCTGGTGCTGGGCACCGACCACAGCGCCGAGAACATCACCGGCTTTTACACCAAGTGGGGCGACGGCGCCTGCGACTTGGTGCCGCTGTTTGGCCTGTCCAAACGCCAGGTGCGTGCTGTGGCCAAACACCTTGGCGCGCCCGAGGTGCTGGTTACCAAAACCCCCACCGCCGATTTAGAAACCCTGAACCCGCAGTTGGCCGACGAAGCCGCCTTGGGCCTCAGTTACGACCAAATCGACGACTTCTTGGAAGGCAAGGCGGTCGATGCCGCCGTGCGTGACCGCTTGGTGGAAATTTATCTTCGCACCCAGCACAAGCGCCAAGCCATTCCACCATTTACGATTAACATGCCGGGCCAAAAGGCCCGTTGTTATGGCTGCTATAAAACCCTGGTTTCTCTACCTCGTCCGTACCCGCCACGGCCACCTTTATACCGGCATCACCCTGGATGTACCCCGGCGCTTTGCCGAGCACCAATCCGGCAAGGGCGCCAAAGCCCTGCGTGGCAAAGGCCCTTTGGTCTTGGTCTACTCAGAAGAAGTCGGTTCCCATTCCGAAGCCCTTAAACGCGAGTTGGCGGTTAAGGGACTATCTAAGGCACGTAAAGAAGCGCTGGTTGCTGCTGTAAGGCAGGCCTAAGCCGGTCGCTGCCTATCCCTTTTTTAAAGTCACTATTTGCCGCAGCCCAAGCGGGCAGGGCGGTTGAGTGCCACTTTTCCTACCTTATCTTTGCAATTTGTGAGCTTGGGGTATTTACCCTTGGTTTTTAGAGGGTTATGGTTGTTTAGGTTGAGTTCATATTGTGGTGTTTTAGGGACAAAGTGGTTAGCCAAGGAAGACTGGAGTCCGGTAATTCAGGGGCGGTAGCGTGGGTTTGGGTTTGGTAAGGCTGCCATGAGTACGTTGCGGATTTTGAGTCTCTTTGCTTCGTTATTGTTCTTTTAAATGCCGGGACTCGCCCCGGCGGGCGCGTTACTTTCTTGCTTGGCCAAGAAAGTAACCAAAGAAGGCCACCCCGGCGCTGTTGCTTTGCTCCCAGTCACTTACCGTGGTCGCTTCACACGGGCATCCTGCCCTTCTTCCGCTCAACCAAGCTGGCCGCCTCACATCCGTGCCTCGTGCCCACTCACGTTCCTTCCCGCTCAGCGCTCCGCTTAAAGGGGCCCCAAGAGCGGGGGCTTCGTTAAGGTTTTGATTTTATATAATTTTAGAAGTGGGTGTCCATTGTTCCTCTTTGGTATGAGTTACAACGAAGTTTTGAAAATTTAATTTGTGCTTGAAGAGCTAATTATATTTTGCTCGAATCAAAGTTAAATAGACGTGATCAATAAAAGGTTATATAACGCCCAACTTAGCGGACATTTTTCGCTCCGCTCAAATTGTCCGCTAAGTTGGGCGTTATGGGTCAGCGTCATTGTCGCGCTCGGCAATTAATAATCAGGGAATTAATTTTGTGTATGAAAGACTCACATGAGTAGCGAATTAGATCTTCTTGGTATAGAGATAGATTCGGCGACGGAGAATAACAATGTATCTGACCTGACTACATTGCTAGAAAAGTGTGACTCTATGATTGAGTCTGAAGATTCTCACCTAAGACCGATAATTCTTTTCTATAGGGCAAATATCTATAGCTCACTAGCTGCTTTAAAATCTTATGACCCAGAATATGCGTGGAGTTGGCAGCAGAGTGAAAACGTCCTAGAAATATTGAATTTACGAAGAGCTATTTCTGATTCGAAATTTCCTAGTTTGAATCCTATATTTCAATGTAAAGTCTATACAAACCTTGGAAATAGTCTTAATCAATTTGGAAGATTTATAGAAGCAATTAAAGCTTGGGATTCCGCACTAAACATAATGCCTAATTTTGCTATGGCTCTTGGAAATAAAGGCATAGGCCTTACCCATTATGCTCGTGCTCTTTATGACTATGGACATGGGAACGTCATGGTTGCTCATGCTGTTGATGAGCTTAAGGGGGCAATTTCAAAAGATGCGCTGTGGGACAGTGGATTGCACCCTGAAGCTAAAGAATATTTTAGGGAAAATTACCTTAGTGCTGAAAAGCATCTAGAAAGAATCGAATATAGATTTGATTTCGATCTAAACCAATGGCCAGTTGGAGATAGTAAAAAAGAAGTGGGATATCGCTCTTGGTGTTTAGATAATAATCTTTTTTTATCACCACTGAACGATGTGACAAAACTTTCTGTTTCTGCTCAAGACGTTCTTCATCTTCCAAGTCATACGTATAACATTGATGAGGAAGCTCGGTTTCCAAATTATTTCAATATTATGAAACAGGAGTATGTTACTGCACGTTTTATGCTCTTTGAGTCGCTGGATTATTATAGCGAACATATCTCAGACAAAGATGTCCTTCTGATGGACGGTTTTGATGGAGCTCGGTTTAGCTATAGAATTGAACAGTTAAAGATAGCTTTTCGTTTAGCATATTCGATATTTGATAAAGTTGCACTTTTCTTGAACGATTATTACAGCGTTGGACTGGAAATAAGTTCAGTAAATTTTAGAAAAATATGGGGGAAAAGGAAAAATAAAAATTTCGAACTTAACTCTTGTTTTGAAGGAAGCCAAAATTGGCCTCTGCGAGGGCTTTATTTCTTATCTAAAGATCTTTTTGATGACGACTTTGATGATGTGGCCTTACCAGAATCGAAAGAGTTAGCGGGTTTAAGAAATCGTATCGAACATAGGTATTTGAGCTTGCAAACTTATGAAGCTTCCGTTTCCAATACTGATATTCATTCTTATATAAGCCTTAATGATTTTCAATTGAAAACTTTACGAATCATGTCAATGGCAAGAGAAGCTCTGATATATTTGTCTCTTGCTATGCATAGGGAGGAGAAAATAAGGAATATAGAGAATGAAAAGGTATCCGTTCCTATACAATCTTCGCCAATCGAGCGCTTTTATAAGTAACTGTTAAGTGTTTTCATTTAGAGAGAAGCCCATAACAAGCTGTTCAAATAACGTGTGGACCTCACCCGGTTTATCGGACACGCATCAATAACTGACAAAGAGGTCATTGATGCCCGCTTACAAGACCGGAAAACGTACCCAGCAGTACAGCCTTGAGTTCAAGAAGAAGGCCGTGCAGTGGAGCCATGAGCCACACCGCAGCGTCAAGGAAGTGGCCGAGGCGCTGGACATTCACCCCTTCATGTTGTCTCGTTGGCGCAAAGAATCCCGTGAAGGTAAGTACGGCATGGCCAGCAAGACCCCGAAGCCCGAAGGCAAGCTCAAAGAGCAGGATGAAGTGAAACAGCTCAAGAAGCGCATTGCCGAGCTGGAGATGGAGAACGACATCCTAAAAAAGTGGCAACGTTTCCAGGCGGAGGAACAACGCAGCGGTATCGCTTCATCCAACGCCAGCAAGGGCAAATCCCGGTAAAAGCGCTGTGTGCCAGGCTGAAGGTCTCGCGCAGTGGCTACTACGACTGGCTCAAGCGCCAACCAAGCCAACGTCAGCAACAAGACGACGCTTTGCTAACGGCTATCCGCCGCCTATTTGAGAAGGCAAAGCAACGCTATGGCAGCCCGAAAATCCATCGTGCCTTGCGCTTGGAGGGTATTCGGGTTGGCGCTAAACGGGTGGCAAGGCTGATGCGTGAAGCGGGGCTAAAAGCCCGTGTGGAGCGGGTTTACCGGCGGATGAACAAGCGCCGTGCAGAACTGAAAGTGCTGCCGAACCATCGCCTGGCTATCCCCAAAGCGAGCGGCCCAAACCAGCAGTGGTCCAGTGATGTTACCTACATCCGCTTTGGCCGCCGCCATGTGTTTTTAGCGGTTATCGTGGACCTGTGGTCACGGAAAATCATCGGCTGGGCGCTGCATGAAAAGCTCAACGCCGAACTGAGCACGGTCGCGCTTTATAAAGCCATCAAGCAGCGTAAGCCCAAGCCAGGATTGATACTGCACACCGACAGGGCATTGAATTCCGGGCGAAAGTGATGCAGAAATGGCTCAATCGATATGGTATTCGCCATAGCATGAACCGCCCAGGGCAATGCACGGATAATGCAGAAGTGGAGTCGTTCTTTAAGACGCTCAAAGCCGAACTGATACACGACAATCACTTCGGTACGGTGGCGTCACTGCGCCAACAGGTAGGCCATTACATCCAGCATTTTTACAACAAGGTGCGGCTACACAGTAGCCTCGATTACGTATCACCGATACAGTACGAGCAAGCCGCTTAATAACAACTGCGTGTCCGTTTTATCGGGTGAACATCAGTGGGACACCCACTTTTATATTCCTTACCAAATACTCTTGCGGTTGGGACATTCCGCAATGTTGATGTACCTGTTGAAGTAGAAATACACGAAAGCGAACCAGAGGTAAGTCTCGCTGAGTGGGATCATGCATCTAAAGGCTATGTCACAATGAAGTCGGGCAGTTGCGCAGTATTCGGTTGCACAGACTATTTACCTGATGCGGCAAAAATTGAAATTCTCCCTGGAGAGTATGCTGTGCTTTCTCTAGCTAAAGGACTTGACTCTATAACAGAGAAATGGGGAGACGCAGATGATATCTACAGGGTAATTCTTTGGCCTTCATCCAATAAAGAGTACAAAGTACTAAAGCGCTATGAAGACACGTAACAAGCCGCTCAAATTTGTTCCGGCCACAAAAGGCGTGGCCTCCACCGGATTCGCTACCGCTCGCCGTTTAGCGGGGCGTTAGCCAGCGAGAATCTACGTATGACGACATTAGGAGTGCTAATTCAGGAAGAATGCCACCTCCATGATCTTAAAAAGGAGGCGGCGTTAACCTTGGATCAATTAGTTTCTGCCTTGGAGGCAATGATTCAAGATGGTGAGGTTGAGTTATATCACTACTCCGAAACGTCTACAGTTACTCTCGAAAAGAATGCGGCGCTTGATGCTCTAAGGGACCGGCGTAACTTCGACTGGGCAAATGGTCAGGAGCATAGAGCTGATTACTTTGTGGCTCCCGGGCAAATAACCCGGGACATCCACTTCTAAACTTTCATAAAATCAAAGCCCTAACGAAGCCAGCCGCTGTTGGGGCCCCTTTAAGTGAAGCGCCTTACTGACGGGAGTGGGAGCTGATGCGAGTCAGGGATGACGAGCAAGCGGAAGACGCGTCAGGAACGCGTGTGAAGCGGTCAGCGGTAAGCGACCAGAAGTAAGGATACCGCGTAACGCCGGGGTGTCCTTCTTAGCTTACTTTCTTGGACAAGCAAGAAAGTAAGTCGCCCGCCGGGGCGAGTCCCGGCATTAATAAAAAAAATTAAAAAAGGACATCCATCTTCTGAGTAACTAAAAGACATATTTCTTGAAGGCGTCGGATCTAGCAAGCCGGATATGCCTTTAATTAGTTTTTAGGGTTCTTTCAAGCCGGTAAGCGATGAAATGGCGATTTCTGGCCGTGCGGGAGCGTCAGTAGCCACGGAAGTGAGTTATTTGATTGGTGTGGTGGCTTACGCGGCCTTTATCGGTAAAAAATAAAGGACATCCATCTTCTATGTTTTCAATGGGAAATTTATGAACAATTTACGTAGTCTGTTCCTTGTCGTTTTCTTGGTTGTCCTGTCAGGCTGCGCGGGCACCCCTAACCACCAGGCCAAATCGGAACGCGAAGTGAAGGTGGAAAAATCAAATGATCTTACGGTGCGAGATGTAATAGTTGCAGTCCTACTTAAGGCACCAAGGCCAAAACTCGGTGAAACTAAAAGCAAAGTCTTTTCTTCCTTAAAAAATAGCTCTGGTGAAGTTATCCATGACGATGAACAAACTATTACTGCCAATTTCCATACGGAAGGTACTCCAATAGAAACTGCCTATAGCCACTGTGAGCTGAAGTACTCATTTGATTCAGGCCAACTGGTGCGTGGCCCTATTGTTGTTGGGGACTGCTCTAATCTGGAAATAAAGGGTAAGCGTAATCCGGAAAATAAATAAGAATAAAATAGAAAGGGACATCCATCTTCTGAGTACTGGAAGAGGCGTACGTCCGGTAGTGGAAAAACTATGATAAAGTTAATGAAAATATTACTGTTTTCAATTTTACTTTATGCTTCTTTCGATGTCGAAGCTGTTAGTAATACCTATGGTTGTAAATATAGTAAAAACATTTCGGCGGTTACGAAGAAATATAAAATAAATATACCGGATGGTAATGGTGGCTATTCAGAAGTAAAAGTTTGTAATTTAAAGAAATCAACTAATATTTACATATACAGTTTTCCTCTTATAGATAAGAATGTTTGCTATGTAAAAGCCTTTGCTTTTATACCTTTAAAAGGTTCAAAAGGAAATCCAGAAGGAGAGGTTAGAGAGTATTACTCCTATAATGGCGATGGAGAGTGTCGTGATTATAGTAACGAGAACTATATAGATTTAACTTATCTTTCACAGCATGTTGATAGAGTTCACTTTTCAATAATGTTGAATGGTTTTCTATCTTCATTTCGAAGTGGGAATTATGATAAGTATATGGGTATTTCGATTTATGATGTGTTTTTTTCGAAAGATTATATTGATTTTAAAAGAGAAATTATGCAAGGAAAGCCAATATATATAAAGAATGTTATTCGCTCACCTCTTTCCAGTAGTGATAATGATATTATAATAACTATATCCTTAGGCGAGAATGATTGGGATTTGATGGCAAAAATAGAAAATGGAAAGATAGTTATTAAAAAACTATCAAAGGTATTTCTTTGATTAAAAATAAAAAGGGACGCCAATTTTATTTTAAGAGATAATCCATTATATCGGGGACTCAAAAAACGTGGCTGAAAAACGAATGGAAATCATGGTAGTAGCCTCACGTCAAAAGATTATTTTGACGTTGTTTTTTTATTCTCTGTCATATAGTGCTGTTGCTAAATTTGATAAATATAGTGATGGTTGCTTTGATTTTCATGATGTAGATAACATGAAGCTTAGATCTCTATCAATTCCAAAATCAAATTTGTCAAAGATCACGTTGTGTAATTTGAATGGAGCGGTAAGTGTTTACGCATATACTGTTCCGACGATAGAAGATAGGGTTTGCTACATCAAAGGGTATGAATATAGCAAAGTTAACGAAGACGCTGAGTGGAAATACGACGACCAACGGGATTATTATGCTCATATGGAATCAAATAAATGCCCCGAATATAAAAGCGATACTTATATAGATTTTACTTATGCCTCGAAATCGTTTGATAGGTCTAAGCTAGTACTAGACTTGAGCAAGATGGTGGATTCATTTTCGAATGGCGATTATAAGAAGTACATAAACCTTTCTTTATACGACATACTATTTTCTAACTCTCTATCTGAATTTAAGAGAGAAGTGAAGAGTGGATATCGTATAACTATAGATAGTGTATTTCGTAATCCGCTATCAGATAGTAATTCCTTAAACATTGTGGAGATTTCCATCGGAAGAAGTAGATGGCATTTTTTAATAGAAATTGATGATGGTAATTTAAAGGTTAAAAAAATAATTAGACTAATCTAGAGATGATTTTCTCAATAGTAATAAAAATCAACATCCATCCTCAGTTTCTCACAATTTCAGTAAGTTAGGGTGTGAAAGGACGTTTAGTGTGGAAGTAGCACGCCGTGCACTCCAAACCGTTAGCCTCCTGCGCTGGGTTGGATGGAGTTATAGGTTAGGGAGCGAGTGGTACGCTATAAATGCTGAGTGCAATAATCCTGTTTGTACTGGGAGTGTAGGATGGTAATTTGGGTTCTCGAAATAATAGCGTTTATTTTGATGGTTTTGTTTATTTTTTCTGCTGTGAATGCAATCCATTTTATTAATTCCGGCATGCTTAGGGTCAAGAAAGAATATAAAGCCTTAGTCAGAGGAGTTCCATTTTTCTTTCTTGTAAAAAATATATATAAAGAGGATGGTTTGTACTTTAGACGGCAAGGAATTAGATGGTTGCTTATCTCTTTTGCTGCACTTTTAGCCGTGTTTTTTGTTTTTTATTTTTCCTATTGTTTTGGGTTTTATCATCAGACATAATTATATTTTTCTACATTATTACTCATTTGGTGAGCTCAGAAATCGATAAAAAGGGACATCCATCTCTGAATAACTCAACGCTTATTGCTTGAAAGAGTTGGATCCAGAAAACCGGGCATGCCTTTAATTGGCTGCATTCGCATAAGCGTTGAAATGATGATTTAAGGCAGCTGTAGGTCAAAGGTGGCTGCCTTTTCTCAAAACTAACGCCGACGCGGTTTGCCACGTTTTGCTTTCGCGCTGCCAGTTTGCCCTAGGGCTTTGGCGCGTAGGTTTTTCTTTGAGGTGTTACGGCTTGGGCTGTTTGTCTCTTCTTGCGCCAAAAGGTTTGGCTCAAAGCCTTCTTGCCACTGCAGGTTAAAATGTTCGCCAGTGAGCTTTTCTACGTCTTTGAGCAAGTATTTTTCTTTACTGGAGACTAGGGATACGGCAAGGCCTGCTTGCCCGGCGCGGCCGGTTCGGCCGATGCGGTGAATGTAGTCTTCGGCGTTGTAGGGCAGCTCAAAGTTAACGACGTATTGCAGCTGCTGGATGTCGAGGCCGCGGGCGGCCACATCAGTGGCAACAAGGGCGCGCACCTTGCCGGTTTTAAATTCTGCCAGGCCGCGGTCGCGGGCGCCTTGGGATTTGTCGCCATGTATCGCCGCGGAACTGATGCCGTCTTTCTCAAGCTCTTTGGTAAGGGCATCTACCGCTTGTTTGGTACGGGTGAAAATAAGCACCTGTTGCCAATTTTTAGCGCCTATCAGGTACGCCAATAAAGCCGCTTTGCGAGAGTTGTCGACCTCAAAAAAACGCTGTTCCACTTTGGTGGCCGCTTGATTACGCGGGGCAACTTCGATGAGTTTTGGCTGCTTTAACATGGTTTTACTTAGCGCAAAAACATCGTCGTTAAAGGTGGCGGAAAAGAACAAGGTTTGGCGCGTATCCGGCAGGCGCTTTAGGATGCGGTTAATATCGACAATAAAGCCCATGTCCAACATGCGGTCTGCTTCATCAAGCACCAGTGTTTCCACCGTACCTAGGTCAATAAGGCCTTTAATGGCCAGCTCCAGCAAGCGGCCCGGGGTAGCCACCAATACGTCACAGCCCTGGTTTAAGGCTTCAAGCTGCGGGTTAATACTGGCGCCGCCGTAAGCCACCACCGCGCTGAGCCCTAAACCCTGACTGTATTTTTTAAAGCTCTGGTGTACTTGCTGCGCCAGTTCCCGGGTTGGGGTCAGCACCAGCACCCGGATGGCTTTTTCTGTGGTTTCCCGCATCAAGTGACGTTCAATCAATGGCAAGGCAAAGGCGGCGGTTTTACCGGTGCCTGTTTGCGCCCCAGCCATCACATCATGGCCTGCCAGAACCTCGGGGATCGCCGCTTGTTGAATTGGCGTTGGTGTTTGATAACCCAGACTATCAAGAACAGCCAAGATATCCGCATGCAGGCCAAGAGTCGAAAAACGCATAAAAAATAATCGCTTACGGTGAGGTTTGACGGTGCTATTTTAGCATAAAGCTTTACATTAGAGAGATAACTCTCAGAGTAAAATGAAGTAGAGTTTAAATTCCACATAGCTATTTGAGTTAATAATAAGGTTTTATCATGAGATTACTGCTGGTCTTTTTGTTTTTAGTTTTACAAGGCTGCATGAGTACAGATGTTGCTTCGAAGGGGGCGACCTTTACCTATGAGGCTTCTCCTAAAAGTGGTAAAGCCATTGCGTATTTCTATCAGTTTGCTTTACCAGGTGTTAATTCCTGTTTGTTGGTTGGTGTCGATGGTAAATACAAAGCGTGTATGGGGTATCCTGGATATGCCAAAGTCAGTATATCTGCGGGAGATAGAGATATCTCTTTCACACCTAATTCACTTGTAAAAATATCAAATCTCAATTTTAAGTATAAATTTATGGCCGGTCGTGAATATTTTTTCTGCTTCCAGCCGGTCTTCTCCGCAGGGAAAGATGATATAGAAATAGCAAGCCAATATAATGTGGCTGTTGATAAAACTTACGGCTGGTTCTTAGTTGATAAAAATAAGGCATTAGAAGAAATGCGGAAATTGAGGCTATGGCAATAGAATACTAGGCGATATTTGTTGGATGAGGTTTTTGGAATCATCGAAGTGTTGATGTATTTTTATTGACAATTTTTGATGCTAAGAAGTGATAGCAATGTATTGGTATATGTTGTTGGTCACTATGGGGCTAATGCTGTAACGCCAACGAGTACCAAACCGATGAGCCAGTTTAGTTTTACTACACAACAGATTGATTTAGCGTCGGTTACGCTGTCTGGCCCCAGGCTTACGTTAAGGCCTGTGAGTGATATGGATGCCGAGGTGATGTTTAACGAATTTAGCCCGGCGGTTACCCGCTATATGATGCCAAAGCCCGCCGCTGATATTAGCGAAACTCGCGCCTTTATTAGCAACTCCTTAGCGTTAATGGCCAAGCAGCAAGAGCTGGTATTAGCCATTACCGATAACGATAGTGGCGACTTTCTTGGGGTTTGCGGCATGCATGGCCGTGGGACGTATCACCAGCCGGAACTGGGCCTGTGGCTAAAGATGGCAGCCCACGGCAATGGCTACGGCCGGGAAGCCATTTGGCAGCTTTGCCACTGGATGGTGAAAAATGTTGATTTTGATTACGCCGTTTATCCGGTTGATAAAGCCAATATCCCCAGCCGCCGCATTCCCGAATCCTTAGGCGGCATCATTGCTGGTGAAGTAGTGAAGGAAAACATGGCCGGGGTTTTACTGGATGAGGTGGTGTATCACCTCAGTAAAGCGCGGCTCGCTGAGGTATTAGGGTAGGGCATTAAAATAGAAAAGGCAGTGCCCAGCGGCGCTGCCTTTTCTATTTTAGGTGTTAGTTTTATTCCGTTAGTAAGGCAGAGATCTCGCTATAGAGTGCATTAACTTCCCAGGCCTTGAGCTGGGCCAACACATTCACCGGATAATTTTCGAGGTGGAACTGTAAAAAGGTGGAGTAGTTCGGAAAGTTTTTAAGGTCTCCGGAAGGTTCCGCCCCTTGGCCGTCGGTAAGATCTTTAAGTATGTCCGGATCGGTGATCTGCTGTTGCCAACGGGCATTGGGGGTGTTGTAAACCCAAATTACTTCCACACGTCTGCCGGCGGTAATAGCCGCCACGGGTTATCTACGGTAGTTAATGTTTGTTTAGCCCAGGCGGTGTTTTGGCCCAAGGTGTTGCTGCCATCGCTGCTGTTAGTGGCCAGTTGTGTTAACAAGTCAGCAAAGGCGCCATTTTCGTCAGAAAAAAGTTGCGCATAACTCATCGGCTCATTCGGGCTCATCCCCCCGTAGCTTGGGTAGTTACCGGTTATTTTGCTAAAGCCCTTGTAACCAAACAGCCGTGACAGCTGGTTGTCGGCGACCACAACATCGTTGTTAGAAAACGATAACGGCAGTTCGCAATTAATAAAGGCAACCGCTTTTATATCGCCGGTGGTTTGCGCTAAAAGCCCAAGTAAACCCGTATTTTCAAAGGTGCCACCATCACTAAAACCGTAGCTTTGGCCTTGCTCATCGTTACCCACGGCATCAAGTGACCAATAGGGATATTGCGGCACCAGTGCGAAGTAGCCGTTTTCCAGTAAATCGTGTTTTAACGACAAAATCTTACTCCGAACTTTCGGCAGGTTTTCTACTTTACGCAGCGCGTATTTCCGGATCAGTCGGCTTTCATCTTTATCGCCGAGAAAGTCTTTCTCGGCGCTGTCGAGAAAATTCGCCACCAAGGTTTGCAGAGCATGTGCATAAAAGGAGCTGGAACAGGCAGTGGTATCACAAAGCGAATAGCGGCGGGAGATCTCTACTGTTGCCGTGTCATCCGCAGCTGAGCCAATTAAGGTGCTAGCAAAGCCAAAACTTTCACAGGCGCCGCCGCCCAGTATGGCCCCGTCAGGGCTTTGCCCTGGAATGCCGGTGTGAATAGGGGTGGCCTGAACCGGCACTTGCGGTGCCTGCTTGATATCTTGCATCAAGTTGTAGTTAACAATATGGGTGGGCCTATCGCTGCGCGGATAGTAAAAGTCGTCCTTAGTTAGGCCTTCGTTATTGGGCAGAATGTTTTCACGCACATAATCGGCCGATAGGCTGTAAAACTTGGCCGGAAGGTCAGTGCCAGTGGTGTAGCTGAGTGACGAAAGGTCAAAAGGAGCCAAAATGAAATCGCTGATAATTTCGGTCCATAACTGCGACAGCGGTAAATCGTATTCGGCGGCATCTTCTAACCAGCGCTGCATAAAAAGGTAAATTTTTAAAACGCTGAAGTTGTCAGGCGCCTTGCCCAAGCAGGTGCTGGCCATATAGCCCATGTTGGCGGGATGGTCATCCCGTTTAGTGCCTTTATAAAGGGTATTGGGCGCCTGGGGCGAAACCAGCAAATCGGCATCGGTTACCGGTTGGCGATTAATTTTCTCCGGCAGGTATACATAGGGAACCGACCCCCAGGTGCCACCGGATACCGAAGAGATAAAAGACACCTTGTCGATAAGATGTTGGCTGCTGTCTTGTGGGGCGGTCAGTGTCGTTAGCGCCGATAGTTGCCCTAAAGTGCAGGACATGGCGCGGGTGCCACCGCCGGAGAAACAAATGCCCACTACTGGGCTTTGGTTACCATTTTGCCCGACCGGGTTGGGGTATAGCTTGACGTTATTGCTCATTGTTGCCTCCATGCATAAATTAAGCGGTTCAGCCGCTCTATAAAATACGGCTATTTATGGTTTACACCTAATAAAGATATAAAAATACGAATAGCTATTTTTGTTATAAAAATGGTGAACTATGGCACGTTTTTAAAATGACCGATTTTAATCGCCATGGGCGTTCTATTCGCCATAATTAAAGGAAAGTCGTAACGGTTGTCATTGATTTGGCAATATTTGGTGACATCTTTATGGCTGAAATGTCGCCTGTTATGCCGTAAATAGAAAGAGTAAATAACGGTCTCGTGGTAGGCATTTTTTTACAAGCAATCAGTCACTATCGATAACCTATTACCGCTACTAATAACGGGCAGCATTACAGTGTGTTAGTGGCATGGGCAACCGATCCTTTGGAGAGCTGTCGCATGAAAACGCATCGCACTGCAGGTTTTTCTTTTTTATTCGGGTTGTTGGGCCTGGTGTCACTGTCAGCTATGGCGGCAAGTCACTGGCCACAGAATGTACTTATCACCAACGACAACGGCATTGATGACCCTAAAATCTGGGCTTTGGCCAAAGCCGTGGCGAAAGACAGTGACACCTGGATAGTGGCGGCCAGTAAAGACAGAAGCGGCTCTTCTAATTACATGACGCTGGGGGCCGACCGGCGGGCGCTTACCGTGCACCGGGTTTTTCAGCAGGGGCACCTAACAGCCTATTCTTTTGACGGTTACCCAGCCGATTGTGTGGCGTTTGGCATTCTCGGGCCGATGAAGCACCAAGCCCCCGATTTAGTGATCTCCGGTATTAATGGTGGCCCCAATTTGGGCCAAAGCAGCTGGTTTGGCTCTGGCACCATTGGCGCCGCGCGTACCGCGGCCCATATGGGGATCCCGGCCATTGCTGTTTCGGGCCTGCATGATAAAGACACCGCTATGGTTAACGCCGTTACTCACTGGCTGGTGGCGTTTATCCATAGCCCCATGGTGCAACAGTTACAGCCAGGCCAATACCTAACCATTGCCTTTCCCAGGGTGGCGGTAGATAAAATTCATGGTGTGGTGGTGGCGCCCAAAACGCCGCCAACGCCACATTTAGCCGAGTTTGAAAGGGTTGATAGTAGCGGCAGCGGTAGCGATGTCACGGAAGTGTGGCTGGCAAAGCCAACCGGCAAGAAGCCGCAGATAACGGCCGATGGCGACCAGGCGCTTTATCGCCAGAACGATATTGTTATCACACCAATGCAAATAGGCGAGCAAAACCCGGCAGCGCTTAGTCAATTTCGCGGCGAGCTGGCTAAGGTGCCGCCTTGGCCCAAAGCCAAACCGTAAAAGAAAACGCCAGCAATGCTGGCGTTTTTTGTTATTGATGGGCTCGGCCTAGGCGGTCGGTTTCAATAATGGCAGCAATAAATTTTTCTTTGCTGGGGGGCGTGGGGGCATATTGCCATTCAATAACCGTTGCCGCTTTGTCGGCAATTACCGTGAGGTCGGCTTCGGTTAAGGCAATGTCGGCCAGGGTTGTTGGCAAACCAAGGGCCTTGTTAAAAGCCAGAATACGGTTAAATTCGGCGTCGTTGTTGTCGTACTTCAGCAGGCACAATACCCCAAAGGCAACAATTTCCCCGTGCAGGTGCGACTCACAGGCGGGGATCAATGAACTGCCGTAATAAACGCAGTGGGCAAGGGAGCTGTTGTAGTAGTACGTTTCGCCAGAGGGTACATGGGCACCCAAGTGCACGGTACAGTTCGAGACAATGCCCGTTAGCATCACAATGGCCAGCACCACTTCTTCAAGCTCGGGGGAAATGCGTTGTTGGCGGCAATCTTCCAGGGCTTTTTCGCCATGCTTTAACAGGGGCGCGGTGCAGGTTTTGGCAATACCCAACCCCAACTGCGGCAGGTGCGAAAGGGTGCGGCCACGGCAACAATATTCCACTTCATATTCTTTACTGAGCGCATCGCCAATACCGGCCCAAAACAGCTCTACCGGCGACTCGGCAATAATGCGGGTATTAATAAAGGTATGCTGCGGCGGCTGGCTTTGGTAGGCGTAGTCCTTGAAGGTGCCGTCGGGGTTATACATCACGCTAATAGAGGTGCACGCCGCGCAATTTGAGGCCAGGGTAGGGAAGGTAAACACCGGTTTGTCGGTTTTGGTGCCCAGCACTTTGATGGTGTCACAGGCGCGGCCACCGCCGACGGCAAAAATCATGTCGGCGTCTTTTACTGCCGCCATTGCTGCTAACTTATCAACGTTTTCCATGGTGGCATTGCCGCCATACCAAACAAAATCCAGCAAGGTGAGCTGGCTATTTTCCACCGCCTTTTTAATGGCATCCTGGGCTTTTAGCAGTGCCGTTTTACCGCCAATTACCACCGCTTTGCTGCCATAGCGCTGGGTAATGGCAGCAATATTGTCGTAGGCGTCTTCGCCCACACTGTAATTAGGCAGGTAAATGGTTTTATTTGACATGGTGTTGTCCTTTTACGGCAAAAAACGGGGTTAAGCGCTCGCCTGGGTTAATTCGACAATAAGGCGGCCGCTGATGGTTCTACACGATTACGGCCCTTTGCTTTAGCGTTGTAGAGGCGTTCATCGGCAATGCGAAACAAGCTTTCTAATTTATCGCTGTCGGTTATCGACGCAATACCAAAACTGGCCGTTAGGCGAACGGTGTTATCACCGGCCTGTAGTGGCGACTGTTCAATAACACGGCGCAAACTCTCAGCAAGTTGAATTGCTTGTTCGCTGGTGGTACCAGGCAGCAATAGCGCTAATTCTTCACCGCCCCAACGTACCACTAAATCGTTTTCTCTAACATTGGCTGTTAACAGTTTGGCGATATGCACCAGGGCCTGGTCGCCAACTTGGTGGCCAAAACGGTCGTTAACCGATTTAAAGTAATCGATATCCAGCAGCAACAAACTTAATGGCCGGGCTTTGCGGCTGGCGCTAACCAGTAAATGGTTGCCAAGCTCGGTAAAGGCGCGGCGGTTTAACAGGTTGGTGAGCGGATCGTATTCCGACAAGTACCGTGCCCGTAGCCGATCGCTTTCTATTACTTTGAGGTTTTTGGCCAAAATCATCGCCAATAGGATGGCTTCACAGACCACCCCCATTGCCGCGCCGTGGTAGCCAATATAGGTAAAAGGCACCAAGCCCCACACTGACAGCGAGGTTGATAGCATGCCGGTCATACTGGCTGACACTGCCAACAGGTAATAGCCGGTACCGCTAACATGGCGAAAATTCATCACCCCCACCAGCAGCATAATGACCGTCATGGCCGACAGATAACTAAAGGCAAAAAAGTCAGCGATAAGCTGGTTTTGCATGATGATGAGGGTAGTGATACCCACCGCCCCTAAGGCGATATACGCCAATAGCCAGCGGTACGTGGTAGGCCTGCGGCGTTTGAGCGACAAAAAACTAATGGCAAAAAGGGCGCCGCTAATACCATGCACCACCATAAACAGCAGCGTCATGTAGGCCTGGGTTAGGGGCGAGTGCGGGTAGAGCCATTGGTAACCAAAACCGTTGTAGCCGGTGTTGATCATCAAAAAGCAGCCAATATACAGCGAATAGAAAAGGGCGCTTTGCTGCTTAAAGACAAGATACAGCATCACGTTATAGCCAATCAGTACCAACAACATGCCATAGAGCAGGCCAAAGGCCAGGTGCGCCTTTAGATCAGCGTGTGTCGCCTGCACGGATGACGCCAACGATATTGGCATGGTGATAGGGTCGCTGGCCTGCGAACGAATATAAAGCGTGCTTGGTCCTGGCGGCAGGGTCAGGTGAAATACCAAACCGACACCGGGTAGAAAATGGCGATTGGGGAGGAGGGCATCACCGGCCTTAAAAACCTGCCACTGCCCTTGGGCGAACTGATAAAGGTCCTGGTGCTCAATCCAAATGCCGCCGGTGGTAAGGCGCCGTGCCACTGGGCTCGCGAGCGGATTGGTGATGGCAATACGTACCCAAACCGGCTTGCTGTTGATGCCAAAGTTTAAAAATGGCCTTTTGGCTTTGTGGCCCTGGCTTTCGGCAAAATGTTGTTGGGCCTGTGCCAGGGTCCAGTTGGCTGGCGTGCGTAAAAAATCGATACCGGTAATGGCGGGGGCTACTGTTGGGGCGGCAACAAACTCTGAGCCTGCACAGCTAGGCAAGGCATAAAAAAGCGCCAATAACGACAGCAAGAAAAAGCCGCGAGCAATCATGAGTTATTTTAAAGAATTTGGGGTCTGTTAACCTAGCATAATTCCCCGAAATTTGCGGGCTAAAGGCGCTATGGCAAGCGATAAATCGGTAAAGTGCCTCAATATGCGATAAAGGGGTTTTCTAATGCCAGTAGCGGCATTATTACTGGCGGCGTTTTCTGGCTTTGTTGTACATTTTTGCACCCGGGAATGGTTACAACACGGGCTGTCGGTGCAGATGCAGCGCCATCCGGTTGCCCCTAGCTGGTCGGTGCGCTAAGTGGTAATGCTGGCGTTGCGGCAGCGGCGTTTTCGTTCAGTGACTTGCTGGTGGCGTTTATTCCGCCAGCCGTTGATGGGCCTGATCATTAACCTTGGCATGTCTTTAGTGCTAAAAAAGAACGTTGAAAAGTAGAGGGTTATTAAATTTAATTGCCAACTGGTCTATTTTTCAGACGTTTTTATTGCCCAATTTAAACGCGAAAAATCGCTGGCTTATTTCGTTTGGTTAAACCGCATAAACGCTTGTTATCATTCATTTATATGTTTTTTTGATCAAAAGAATAAATGATGTAGGCCATTGCTATTAGTGTAACGACTCTGTTCTAATGGCACCTAGAGTAAAGCAAGGCTCTATTGACTTGCCTCTGTTTTCGTCATGGTGATAGCGAACGCAGACTTTTCACGTTCACCTGATAAGACGAGAATAGAAAATGAGTAAAGGTACCGTTAAGTGGTTCAACGCCGATAAAGGTTTTGGTTTTATTACCCCTGAAGACGGTGGTAAAGACCTGTTTGTACACCACTCAGAAATTCAAGCCGGTGGTGGTTTTGCTACCCTGAATGACGGCCAGGCTGTTGAATTTGAAGTAGGCCAAGGCCAAAAAGGCCCCTGTGCTAATAAAGTACGTGCGCTGTAATAAGCCCCTGCTTCATAAAAAACGCGCCTAAAGGCGCGTTTTTTGTTTCTGTATGAGATTGAATAGCGGCTTTTACCTTTTTTAAAGGCAAAAGCGATAGGGACATAGCGTGAAAATAGCCGTAACAACCGCCGCAACCGCTGAGGATGCCGCCCGCTTAAGCCGCGGCATTGTCGAATATAACCACAGTGCCTTACCTGACTTGGAGCCGGAAGACGCAGAAGTGCGTTTTTTTGTGTTGGCCCGTGATGCAAGTGGCCAATTGCAAGGTGGCATTCGGGCCAGTTGCTATTGGAATACCCTGCACATTGAACTGCTGTGGCTGTCAGCCACCTGCCGTGGCCAAGGTACTGGCCGGCAACTGCTGAAGGCCGCCGAAGACTTTGCCGTTGAAAAGGGCATGGAAAAGGCCATGGTCGAAACCACCAGCTGGCAAGCCAAACCCTTTTATGAAAAGTGCGGCTACCAGCATGTGGCCACCTTGCCGGATAGGCCCAAAGGCCACGCGTCGCACTACTTGCATAAAACCTTATAGAAAAGCCCGGAATGTACCGGGCTTTTTTGGGGTTATTTGGCGGCGGTAAAGGCCGTTGGGGGCGTAGCAAGCAAGGTTTTCATAAAACTGTCTGCCGCTTGTGCGCCCAGATAGCGAATAAGCGCTAGCGGCGTGTTGTCACCCACCTCGTAGGTCACACCATGCACGTGGTAGGTATCGGCAATAAATTGCTTAAAGACGCCACTATTAGGATGGGTACCCGGTTTAATGCTGGGCTTTTCTATCCAGTCGGTTCGCTTGCCAAGGGCGGTTAGCCAGGTGGCGGTTAAATCTGCCGGGTGCAGCTCGTCGCTTTTGGGCATGGTGTAGAAAATGTCATAGCGGGTGGAATGAAAGTCCAGCCCATAAACAATTCGGTCGCCATGCTTGGTGAGGCTTGCCAATTTGTCACGCACCAACCTTGACTCGGCTTGGCTAAAATTGCCCCAGTCACGGTTTAAGTCTTGCTTTTGGCTGGTATCGCGCCAGTTACCGTGGGCAACGCCATCAGGGTTTAGGTCTGGAATTAAAATCAGATTAAAGCGGTTAAAAAAGGCCTTGGATTCTGCACTGCGGGTAAAGAGCGTGTCGACAAATGCCAGTAAGGCATCGGCGCCGGTGACCTCTGGCGGATGTTGGCGGCCAACAATCACCACCCACTCATGGTTGCCTGGCTTTTGGCGGATCACTTGATACAACGGCCGCCCTTCTGCTGATTTTCCTAACAAACTAAAGTGCGCGTCAGGGCTTTGCTTGGCTTTGTCTTTCAGCCAGGTAGTGTATTGCTCGTTATAAAAAGGCGGTTGGCCGGCAACCCACAGTGGCTTGCTGCCAAGCTTTAAGTCAAAGCTCATGGTGTTGCCTTCGGTGGTAAAGGCAATTTCCTGCCAATGCTTGTGGTCGTGGCTAATTTTTGGCAAATAGCGAGGTTTAAAGCCGCTAAAGGCCATTTTAATGTGTAGCAGTTCCGGCTTTTTAGGCGTTACTTTAAAGTGAAACCAAGGGCTGGGGTTAAGGCGTTTTTGCTCGGGAACCACGGTCAACAGGTAACTGTCCGTGGCCAGGGCCTGGCAGTCGCCCAGGCGGCCGGTTTCAAAGTTGGCGGTAAATGAAACGTTCGGAAAACTGCAAGCCATGGCCGCCGCAGGCAGGCACAGCACCAGCAATAAAAGACGCTTAAACATAACGATTCCTTAATAGCGGGCGGCAACGCCGCCCATTAAATAGCGCGTTAGAACTTTTTATTTAAAGACAGGTAAACGTAACGTCCGGCCGAAGTATGCACGCTGCTTTCATAACCGAAATCGGTGTTGGCAAACGGCGGCTCTTTGTCGCCAATGTTGCGCGCGCCAAGAGTGATCTTGGTGTTATCCATCCAACCGGCTTCTTTACCCAGGGTGTAGGTCAGGTAGGCATCCACTGTTGACCAGTCGTGAACCAGGTAATAGCTGTAATTGTCGTCGTCATCGGTTTCATAAAGACCCGAATCAAAAAAGCTCGACACATAGCGGTAGGTTGCACCGGCGCCCCAGGCACCCAAGGTCCAGTTAATGGAGGCATTACCACGCCATTTCGGGTGGCCGTCCCAGCCGAGGTAACTGCCGCTGCTGCCGCTGATATAAACCTGTTCGCCGTCGTATTCCAAGGCGCTATTACCGGCATTTTGGGCGTCAATAACGGTTTGGGTAATGCTGTCCAGGCCCTGGTTAAACTTGGTGAGCTTGGCGGCATTGACCTTGAACTTAAACTGGCCAATACCGGTATCAAGGCGGTAGTCGGCACTGTAATCAAGGCCTTCGGTTTCCCGCGGTAACAGGTTGGTGTAGTCGTTTACCACGTATTCGATTTCACCGCTGTCGTCGCGCACCACATTGGGGTTGGAGGAGCCTTCTGAGCGCAGTAGCGCATCGTACAAAATTTGTGTTTGGCTACTGAGTATCCCAACGATGTTTTTCTGCTTGATGTTCCACCAATCCAGGGTCAGGGTCAGGTTATTCGTGGGGGTAAATACAATACCGGCCGAGCGGTTTTTGCTGGTTTCTGGCTTTAAGTCGCTTGAACCGTTACGAAACTCCACCACCCCTTCACGCACGCCATAGACGGGGTCGGAGCGGGTGTTACTGCGGGTAACGTTAACCGCACTGGTTTGGGCCAAACCCGGTGCTTTGAAGCCTTCCGAATAAGAGCTCCTTAATTGCCACCAGTCGTCAACGCGCCAGGACAGCGCGGCTTTGGGTTTAAATACGTGGCCAACGTCGTTGTATTTCTCGTAACGGGCGGCCAGTTGCATGCTCATGGATTTCACCAGCGGTTTGTCGGCCAAGATGGGCACTTCAAATTCGCCGTAGGCCGATAGTACGGTGCGGTTGGCCGACGAATCCGGGGTAGGGCTGCTGCCCCATACCGAACTGGCCAGTTCGCTGGTTTCGCCAGTGGTGATATCAACAAAGTTGTCGGTACCGTTTAGCGCGTCTGAACGTTTATCGGAATAGGTTTGGTAACGCACCTCGGCGCCGGTGGCAAAGCCAACATCACCGGCGGGCAGCGAGAATAAATCAGGGCGCGACAGCTTGAAGTCGTAGGTGGCAAGCTGTGTTTCAGAGGTGCGCTGTACATTAATCAAGAAGCTATTGATAACGCTTTGCGAGTTAACGGTATCGTCGCCACTGTTGGGGCTGGTAAGGCTGCCACCGTTAAAAATATCGTAGGCGGTGTCAGGGTCGGTACTGTTAACCGCTTCTTCAAACAAGGTGGTGTCGATGCGTTTGGTTTTATCGGCGGTATGCGCTTTGGAGTAGGTAAAGGCGCTGTCAAAATCCCAATCTTTGATGTACCCCTTAAGGCCACCCAAAACGCGGTAAGAATAGTCGTCCACGGTGATGTGGCGAAGCCCGGCATCCACTGGTCGGTAGCTATAAACGTAGACATCTTCGCCGAAGGGGTTGTAGTAGGCATCAGCCGACACCGTAAAGCGCTGGGTACTGAGGTTGG